>JADFXJ010000010.1 GCA_015233615.1 Nitrospirota bacterium
GGGAAATATCCGCCAGAGAGTTCTATTTGAGTGCCGTTGCCAAGGCAAACTCGGACGCTGCCAGAGATATGTTCCTTTCGCTGGCCGAGCAGGAAAAAGGCCACGAAAATTGGCTAAGGAAGGTTCTTGGCGACCTCAAGGCCGAGATGCAGGCACTGAAACAGAGTTAAGATACAAAGTTATCGGCAAAGTTACAGATGCACCCGACCTGTAAGCCAGCCGATAAACCGGTAGCAAAAAAACCGGCCTGTAGCGAAGCGATCACCAAAATTTTCTTATGATGGGTAGTGCCAATTATTCTTGCCAATGTTTGGTGATCGGACGCGAGCCACAAATGGGTAAAAGGCGGCCCAAATTGACTAAATTATATGCAATTCTTTGCCAATCCTTTCGAAAGCTTCCAGGACAAAGTTCAAATGGGTATCCGTATGGGTGGACATGTAACTCGTCCTCACGAGAGCCTTCCCGGTAGGCACGGCAGGGGTTACGGCCACGTTGACGAACACTCCCCTTTCCTGTAACATCACAGCCATTTTAAGGGCTAACTCAGCCTCACCAACCATTATGGGAATAATGGGAGTCTGTGTCGGGCCAACCTCAAAGCCGAGTTCCTTGAACCCATCGAGCATCTTCCTTGTGTTGCGCCAGAGGGCTTCGAGTCTTTCCGGCTCGCCGTCTATAATGTCCAATGCCGCTATAACGGCGGCTACGCTGGCCGGAGGAGGGCTGGCACTGAACATGAGAGATCTGGCGTTGTGCTTTATGTAGTGTATGACGTCCGCCTCTCCCGCGACAAAACCGCCTATGGAGGCGAGTGACTTGCTGTAAGTGCCCATGATTATAGGGCACTCCGATTCGAGGCCAAAGTGCTCCGCCGTGCCCCTGCCCGTCTTTCCCAGCACGCCTATGCCATGGGCGTCGTCAACCATCACCCTGGAGCCGTGCTTGTTGGCAATCCTCAATACCTCCGGAAGGTTCACGATGTCCCCTTCCATGCTGAATACTCCGTCTACCACCGTGAGAGTACTCTTTTGGGAGGCTTCGGAGAGGACCCTTTCGTAATCCACCATGTCGTTGTGCCTGTATTTCCTTACTTCGCCGTAGGAAAGGCGGCAGCCGTCTATAATGCTGGCATGGTCCATCTTGTCCAGTATCACAGCATCGTCCTTGCCGACTAAAGCCGATATCACGCCGAGGTTTACCTGAAAACCGGTAGTGAAAATAACGGCGGCTTCCTTTCTCATGAATTTCGCAAGTTTTTCTTCGAGCTGGACGTGTATGTCCAGTGTGCCGTTGAGGAGCCTGGAGCCCGCACAACCGGTACCGTATTTTTTGATGGCGTCGATTGCCGCTTCCTTTACCTTTGGATGGTTGTTCAGGCCTAAGTAGTTGTTGGAGCCGACCATCACCATCCTCTTGCCGTTCATGACGACTTCCGGCTCCTGGGCACTCTCTATTACCCTGAAGTAAGGGTATAACCCTTGTGAAATATATTCTCTGGCCCGTGTGAAACGGGAGCATTTGTCAAAAATGTCTTTACCATGTTCTACAGCCATTTGTGAATCCTGTACCAGTTTGCTGTCCATTTTACCCCATCTTTCAATTTTACCTTCGGTTGAAAACCAAAGTCTTTAGCCGCTTCGTCATCATTGCAAAGCCAGTGGGTGTACTTCAGCTCTTTAAGCTTGTCGGGGTTTATTATGCCATTTTTAAAGATCCTGGTGTAAATGGATACTACCAGGGGTATCACACGTTTTGGAATGCCAATCTTTACGTAACGGCACCGGAGCTCCTGAGCTATGGCCTCTGCAATAGATACGTTGGTATGAATCTCCCGATCTGTCAGGTAATAGGTTTTGCCGATGGTTTTATCGCTTTTTGCCGACTTGATAATCCCTTTTACGAGGTCCTCCACGTAGATCATCGAATAGTAAGACTTCCCCATGTGAGGGAAGAATCCCTTTTTGATCATTTTGAAAACAACGTAAAAATCCTTGTCTCGTGGTCCGTAAACTGCCGGCGGCCTGATTATCGTCACCGGAAAACGATCCATATATTGGCGCACGAGGCGCTCTCCTTCCAATTTACTGTATCCATAATCCGAAACCGGATCAGGCTCCGTATCGGTGTCAACCGCAGTCGTCCCCTTGCAAGGCCCTCCGGCGGCAAGGCTGCTGACGTGAACGAAACGCCTTAAGTTGCCGTTGTACTTGTCCAGCGATTCCAATATACTGCCGGTTCCCCTGACGTTTGTGCTGAAGAACTCCTCCGCACTTCCAGCCTTGGTCAACCCCGCCAGGTGAAAGACGTAGTCGAAGTCTCCGAGTGAATCCTCCAAAGAGCCGATGCCCGCGCCAACGTCCTTTACTTTTATGTAATTGATCGGATAACTCTCTATCCACTTTAAATCGGACTTGTCTCTGATAAGACACGTTACCGAAAATCCCTGGCGTATCAGTTCTTCTACCAGGTGGCTTCCTATGAAGCCGGTTCCGCCTGTTACGAGTGCTTTCATCTATTCTATTCTTTTCTTGCTATGTACGATTAGTTACATACGCAGTAAGTCGCATATTGCGGTTTTCAATAAAAACCAGGTTTTCCTTATTATATACGATATGTAGCACTTTTTTCACGCTATTTTCATCTTTGCCCGGGATTAGCGCATTTGTCGTTAATCAATCAGGTACTTACAGATTTGATACTTAACCGATTTGGTTGGCACTTATACTAAGGCATTCAAAAGAGTAAAGGACAAAAGATTAACACGAAAGGCACGAAAAAAGGCACGAAAGGCACGAAAAGGTGCAGAAGTGCATAGTCCTTTTTCGTGTTTTTCGTTATTTTCGTGCCTTTCGTGTTAATCTTTTGTCTGTTTTTGTTCTTTACTCGTTTGACCGCAACTTATTATTAACCGGTTTTGCCACGCTTAAAGGACAAGATCCTCGATATTACCCTGTCCTGTACGGCCTTTACCCCATCGGGCGGGCCCAAAAAATTTTCCATCATGATGCTAAAGGCCACCGGTTCGCCATCCACGGTAACGGCATAGCCGGAAACGGTACAAGTGCCGGAGAAAAAGCCGGTTTTGGCCTTGACCTTACCGCTGCTGTCCGTCAACCTGTCTCTCATCGTTCCATCCGTACCGGCTATAGATAAAGAGGCCATAAAGGCGTCCCTTATCTTTGGTTGCGCGTAAACGGCACCGAGAAGCTCTATGAATATGTCCGGCGAGACCAGGTTATAACTGGAAAGTCCGGAGCCGTCTACCATTTCCAGATTATCCACGTCCACTTCAAGGCCGGCCAAAAACTCCTTTACCCTTTTTATACCCTTTTGGGCGGTGCCTGGTACTCCATCCCCCTGAGCCCCGATAGCCTTTAATATGAGTTCGGCAAACAGGTTGACGCTTCTTTTATTCACAGCCTTTACGATTTCCGTCAGGGGAGGCGAAACGTGTGCAGCCACTTCTTTGGCGCCGGCCGGTACCTGCCCTCTGCGTATAGTTCCGCTGATTTTCACACCCTCGCTATCGAGGGCTTCCTTAAAGATGGTACACGCGTAGAGGGAGGGTTCCGCTACCTCCACGTGGAAAGTTCTTTCGTCGGAATCAGCCATAAGCCAGCCTGTTGCGACTATCCTGTTGCTTCCCTCGCGCCATTTCCTTACCACCGAAAAATCGTGTATGAAATCACGCCCGCCGCCATTGGAAGACACCGAAGACACCGTAGTACCTTCGTTAACAAGCTCCACGTACGAAGTTCGGGGCTCAACGCTTAACGACACCGCATCTGCCGCCCTTTTACCAGCTTTAGCCCCAATGGTTACGCAATTGCCGTTTACCGTAAGAGCGTTAATCTCCGCGTAGCTACACGACGAGGCGTCATCCCACATCCACCCCCTGCCTCGGGGCAGATCGTCGAGATATGTATCGTCACATACAACGTCCCCTTTTATCGCGCGTACGCCAGAGTCCTTCAAATCCCTGGCAAGTGCGCGTAAGTCACCGGTAGCCAGCACGGGGTCTGCGTACCCTTTCAGGTAGACGCTGCCTGATACGGAACTCCCTCCCGAACCGGTATGCACGGCATAGAGCACCGTCCTGAACCTAAAGCCGGGCCCAAGCTGCGCCAGTGCGGCCGACGTGGTAAACAGCTTCAGCGTCGACGCCGGATGAAACAAAAGGTGGCTGTCTCTTGAATAAAACACGTCACCGGTCTTCAAAGATACAATCTTTATCCCGGTACGGCTACGGTAAAGAGACGGATCTTTAAGCTCAGCGTCAATGTCTCTCCGGAAATTGTCATAGGGGCCCTCATACGCGGGTGTAACTACACTTCCGGCCGTAACTACACCCATAGCCGGTGCAATAACGTTATTGGCCGGCGTAACGACACCTCCGGCCGGTGCAACGAAATTTGCGGCCGAACCGGCGCACCCTGCGGCAAAAAGCAGGTAAAGGAGCGGCGCTAAAACCCGCAGACCATATACTGTATCGCGCATTATCGCGTATTTCGATATTAAGTCCATCTGTTTCCGAACCCGAATATCGGACTGTATTTATGCACCGTGTTTATCCACTTAGGGGTAGCGTATTTATTTAAAGTATTATTATATAAAAGACGCCGCACTAAAAGGACAACTAAGTGTTGCGCACAATAACTACCGGGCTTTAGAAGTAAAACGTTGGCAATCGGGCAATTTATTCCATCCAAATGAATTTTTTTCCTACTCCGCTATCAGGTAACGTCTGGATTTTGCCAGAAAATATGACGATTTATCCAGTTGGCTTACTATTTGCATATAGTGCATACATAATGGTACACGAGCATGGCATACATAAGTGCGCCCGACATAGCTAATGTTGCAGGCGAGACAATAACACAGCAAAATACTTTCAGGAGGAGTTAAACATGTCTTTCACTATACAAACAAACATTATGTCTGTCAACGCGCAAAACAACTTACGCAAGACACAGGACCCGTTACAAACGGCCATGCAAAGGTTGTCATCGGGCTATCGTATTAACTCCGCCAAGGACGACGCTGCGGGAATGGCAATATCCACAAGGATGACCACACAGATTAACGGTCTTAACGTTGCAGTAAGAAACGCAAACGACGGTCTGTCGATGGCCCAGACGGCAGAAGGCGCCATGAACGAGGTTATCAACAACCTCCAGAGAATAAGAGAGCTCGGCGTACAGGCCATGAGCGGCCAGTACGGCGTTACGGACATCGCTTATATGCAATTGGAGGCAAACTCCCTGATAGAAGAAACCGGCAGGATAGCCGAGCAGACGAAGTTCAACGACAAGAGGCTCCTCACCGGACAATTCAGCGAAAAGCTGTTCATAAGTTCCAGCGCCTCGGACGCAGGAGTCACCCTTAGTTTAGGTTCTATGAACTCCGATGCCCTCGGCGGAAATATATTCTTAGCCACCGGTGGTAAGGACCCCCTCAACATCGGCTATCTTAAAGACGTACACACTGCCACTTCGGTCGGTACAACCGGCGTAGGCGACGGTAATTGGGTAAGCGGCGCCGGCGGGGCCCCGGCATACAGCTACACTACAAATACGGCAATAACTTACAGCGGCAAATATTCGTTCCTGATAAACAACGGAACCGCTGCTAACCCGAATTTCGTTTCGCAGGCTTCCAATGCCATTGCAGTAGTAGATGGAGCGCTTAACGCCACTCTGTTGCAAAAAGCCGAGATGGGTGCCAAAATGAACCAGTTTACCGCCGTCGTCAATAACGAGTCCAATGTAATCGAAACGACGACTGCCTCACGTTCGAGAATCATGGATGCCGACTTCGCTACAGAAACGGCGAATCTGACCAAGAACATGATATTGCAGCAGGCAGGTATATCGGTATTGTCACAGGCTAACTCGGCACCCCAGCAATTGCTGGCCCTATTGAAGTAGAATCGGTTGAAGTGTCAATCATATAGGATTGGTATGCTGCAGGGCACTGTATAAGCCATGGTACGGGTTAAGCCCGAAGTGCTGATTATAAAACCATGTACAGAGACGGGGAGCGGCTTGTTTGCCCCATGATAAAGAGCCCGTCCGGTGTCTGTCCGGTGCCTTAACGTTGTCTTATACAAGGCCTCATCATGGAGTGAAATAGTTACGGCTTTAACCGGCCACGGTTTTTAGGGTTATCGTCGTTATGGTGCCACCGTTGTAGTTTTCGGCACTGAACTGCCCTCCCATGTTATTTTCGATTATTAAACGGGACAGGTAAAGCCCCATGCCGGTTCTCTTACCCATTCCCATGCCGGTAATATTGCCAATATCCTTTGTAGTGAAGCACCCCGACCTACGGTCTGGCATATCTTCGGGCATACCACCTCCATCATCACCGATTTTGATATGAACTTTGCCGCTTTCCACTTGCCGTTCGATCCAAATCTTACCAACTGCCTGCCGGGACAGCGAATAACGGGTACGCTTATCTACTATGGCATCCACGCAGTTCATCAGAATATTCAATATGGCCTGCTTGAATTCGTTCGAATAACCGGAAACGATTATGGCTTCCTTCGGATCGAAATTGAGCCCGACGGTAATGGACTCTTTCAAAAAGATGGAAGACGTTATGAAAAGTGTTTCCCCGATGCTCCCGACAACGTTAAAATCGGATTTTTTTTCGACGGGGTTAAAAAAGTTTCCAAATACGTCTAAGGTGCCGGACATAGAGTGAATTTCCAGCATGGCTTTTTTGACTGCCTCCTCCAGGTAGTCGTAATTTAACTCACCGAAGTCGTATGCCTCTTTCAAGTCCTGGATTATAAGACCCAGTGCGTTGAGCGGCTGCCGCCACTGGTGGGATATGGAGCGAAACATCTCACCCATGAGCACCATCGTCGAGTGCTCCCTGAAGAACTCTGCATTCAGACACTCCCGGGCCAACCGCTTGTCGATCTCTTCGTTTATCGTTATATCCATGTGCTCCTGAAGTTCCTGCAACCTGTCGAGTCCGGCCATATCGGTTATGAAAGCACAGAGCCCTGAGCTGAAAGGATAAAACTTTGCTTCGAAAACATGCTTATGCCCATAATTACAAATAAAATGATTGCAAACGGCCGGTTTTTTGTCCTTCAAAGCCTCTGTAAGGACGCCACTGATGCACGTACCATACCAGTCGGGGAAAATATCGAAAACGGTGCAACCCAGGACTTCTTCCAACCGCAGATCGAAGAACCGCCCGAAGGCCTTGTTGCAGTAAACGATCAGCAAACCTTCGTCAATCACAAAAAATGGGTTTGGCAAGTCGTCGAAAAAAAAGTTGAGGTTGAATTCCCCGTCTTTAAGGATGGCATGTACGTCCGGCTTCAATTATGGCACCGGATTGTTTTAAAAGAATCGATCCACAAAGAAACACTAAGAAAAACCTTCTTGATCCTTTTTCGTGAGCCTTGGAGCCGTCTGCCGAATTCGCGGGGTACTTTGTGGATCATGTCCTTTCTAAGGCTTTTATTTCGATAAGTTTATCCCTGGAGGTCTCGCCTTTGATGATCTTTATGTCGGACTTTCTAATCTTCACCTTTACCTTCCCCCTGGTTTCTATCCTCTCCCTGGTCCCGACTCCGGGTACGTTTGAAAAGTAATCGCTAAGAAGTTCAATCAGAAGCTTATTAGCCTGGCCGTCAACCGGAGGAGCAGTCAGTTTAACCTTTAACGTGCCATCTACGCACTCCTGCACCTCGTTAACACCACTCCGGGTAATTACTCTGACTTTTATTATCATATTAACAAGAAAAGCACACAGAGGGGACTATCCTAAACCAACGTCAGAAAAACAGTAGTCAGGAAGTAAAATCCCCTCTTTGTACTTTTGTGTCGTGCTATTTAAGTCCGAGATCTGCTGCGGCGGCCTTTAAATTTTCATCGTTGCCCTTAACAGCGTTCATCATAGGACTCTTCGAGTCCTTTGCGCCTTTTATAAAAGCATCGGCTGTCTTAAACTTCTCCAATAACTTTGCCTTGCCAATAGCTGGTTTCCCGGCATCGTTATGGCATCCCTGACACTTCTCCCAGCCGGCAGCCATAGCCACAGAGGAAAAAGCCGCTATCATTACGATAGCTAATACCAAAGCCATAATTCTTTTCATCCAATCCACCTCCTTTCATGTCAAAATATTCTTTAATAAAACAACACTGCCATTATAGCACAACTATCATTAATGTCACCATTATATTTTATATCGATTGTAAAACTGTTTGATGCAAAATACGTACCATCGATTTTTTGTTTACTTTTCAAGGCGATAGCGATACCATACATACTATATAAGGAACTGCTTCCTCAAATAGGGAACCTCCTTTTTTCGCAGGCGATTATTTGCTTTGACTTTTTAACTATCGAATAATGATATAATATACCAGATGATTTTCCTTAAGAACGAAATACTATAAGTTTCAATATTGATGGCTAATTATATAGGTAGGAGTGTCAACTGCTGTTTTACCGTGGGCTTCATTTTTTTTGATATAGTAAGATGGTAGTTACAAGTAAATACCATCTTAACGAATCTCTGAAAGACTACAATCTGGAACGAACGAAAGTTTTGTACGTCGAAGATGAGCAGATAATCAGAGAGAGCATTTCCAGGTGCCTGAGAAGACGCATAAAAGAGCTTTTCCTGGCCCAAAATGGGAGAGAGGGACTTGTGCTTTTCAAAGAGCACACACCGGACATAGTCGTTACCGATATCCGGATGCCCCTGATGAACGGTCTGGAGATGGCGATGGAGATAAAGAATATCAACTGCGATACCCCCATAATCATAACCACGGCCTATAACGACGAGGAATACTTCCTGAAAGCCATCGACATCGGTATAGACAAGTATATAAAGAAGCCTATAAACAACGCAGATCTCCTCAGCGTACTGATCAAGTCGGCAAAAAGCATCTCACAACAAAGAGAAATCGACGCAAAGAACGAGTTCATAAAGACCATACTCGACAACAATCCCACCTTTATTATGATAACCGACGGCGAAGGCACATTTTTTCTGAACAAGTCCTTTCTCAATTTTCTCGGTTTTACCGGTTTCGACGAGTTTTCTTTAAAGTGCAAAACGATAAACAAGTTTCTGGTATTGAAGGAAGAGTCTTTTTACAAGGGAAAATCCTTCGGCGAGTGGATAAGAGAGGTCATCGGGAACCCGGAGAAGGAATTCATAGTCTATATGTCCGGGAAAAACGAGTTGAAGAGCGAAGCGAAAGCTTACATTCTGCACGCCAACAAGATCCCCGAAAGCCAGTATCACGAGAGATACCTGATATCGTTCACCGACATATCGGGCCTGGAGTGGGAGAGACAGAAGTTTCAGGACATGGCGTGCAAGGACTATCTTACGAACATATACAACAGGAAAAAATTCGAAGAGGAGTTAAATAAAGAGATCGACAGGGTGAAACGGTACGACACGTCCCTTTCGATAATAATTTTCGATATAGACCATTTTAAACAGGTAAACGACGTTTACGGCCACCAGGCAGGGGATCACGTCCTTCAGGAAGTATGTATGATCGTGCTTCAGCACGTAAGGAAAACTGACATTTTTGCCCGCTATGGCGGTGAAGAGTTTATCATACTCACTCCGGAGACTACGATTGAAGGTGCCAGGGAGCTTGCTGAAAAGCTCAGGGAGATCATCCAGGACTACAACTTTACCACCATAAAACATATGACCTGCAGCTTCGGCGTTTCGCAGTATGTTAAAGAAGAGACTGCGGGCATATTCGTAAAGAAGGCCGATTATGCCCTCTACATTGCCAAGAACAAGGGCAGGAATAAGGTAAAGGTTGTAGACAAAGAGCATTCTACCATATTTAATTCCCATACTTGATGGATTTGCCTGGAGAGCCGCCTCGTAAACCTGTGGAAAGGACCGGCATAATGCTTAAAACTCAAATACTCGTAGTCGAAGACGAAATCATAATCGCCAAAGACATACAAAGAAGCCTCGAAAACCTTGGATACGACGTAACCGCCGCCGTAGCCTCGGGCGAGGAAGCCTTAAAAAAGATACTCGTCAAAAAGCCGGATCTCGTGCTGATGGACATTATGCTCCAGGGTGAGATCGACGGCATAGAGACCGCCAACGAAATACGATCCGAATACGACATTCCCGTCATTTACCTGAGTGCCTATGCGGACGAAAAAATGCTCGAAAGGGCCAAGATTTCGGAGCCCTTCGGCTACATGCTGAAACCTTTCGAGGACAGGGAACTGCTTACGAACATAGAGATGGCCCTTTACAAGCACAAGCTGGAAAGACGTCTCCGGGAAAACGAGGAATGGCTTTCCACTACGCTCAACAGCATTGGAGACGCCGTCGTCGCCACGGATGTAAACCTATGCATAAACTTTATGAATCCCGTCGCCCGGCAATTTACCGGCTGGCAACTAAACGATGCCCGGGGAAAACACCTGAGGGAAGTTTTCAACGTAGTGGACGCCTGGAAAATAGATCTGCTTGAGGACCACTCCACCTTGTTTGCCACCTTTCACCGGACAAACAAGATAGAGCTGCGCGGCTTAGAGCTTATATCCTTAAACGGCCAGGCCATGCTCATAAATGGATGCATCGCTCCCATAAAAGATTACAAGGGAAATATAACCGGCGTGGTACTGGCTTTCCAGAACATCACCGAGAGGAAACTGGCAGAGGAAGCTTTAGCCATGCAGCGGGAAAAATTTATCTCCGTCCTCATCCACGACCTCAAAACCCCTCTTATAGCTATAGCCGGTTACGGAAAGCGCTATCTCTCGGCCAAGGTAAAAGAAGAGAAAGAAAAAAACGGCATAGTCGAGATAATCCTCGGCATTTCACAGGAGCTCCTGCGCACTATCGAGGATACCTCGTCGTCTCTAAAGAAAAAGGCCACGCTGCAGATGCTCAAACCGGAAACCCTCGAACTGGCCGGCATCATCTTGTCCGTGGTAAAAAGCAGTTTGCCACAAGTAGAGTGTAACGGCCTTACCCTTTACGTCAATGATCGGCCAAAGGAATATTTTACCCTCGAGGAGCCAATCAACGTCACGGGAGATTCCACTCAACTGAAAACCATGGTGGAAAACCTGCTCAGCAACGCGATAAAATACGCACGGAGTTTGATTAAAATAAACTTCTTCAGGGAAGGTGGCACCGTGAGGTTCGTTATATCCGACGACGGCCCCGGGATTTCCGATGCATACCACGCCAGGATTTTCGAGGAGTATTTCCAGGTACCGGGCAGTGTAAAGGGCACCGGGCTGGGCCTGTACAGCGTTAAAAAAGTAGTGGAAAACCACAAGGGAAAGATTACCGTGAAGTCCTCAGGCAATTTAGGAACTACTTTCGAGGTAGTTCTGCCGGCCGACGATGAGGCAAACGAGGTAAAGTGAATCAAACGGGGTAAGTAGTTTTGGTTGAGTTTATAGTTGCTTTCTCTTTTATTTGCCAGTTGGCGGCTGCCGCAATAAGCATTTTCCTTATAAGGGTAACCGGTAGAAGCCCGGCGTGGATATTGATAGCAATCGCAAATATTATCATGGCACTCAGGCGCCTGGCGACTCTCTATCATATTTATACCGGTAACACAGTCTATAAACCGGACGTCTACGTCGAGTTTATCGCCCTGGCGTCCTCCGTAGCGATGTTAACCGGCATTGCACTTATCCCCAATCTATTGGGCAAGGTCAGGGAGACCCACAAGAGGCTGGCCGGACAACAGGCACGCCGGCAGTTGGCAAGCATAGTGGAGTCTGCGGACGACGCTATTTTCAGCACCACGCCCGATGGTAAGATATTGAGCTGGAACAGGGGTGCCGAGGAAGTCTACGGTTATTCCTACGAACAGATCAAGGGGCTCTCTATAACCACTCTCTACCCGGATGGTCCGTCCGATGAACCCTTCATGATACTTGAAGAGCTAAAGGCTGGAAAACACATAAAAAACCACGGAACCCTCCACGTAACGTGCTATGGGAAGCCGATTCATGTATCTCTCACCGCCTCCCCCATAATCTCCGGCAACGTGTCGGTACAGGGAGCTTCCTTCATTTCGCGGGACGTCTCTATGGAAACCAACCTTATAGAGTCCTTAAAGAACGCAGAGGCCAGGCAAAGGCTCCAGAACGAGGAGTTCCTGTCCATGTTCTCCGGTATCGAGGGACTCTTTTACGTGGCCGACTTCGACACTTACGAGATTCTTCACGTAAACCCCTACACGGAAAAGCATCACGGCACCGGCCTGGTTGGTAAGAAATGTTACGACGTGCTCCAGAGGAGCAACGGCAGTCCCTGTGAGTTTTGCAACAACCGCATTCTCACCGACAAAGGAGAACCTACGGGCCCCCAGGAGAGGGAACTCCAAAACACTATAACCGGCCTCTGGTACCACTGCATCGAAAGGGCCTTACGCTGGCCCGACGGGCGGCTGGTAAAGATGCACGTTGCCTTCGACATCACCGGACTTAAAGCGGCGGAGGACAGGATTAACAGAAACCTGAGCGAAAAGATGCTCCTCTTAAGGGAAATCCATCACAGGGTGAAAAATAACATGCAGATCATATCCAGCCTCATCAATCTGCAGTCCATACAGATAACGGATAAAAAAGTCGTCGGGATGTTCATGGAAATGCAGAGCCGCATAAGGACAATGGCACTTATTCACGAAAAGCTCTACCAAACGGAGGACCTGGCCAGTGTGGACTTCGGAGATTACGTCAACACCCTGGCCACCTACCTCCTTAATACGTACAACGGCAAAGGTACGCCAATAAAGCTTAAGGTGGACGTTAAAAACTTGCACCTCGGCATAGACACGGCCATCCCCTGCGGGCTGATAATAAACGAGCTCGTTACCAATTCCCTGAAATATGCCTTTAACGGACGTACCGGCGGAGAGATATTCATTTCTCTGGAAAAAAAGTTTGACGGGCGATACGAACTATCCGTCGGGGACGACGGGACGGGACTAACCGCCGGGTTTGACGTAAGCCTGGCAAAATCCCTCGGATTGAGTCTCGTTAAAACCCTTGCAGAGTATCAGCTTGGCGGCTCGATGGACGTTGTCGGTGACTCCGGCACCGTGTTCCGAATAACCTTTGACGAGCTAAAATACCCTGAAAGGATATAACGTACAGGAAAGTATACACATGGAGGGACCTCGCATGGAAAGCGCCAGAATACAAGTAGTCGAAGACGAAGGTATAATAGCCATGGATCTGCGCAGCAAGCTCGAAACCCTCGGTTACACAGTCACCTCGGTGGTGGCCTCTGGAGAGGACGCCATAAGAAATGCAGAGAGAGACAAGCCGGACCTGGTGCTGATGGACATAGTTTTGAAAGGGCGGGTGGACGGCATAGCAGCCGCGCGGGACGTGTGGTACCGCCTGAACATACCGGTAATCTACCTTACCGCCTATACCGAGGAAAAAGTGCTGGAGCGGGCTAAGGCCACCGAACCCTACGGTTACCTGCTAAAGCCGTGCAATGACAAGGAACTCCACGTAACCCTGAAGATGGCCCTATACAGGCATAGAATGGAGCAGTGGAGAAGACGCGCCGAAGAGGCCGAAATGATGCGGGAAAAGGAAAAGCTCGCCATGGAGCAAGCCAAGATCGTCGCCATGGGCGAGATGTTGCGGGCAATAGCCCACAACTGGCGGCAGCCCCTCAACACCATCGGCCTTATAGTGCAGGACGTGGAAGACGCCCATAAATTCGGCGAATTAAACGGAGAATATATAGCCGGCTTTATTGAAAAGACCATGAGCGAACTGCAGCTCATGTCCGACATAATAAACAACTTCAGGAACTTCTTCAAACCGGAGCAGGAAAAGACAGACTTCGACCTCGTCCAGAGTGTGAGTGACGTATGCGCCTTCTTCGGTTCACAGTTGAAAGCCCACTGCATAGAAACCCAAATCCTGGACACCACCACCGCCTCCGTCATTATAACCGGTTACGCCAACGAATTTAAGCAAGTGGTGTTGAACGTTTTGAACAACTCCATGGACGCCATAGTCTTCAGGAATAAGCAAACCGCAGTAAAAGGTAAAATAACCGTGAGCGTGCATAACGAAAACGGCAAGGCCGCCCTTACGATAACCGACAATGGCGGGGGAATCCACGAAAGCATTATGGGCAGGATTTTCGAACCTTATTTCACCACACGGCCACAGGGCCAGGGCGTGGGCTTAGGGCTTTACATGTCCAAGCTCATCATAGAAAACAGCATGAATGGGGAAATCGGCTTCAAAAACGTTGCGGAAGGGGCCAGTTTTACCATCACGCTGGATCATCGTCCCTGAAATGTAAATAAGCAGGACAACGCATTTCGACTGAAACTTGCCCGGAATCTGCCCCTAACTAACGGTGGTAATGGGGTGGTAATTACAAAAAAGATTCCGGCCCGTATTGGAGAGCAGGCAGCTTTTTGCTCGGTAGTGTTCTCAAACGGTACCGTGCCGGGTAGGGGGGGTATAACTGCGGGTTTCCAACTGTTTGAAAATTTAATTATTACCGGACTATCTATTTTGTAAAAAGATATGTTATGATATTTTATGGACGCAAGCAGGGTGTTTATAGTACTGTTCGATATTTAATAACAAACCAATATTTACAAGGAGGTTATCGCTATGGCTGTTTTTGACGAAATAGTTAAGAAAACAACGCAGTTCGTCGAAAAGAACAAGGGATTTTGGGACCATACCGCATGGTCTAAGTTTGTTGAAGAAGTTCAGTCGAAAAGTATTAAAATGACTAATGAAACACAAACTTATCTTGGTACCATGCTCGAATCGTTCAAGAAGTTTTATGAAAACTCCTCAGATGCCGGCAAGAAGGCTATGTCGAACATTGCCGAGCAAACCGCTAAATTCGTCGAGCAAACTAAGGGAATGTGGACCCATGCGGAGTGGGAAAAGTACCTGGCAGAAATTCAACAAAGAGGAGTTAAACTTACGCAAGATTCCACGGCTTATGTTGGTGAAATTCTTGAATCCGCTAAAAAGTTTTATTCCAAATTGCCTGTTTCGGCCAAAGAAGGCTCCGTTAGCGAAACTTCCGGTGAAACGGGAGAAAAAAAAGAGACTAAGGGAAAGAAGCCTTAAGTTTGACGTTTTTGAAAACAGATCGTGTACCGGGTATAAATTCGTTCTACAGTGTATGTAGGAATTACTATTCCTGCGATTCGTTATAAAGGGGCATTCGGGGTAAACGCATTTCAATTGGAATGTTGGAATGCGTTTTAACTTAGATTGGTGGATTCCGGGACTTGCCCGGAAGGAATGACTGACATACGGAATCCGTACGTGTATGTCCTTTTTCCGGTGAAATGCGTTGCCTTACGGGTCGTTGCCTCTATGTTCGAATTTCCCGGCTATGGTTAAATTTGGCGCTATTCCTATTGTCTTTTGCTTCGGTGTAGCGAACCCGGTGTAACGTACCGTTGGCTTTGCTGGTATTTAGTACACTATACCGCGATGTCAGGAAACGCCTTCACCGCGTTGTCCGGAAACGCCTTCGCTAGTAGAGGGAGGATAAGCGATGGATAACGTAACGAAATAGTAAAAATTTTACATTTTGTATCAAATGATACAGACAAAGCGGATTTTTCGGCGTATTATAACAACATTAGTATTTGAGGTATCCATTGGGTACCTAAACTTAATCAATCACAGAGGAGTTAATAATTATGACAGAGGAAACCAACGTATCTGAAAAAAGTCGTTTGATAGCGCTGCTTCTATGCTTATTTTTTGGCTGGGCAGGGGGACATCGTTTTTACGTAAATAAGATGGGAACAGGCATCGCAATGTTATTGACTGGTGGTGGGATGGGACTCTGGTATTTTATCGACCTGGTAATTATTGCTCAGGGCGCATTCAAAGATAAGAACAATGTTCCTATTACCAGATGGTAATTAGCCGTTAAAGGCTGGTGCAGGGGGGCTCGTCTCCTTTGCACTACTACGGGGAATAAAGCAAAGTTTTCGAAAGGCATTCCGGTACGTTATGTATGGAGTGTAATAATTACCGCTCGAATGGAGTCTTATCATTCCCACTAATTACACCTGTAAAAGCGATACATACCTTATTACTTAAGTTCCCCCCGAAAAAGTAGTATAAGTTGTGAAAAAGATCAATAAATCAATAAGTTATCCTTATATTGGCTTTTTAAATGTACGTGCGATTATTCTAAATTAGTGCTTGACTTAATAAGACTATACGTGCTATTATGAATTATTGTGTATGTGCGGATGTATCATAAGACGCAAAATGGTAAAATATACAAAACGGCTTATCTTGCAGAGTCAAAGCGGCAAGGTAAGAAGACAATCGTCATTCATCTGTTAAACATTTCACATCTTCCACCGGAACAGATTGACGCTATGGACAATGCTCTTAAGGCTGCAAGAAAAGGTAAGAGTTTGTGTGAGATTGACACTTCGAACATTGAGAATATGCCGGTCTCAAATAGTAGACCGTTTGGTGCATTTTATGTATTCCACGAAATATCAAAACAGATCGGGCTTGATAAATATTTGGGTAAAGGATTGGCGGGTATGTTCTTTTTATTTATGGTAATTGCGAGGGTAATACATCCTGCTTCCAAAAGAGCAACAGCCACTTGGGGCAAAAGAGTTCCTCTTTGTGAGATCATGGGGTTAGATGCAGAGTTTACAGAAGATAATCTATACGATGCCATGGATGAGATTGTGTTAAAGCAGGACGAAATAGAGGAAGCCCTTTTTGAACGTATAAGGGATAAATCAGATGGTTCTGATTTGTTTCTTTGAGAGGGAGCGGCCGGATGAACAACTATAGGAACTACTTTGCATTTCAAAAGGAGCCCTTTCCCCAGGACGTCAAGGTGTCCGAACTTTACCATTCACCTCAGCTTGCCGGCCTTACGGAGAGGTTGCTTTACGCTATCGGCATTGGAGCCGTGACGGTAATAACCGGCGACGTAGGTACGGGAAAGTCCACGTCTATCAGGTACGTGTGCGACAAACTCCATCCTTCGCTTTATAAAGTCATCCCCCTTGTAGCCACCTCCGGTACTGTGATAGAGATTCTGAGGACTATCACCATACCACTTGGCCTGGAGTGTAAATCGCCGTCTCTGACCACTTTAACCAAGACCATCAGAAGTGTAATACAGGAAATAGCACTCAGGAAACAGATTCCCGTCCTGGTTATAGACGAAGCCCATCTTATGAGACTGGAGGTTTTAGCGCAAATACACACCTTTATGCAGTTCGATTTTGATTCCAAATCCCTCATGCCCATGATTCTTAGCGGGCATAGCACGCTATTAGACAAACTGATGTATCATACCTCCAGACCACTGGCCTCACGCGTGGTAGGCAGAACCCATCTCGACGGGCTTAAACTAAAAGAGATGGAGCAGTATCTGAAACACCATCTTGAAATAAGCGGAATGAAGGAGCAGTTATTTTCCGAACAGGCCGTACTCGCCATACATCAGACGTCGGGAGGCTTGCTCAGACGGGCCAACCTTCTCGCCAAAGGTTCACTCATGGCCGCCGCCTGTGAAAATTGCTCCGTCGTCTCCCCTGAACAAGTAAGAATCGCTTCCACCGAGATTATCTAACCCACAAGGCACAGAGGTATTGGCGCCTCTGTGCCTTGTACCTACCGTGGCGTACGTGGATCAGTCCTGGGTTCCGGAAGACTTAGCCGGCCAGGATTTTCGGCCGGCGGCGTATACATTGGACATGTCCTGTCCTCCTCCCCTATCTGAGATTTTTTACCGGTTTATTCTGATACCCGACAAGGGGAGATGGATGCTTTGCTATTGCCCAAACCCTCCGGAAATCGAAAAAGCTCTCATCGCCATTTCCCCGAAATTCTTACCATGCAGATTCGTATCCTCCATTTTCCCAGTTTTATCACAGACTTGTGCCTTTCATCACAATATTTTGGGGGGAACTCCTGGTATAATAAGCCTTGACTTTTTAGAAATATATATGATAATTTTAGATTGAATATTCGCTTGTCAGGCGGATAAGAAACTTATTCTCAGACTTACGCATTTATTATGCCGGATTGGGTAAAAAAACATTAAGGAATCGGAAAACACTAAGGATATTCCATTGTTAAGCATCTCTGAGGTTTTTTCTCTTGATGACTACAAGATGCATGTAGAAAAATATCAAAGAGAAGGTATGGTAAGGCTTTCATTCGAAAATAGTTTGCTTCCGGATACTCAAACCGAATTTGTATTTAATGGTTACTGCTATGTTTGCGGAGAAGTTATCGATTTCCTGGTGGATTTTAATTACTCCTATTCGATCGGCGGTGTTTTAATTCCAAACTGGAGAGAAAGGCTGGTGTGTCCGGTCTGTCATCTGAATAATAGAATGCGCGCGACGGTGCATATCTTTGAGCAGGAATGTCAACCAAATCGTTGCGATTCGAAAATTTATATTACCGAACAAACGACTCCTCTGTACAATTGGTTCAGTAAAAATTATACTCATATATGTGGCAGTGAATATTTGGGCGACTGCATCACCTTTGGAAGTTATAACGGCGAAGGGATAAGAAACGAAAACATTACAAAGCTATCTTTTCCGGATGCTGAATTTGACTACATACTTTCCTTCGACGTCTTTGAACACATTCCTGATTACAAAAAGGCGTTAAAACAGTGTTTCAGATGTCTGAAGCCAAACGCCGTTCTTCTTTTCAGTATTCCGTTTGCACATATGGCGCAAAGGAACATCATTCGGTCTTATGTATCGGAAAATGGAGAAGTGAAGCATATATTGCCGCCGGAATATCATGGTGATCCCTTAAGCTTCGATGGTTGCCTGTGTTTTTACCATTTTGGCTGGGAGATTCTGACCGAACTTAATACAATCGGGTTTAAGGATGCAAAGGCTTTACTGTATTGGTCACGGGAGTATGGCTATCTTGGGGGTGAACAAATTATATTTACGGCAAGCAAGCCCGCCTGACGTAAAAGCCCGTCGATTACATCCGGGATCTTTGGGAAGTACGGTTTCTAATTTTATTTCTTTAAAATATAAGTGGATTTATATTATAATCAGTTCCAGATTAAGCGGCATCAAATATTACGGCAAATTGGAGAGAAGAATGAAATTTGGAGAAATTACTCATTTTTTGACGGGTGTGGCAATACCGGTGTTTTCCCTGAAAACAGCGGACAACTGCGGTATTGGTGAGTTTCTCGATCTCATAAAGTTCGGCGTGTGGTGCAAGAAAGTAGACATAGACATCATACAGATACTCCCGGTAAACGATACCGGGGGCGATTCGTCCCCCTACAACGCTCTGAGCGCCTTTGCGCTGCACCCGGTATTCATCGGTCTTAACAGGCTTAACGACGGGCATCTCGATTGGGATGACGAATTCACTACGGAGATCGAGGAAACCGCGGCCTTAATGAACCCTCTTCAAAAGGTAAGTTACCCGGAGATAAACGCCTTCAAACTGTCGATGCTCAAGAGGATCTACCTGTTTAATAAAGACAGGCTGGCCAATAACGTTGACCTGTCGGAGTGGATTGAATCGACGCCATGGCTTAAGACTTATTGTGTCTACCGTGTACTGAAGGACCTCAACTCCCAATGTTCGTGGAAAGACTGGCAACAGATGAGAGACCCGTCCAGGCAGAACATAGAAAGTTTTTGGCACTCCCATCCCGACGAAGTAAAGTTCTACGCCTGGGTACAGTTCGAACTCGAAAGCCAGCTCCTCCTCACTTGCCGATCACTCACCGACCTTGGCTTGAAGCTCAAGGGAGACATCCCTATAATGATAAACGAAGACAGTGCCGACGTCTGGGGTGAAAGGCAAAATTTTAAGCTCGACGTCAGAGCAGGAGCCCCGCCCGACATGTTTTCCGAGAAAGGACAGAACTGGGGTTTTCCCTGTTACTCGTGGCGAACCATGGCTAAGGACGGTTACACGTGGTGGAAAGCCAGGCTTGAACAGGCCTCGAAATTTTACCATGCTTATCGCATAGACCACGTCCTGGGGTTCTTCCGCATATGGCAGATACCTCAAAAAGACAACAGTGGAGTACTTGGGCACTTCGACCCCGCCGCCCATATACTCAAATCCGACTTAATAAAGGCCGGATTTGACGAACGCAGAATAGAATCCCTCCTCGAACCGGTATTCACGAAATCCTACCTGCGGAGTTTCTTCGGTAACAACTCCGAATACGTGATAAACAAGTATTTTTTGCAGACTAGCGACGGTAATTACAATTTTAGCGATTCTCTTAGCAACGAACGAAGCATTGCAGCCCTCCACGAGGACCAGTACCTGAAGGATAAACTGCTGGAACTCTACTGGGACAGGGTACTGGTAGAGTCCGCCAATAAAGACGAGCATTACCAGCCCACCTGGTTTCACTACAAGACGAGAACCTACAACAACCTCCACGACGAAGAGAAGCGAAAGCTCAAAGAGCTCGTCGATGGGTGCTGGCACGTACAAGACTCAGTCTGGAAAGAAAACGGCAGAAACCTCCTGAAGATGATGGCGGACAGTACGGACATGCTCGTATGTGCCGAAGACCTTGGAGCAGTTCCTCCCTGTGTGCCCCTCGTACTGGAGGATCTGGGAATTCTGGGGCTGAGAGTGGAGCGCTGGAGCAGGGAGTACCATAAGCAGTTTGCGCCATACATAGACACGAATGATTATCCCCGTCTCTCGGTGGCCTCCCCCTCCGTACACGACACGTCTACGCTAAGGGGATGGTGGGAAGAACTGAACTGGGATAGAAACCAGTATTACTCCCTCCTGAAAATGACCGAGCCATGTCCGCAATACCTCACTACCGAACTGTCCGCGATGGTAATAAAACGTAACCTGGGCGGCAATTCACTGATAACCATATTTCCGCTTCAGGACTACCTGTCATTATATTACAACCTCAGAACGGCACATCCGGATGAGGAACGCGTAAACGTGCCGGGCACCATATCGTCTAAAAACTGGTCTTACCGGATGAAGGACAGCGTGGAGTTCCTGATGAACTATAACGAGTACAACCTTTATCTGAAGAGCTTGATCGATGAGCGACGCCACCGAAAACTGACATAATAAAACATTATAAAGGAAAGGCTTTTACACGATGGAATCTCTAAAAATAAAAGATACCCTCCTGAAGAGGATAGATGGACTGGAAGTTTACAGGGGAAGACCGGAGCCGCTTGGTTCGAGGGTTACGGAACACGGCATAAACTTTGCCATATTTGCAAAACACGCCACGTCCGTCACACTGGTTCTTTTCACCACCGGCGTAAGGGAAGAGGACAAAACGATAGAGTTTCACCCCCGGCTAAACAGAACCGGCGACGTTTGGCACGCTTTGATAAGGGGGCTGGACCCACAGAGCCGCTACGCCTACGTCATGAGCTGCAATCCAAACGACGAGCCTCATATAAACAGATACAATCCGGGCGTAATGCTCCTCGATCCATACGCGAAGGCCCTGTCGGGAGCATCCCAATGGGGAAAGATATACAGGCGCAGGGGAGACGACGTAAACGACGTTCACGTAAACACCCGCCGTTCGATTATACTGGACGACGACTTTAACTGGGGCTATGATCAGCCTTTGGAAATACCGCTGAGAGATTCCATTATATACGAGGTACACGTGCGAGGCTTTACCCGCCACCCCTCATCCGGGGTAAAACATCCGGGAACCTTCGCGGGATTGATAGAAAAGATTCCATATCTGAAAGATCTTGGCGTAACGGCCGTCGAGCTTTTGCCCATCGCCGAGTTCGAGGAGATGGACACGGACAGGATAAACCCCATAACCGGGGAGAGGCTTTTAAATTTTTGGGGCTACCAGCCCATATCGTTCTTCGCTCCAAAGGCCTCTTACGCCGCTTGCAGCGTCAACGGCGGCCAGGTAAAGGAATTCAAGGCCATGGTAAAGACGATGCACAAAAACGGCATCGAAGTCATCCTGGACGTGGTCTTCAACCACACGGGTGAGGGCAACGAGATGGGCCCCACCTTTTCATTCAAGGGGATAGACAATTCCACTTACTACATCGTAGACCCCAGGGACGGACATTACCATAATTACTCCGGTTGCGGAAACACACTGAACTGCAACCACCCGGTCGTGCGTAACATGATATTGAGCTGCCTGAGATACTGGGTATCCGAGATGCACGTTGACGGTTTTAGGTTTGACCTGGCCTCTATTTTGGGCCGGGGCAGGGACGGCTCGGTACTTTCGAATCCGCCACTGCTCGAAAGGATAGCGGCGGACCCGATACTTGCCAACACGAAACTTATCGCCGAGGCCTGGGATGCTGCCGGCCTGTACCAGGTGGGCACTTTCCCCAACTGGGGAAGATGGGCCGAGTGGAACGGCAGGTTCAGAGACGACGTCAGGCGCTTCGTAAGAGCCGAGGCCGGTCTGATACCGGCCCTTGCACTAAGGCTCAAGGGCAGTCCTGACCTGTACCAGGCCAGCGAACGGGAACCTTACCACAGCATCAACTTTGTCACCTGCCACGACGGTTTCACCCTATACGATCTCGTATCCTACGACTACAAGCACAACGAAGCCAACGGTGAAGGTAACAGGGACGGCACAAACGACAACACGAGCTGGAACTGCGGCTGGGAAGGTCCTACCGAATTACCCGAAGTAAAAAAGCTCAGAAAGAGGCAGATGAAGAACTTTGCCACCATACTGTTCATGTCCCACGGCGTTCCGATGTTTTTAGCAGGCGACGAGATCGCACACACCCAACTGGGTAACAATAACGCCTACTGCCAGGACAACGAAATAAGCTGGATAAACTGGGATTTCGTGCACAAAAACGCAGACATGCACCGCTTCTTCAAGCTCCTGATCAAGTTCAGAAAGGGGTGCTCCGCGCTAAGGCCCGACACTTTTGCCAGCGAAAATACCGAGCACATTGTCTGGCACGGCATCAGAGTAGGCAAGCCTGACTGGTCCCACGATTCCCGCACCCTATCCATGTTTTTGCCGGGCGGTGAGCAACAGGACATATTATTTATCGTAAATGCCTTTTGGGAACCGATAAGGTTCAGGCTGCCCAGACCTATGGGAAGCAGGCGATGGTTCCGGTTCATAGACACGAACCACGAATCCTCCTATGACATAACGGAAATCGGCGAGGAAATTTTTATGAACGAGCAGCACTCTTATAAGGTTTGGTCACGTTCCGTCGTGGTACTGGTGAGCAAATAGGCCCTATTTAACGATACCTCAAAGGTACCACATCTTTGACGCCATATTTTTGACTAATTGACTAAAGTACGATTTATCGTGTATTATTGATATTAGTGAAAATCCGTACACACGTGAAGCGACACCTAATTACCGGTTACGTAATTAATGAATATAGAAAATAAGGAAACTAACGACCAGGAGGCCTATTAATGAACTTAAATGAGCAGATCGACTTAATTATCCAGGCATCGCACGCGGATCCCTTTACCGTATTAGGCGCCCATAAAATCCAGCATGATAACAAAAACGCCGTAGCTGTCAGGGTATTTAATCCGGATGCCGCAGAAGTCTTCGTTACGAGAATGGATTCGACTAAGAAG
Source organism: Nitrospirota bacterium (assembly GCA_015233615.1). GTDB lineage: Bacteria > Nitrospirota > Thermodesulfovibrionia > Thermodesulfovibrionales > Magnetobacteriaceae > JADFXJ01. The sequence continues at coordinate 23,623 of JADFXJ010000010.1, forward strand.
ATGTACCAAGCCTTCAGAATACACCAGGAGGGTTTTTTCGAGGCTATAGCCGAAAATACGGACGAAGTCTTCCCCTATAAACTCAGGATGGTGTATCACAATGGCATGGAGGTCGAAAATTACGACCCTTATTCGTTCTTACCCGTTCTGTCCGATTTCGACCTTCACTTAATGAACGAGGGTACGCACTATAAAAAGTATGAAAAGCTGGGTGCCCACGTAATGACCATAAACGACGTTCAGGGCGTGTTTTTTGCCGTATGGGCGCCAAACGCACTGCGTGTGAGCATAGTCGGTGACTTTAACAATTGGGACGGCAGACGCCACCAGATGCGTATCAGGGGAGCATTCGGCGTTTGGGAGCTTTTTGTTCCCGGTCTCGGCGTAGGCGACATCTATAAGTTCGAAATAAAAGGCAAATACCGCAACTATTCCGGCATCAAGGCCGACCCGTACGGCTTTTTCTCCGAATTGAGGCCAAAGAGCGCCTCCGTTGTTTACGATATTAACAAGTACGAATGGCATGACGAAAAGTGGATGAAAGAGCGCCGTGAAAAGAACTGGCTCTCCGAACCCGTGAGCGCCTATGAAGTTCACCTGGGCTCCTGGCGCAAGGTTCCCGAGGATAACAACCGCTGGCTGACCTACAGAGAATTAGCCGCCGAACTCATTCCATACGTAAAAGAGCTTGGATTTACCCACATAGAGCTTCTTCCGATCACCGAGCACCCCCTCGACACTTCCTGGGGATACCAGCCGGTGGGCTTATTCGCCGTAACCTGCCGCTTCGGCACGCCCGATGATTTCATGTACTTCGTAGACAAGTGCCACGAAAACGGCATCGGAGTCTTAATGGACTGGGTACCGGCCCATTTTCCCAGAGATTCGCATGGACTGTCCTACTTCGACGGCACCGCCCTTTACGAACATGCCGACCCTCGCAAGGGCGAGCACAGGGACTGGGGAACTCTCATATACAACTACGGGCGTAACGAGGTGTCTAACTACCTGATAGCCAACGCCCTTTTCTGGCTCGACAAATACCACCTGGACGGTCTCAGGGTAGACGCCGTGGCCTCTATGCTCTATCTCGACTACTCTCGCAAGCCGGGCGACTGGGTAGCCAACAAGTACGGCGGCCACGAAAACCTGGAAGCGATAGACTTATTGAAACGCTTCAACGAAGTCGTACACGGCTATCATCCGGGCATTCTGACGATAGCCGAGGAATCCACTTCCTGGCCCATGGTATCGCGTCCCGTGTACTTGGGCGGACTGGGGTTCAGCCTCAAGTGGAACATGGGATGGATGCACGACATCCTGCTCTATTTCCAGAAAGACCCGGTACACAGGAAATACCACCACAACAGCCTTACCTTTGCGCTTCTGTACGCCTTTACGGAGAACTTCGTAAACGTCTTTTCACACGACGAGGTGGTACATCTGAAGCATTCGATGGTCGACAAGATGCCCGGAGATATATGGCAAAAATTCGCCAATCTCAGGCTTTTGTACTCGTACATGTACGCACAGCCCGGGAAAAAACTTCTGTTTATGGGCGGAGAGTTCGGCCAGTGGAAAGAGTGGAACGTCGACGTCAGCCTCGACTGGCACTTACTCGATCATGAACCCCACAGGAAGCTCCTCCAGTTTATGAAAGACCTCAACCACCTTTACAAATCGGAAAAAGCCCTGTACGAAGTGGATTTCTCCTATACTGGATTCGAATGGATCGACTTCAGCGACTACACAAACAGCGTCGTGTCGTTTATAAGGAAGGCAAAAAATTCCGATGACTTTATATTGTGCGTATTTAACTTCACCCCCGTGGCGAGACTAAACTATCGCGTTGGCGTGCCCCGTGAGGGCTATTACAAAGAGGTGCTCAACAGTGATTCGGGAAACTACTGGGGCGGCAACATCGGAAACTGGGGCGGCTTCCACGCCGACCACATCTGGTGGCAGGGGAAACCCTTCTCTCTGTGCATGCAACTGCCACCACTAGGTGCGGTATTTATGAAGTACATGGGGTAAGACACAAGATAACGGCAAGGGCATGACAATGCATCATGATATGCCACAACGATAAGCCATGATAATCAAGCCGTCGGGCAAACAGAGTGCCTGCCGGCTCTGTAAGAAGTTAAACTTTCAGCATAGGCGGCAGGTCGGTGTCGGAAAGATTCTAAGAATTTGTTTGAGGTAGTTTAATAACAGTACGGCGACACTGCGAATCGATGGAGAACAGCAATTCTCAGTGAAATTGTATATAAGTTATTGATATATAAGCATTACAGCATGAAAAGATCGCGAAAAATTTTGGCTCTATTAGCATTAAATATGTGTGCCGTTATAGAATGCCTGTCCCGCTATCGGCCGCCAATACACGGCTAAACGGCTCTGCTGACAACGCTCCTGTGCCCGACTCATACCAGGTTGCATTCAAAAGAGTAACAAGGCGGCAAGGAGAAAGCGACACAGGCGTACCCCCCTACCCCCCGTGAGGGGGGTAGGGGGGTACGTACGTCAAGGAGCTTTCGAGGATGCCAACGAAGTTAATCGAATGAATGCAATTTGGTATCACGTCAAATTCCAGGTGCATTTTTGCCGCTTTATGGTCTTCATCTTGCCACACATTACTTCCCGGCTCACTTTCCGGGACTCTTACACAAAGATTCGAGAAAATCCTGGAGTTCCTCCGGTCCGGGAAGAGGTTTTGGCACCAAAACGCCTGGCAAGCATGACGTCAACACTATTTTAAGGAGGTTTGATACAGAGAACCGTATAAGTTCAGATAAAAATGACGAACCGGCATTTTTAATGGCCAGAGTCTCCGTGTTCCACTGGTGCGAAAACGTTACAAACCCGGAGCACTCGTCCCCCCCTCTGATAGTCTCCGGTTCCGCTGCGTGGGCGATAATAAAAGCGCGAACGTCGAGGTTCGACGATTGCAGACCCTTAACGGCCGGGTTTTGTCCCAGGCGATGCTTTCCGGCAGTGATTGGGGTAAAACGTGACACGTTGACGCCGGAGCAATATACAACTACGTTGTCTCCTCTTTCTTCGTAAGGTTTTATAACGCAAAACAGGAAATCGTTAACGTATTCGTAAGTCATAAGGTGATTATCCTTTTCCATTTTACGGGAGCCTCCTTTAATCGCCACTTAACTTCGGTATCCTATCTATATAATATTTAGTATACCACACCCGCAGATTTCATATTCGTCGATTCCGATAACAAACATACACCATCAAAAAGCTATACTATTATACCTTGTTTCTGTTATATTATCACCCGGCATATAATTATCGGTTTCAATTTACAGAGTATTATTAACTATTAACGATAAGCGGGCGGATTAACTAAAGTGACTTTACAGACATGACTGAAGACCCCGAAAAAAAGGAAAAAGAAAGCCGGCAGCTCAAGGCTCACGAAATCAGAACCTGTCAGATGGAAGCCGTCGGCACCCTGGCCGGAGGCATAGCACACGAGTTGAACAACCTTCTTACAATATTTGCAGGTAAGATTTATCTTCTGAAAAAGTACCTGGCCCCTAACAATTTTGCGTACAACACGCTCATGGAACTAGAACAGGCCATGCAGCAGTCCAAAGACCTGTCTAAACTGATTGTATCTTTTTCCAAAGGGAGTATACCCGTTACCGGTACCATTTCCATATCCGGGCTTTTACAGAGCGTAGTGGTATCCTTTTTAAAAACCAACACCGATAATTCCAGGATAAAATCGTACTTACACGTGCACAACAATCTCTGGCATATCAAAGTCGACGAGGGACAGATTTCCAGGGTCATAAACAACCTTCTCCTCAATGCGAAAGAAGCAATGTCCTCTGAAGGAATAATCGACGTAAGAGCCGAAAACTTTTTAAAGACAAAAGACACCGACATACCCTTAACCGATGGCTGTTATATAAAAATAACGATCTCCGACAACGGTACGGGCATATGCAAGGAGAACTTAAACAAGATATTCATGCCATTTTTTACCACCAGGCCTAAAGGACACGGGCTTGGCCTGGCTACCGCTTACTCTATAGTAAAAAAACACAACGGTTTTATGGACGTGGAATCGGAGCCCGGGAAAGGAACCTGCTTCTATATATACCTGCCGGCTTCAGTCGAAACGATACCGTCCGCCAACTGCGGGGAAAGCATCTGTCCTCCGGACGGAAAGGGAAAGATACTCCTGGTGGATGACGACATTTCGAGGAACGATATCGGTGAAATATTAGGTTCCCTGGGATTTACCGTCGATTACGCCGTAAATGGAAACGAGGCCATAGAAAGATACAAATGTATGCAAAGCACCGCAACACCCTATGACGTGGTTATAATAGGCTTAGCCAGGCGTGGCGGTGCAGACGGTACAGAAGCGGTAGGCGAACTGCTGAAAATTAACCCGCACGCAAAGGCTATAGCAGCTTACGGTTATTCGAATGAAGAGGCAATGTCGAATTACGCCAACTATGGGTTTAAAGCAGCCACGGGAAAGCCTTACATGATTGGCGAACTCTATAATACGATTAACCGGTTGATTAATAATAAGGGTTAAACAGGGTTGGACACGGTTTAGCTCACATACAAAATATACACAAATCAGGCATTAACTTCCTCCGGAAACAATTCCGTATGATTTGACGCAATCAGAGCTTCTACCTCAACGAGTCTTTTTAAAACGCCGTCGATTGAAACGAATTTATTTGCAACGTCAGAATCTATGTCTATTGATTCGTCATCGAGTGTTACGAGAAGAAATTTCCATCCTTGCCGTTTGGATACGGTTTCAACTATATCTCTAAAGTATTCTATGGAAAACCTGGCATGGCGTGCTTTTATTTCTATCATCAAATTTTCTGCACCCCTTTTAGCTACCAGATCAGGCCTGTAATTACCCAGTTCAAAAGGTACGGTATCTTTACCCGGTTCCAGGAAAACTTCGTAACCCTGACGTTCGTATTTCCCGGCAAGTTCTTTTATAAAATTGTCGTGTTTTTCTTTGAGTGTGATCATAAATACTCCTCCAACGTCCTGATAATGAAACTCTGACATAAACGCATTCGCGGTTACTTATGATTTCATCTCTAAGTAAACGAGGTAATTTTACAATATCAAAAGTAGTGTCAACTGAGCGTTGATGGCATTCAACGTCTTTAACAACGTTATCGTCGGAATATACATGCCCGACGAGAGCATCTTGTATCGGTTTTATAATATTATCGGTATCTATAAAGATATCGTCACAAATGTGCACTAACGTAAGATGAACGACGGTATCATTAGGCAAAGGTGGGTCAGACCACCACTTAGCAGCCTCTGCTTGAACAAAAGACTTCCAGCTTTGAAGATTCTTTTTTCTCCTTGCTTGCACAGAAACAGGTTGCCCCGGAATTACAGAATCGAAAAGCATTATCGAAATCTCCTTATTCTCGTAGTCCGTAACAATTGTGTATGAGCCGCCATTTAATACACGTTATACGTTGTTCCTTTTTATATTAACATGACAAGTATGCAAAAGACTAATGGGTCTGCTGAGACGAACTTAGAAGTAAGTCACCTTGTGGAAAAGCTATCTAAGGCCACTCGCTTTGATCCTGAAGCTATCGAGGTGTTCTTACGCAGAGCCTTTCTGGTTATATAAGCCGATAAATTGCTTGACGATATTGACCGTTGCCGTAATGAAAAACAGTTAACGTGTGCGTGTTTAACAACAATTGAAAATAAAGTTATGCAACGTAAGTTGGTATTAACGATATTGGGCCCGTTTGATTTTAGTCGTTCCGGCTATGAGAGTACAGGTTTTTTTCAACACATGTCTTTTGCCTGTATATAAATGTTATAATATCTTTGCAGTATTGGCTTTATGAAATGCTGTCGTTATATTCTTAAACAAGGGTTTAGGTTATTTTATAGCTTTGAGTGCAGTATTGTTTTATTAACATACTCATTAATAACCATATGGGTGTTAATAATTTGAGTGTTACTAACATGGCATGGAGGCGATGTGTATCTAACCACAGAAAACCTGTATATTTGTCTGTCCGGCTGGTTGGCTATCTGTTTATCTTGTTATCGTTGCCGGGAATGACTTTCTATTGTGATTGTTACGGGAAGGCCGGATGTAATTATATGTATTTGTATATATATGTATGCATAATATTCTTTTGTATATATTATAAATTCTCCCTGGATGCTATGGCGTCCAAAGGGTGAAGCATGAGATTTACTTCTATTAACATAAAGAGAGAAGATATTTATACCTCTATTGTTCCCGTGGTTTTATTATTAGGTATTACATTATCTGTCGTCTCTTTTATTGGAATACGTAGATCGGAATTTCAGAGGATATCCTTAAGATTCGAAATAGAGTCAGAAAGCCGCTATGCAACGTTAAAAAGAGAAATAGAATCAAACTTGCAAACAATAGATGCAATGGATGCCTATTATGACACTAACAAATACGTCGATAGATTACAATTTAGGATTTTTACAAATCATCTTCTCAAAGAACATGCAAGCATTCAGGCTCTTGAGTGGATACCCCGGGTGTTATTTTCCAATCGTAAAGAATATGAGAAATCAGCAAGAAGAGAAGGTTTTCCAGATTTTCGAATCACCGAACGAGCGAAACAAGGGACCATTGTAAGTGCAGGCGAACGAAAAGAGTACTTCCCGGTTTATTTTGTAGAGCCTTTTAAAGGAAACGAGATAGCCCTTGGTTTTGATTTGGCATCTAATCCCGAACGACTGGAAGCGATAGAACGTTCACGCGATACCGGCGAGATCGTTGCTGCCACAAGAATAAAACTGGTTCAGGAAAAAGCAGGACAATATGGTTTTCTTGTTTTTAAACCGGTATATAAGATTGGAGACTTAGCGGATACGATAGAAAGTCGCCGCGAAAACCTGGAAGGTTTTATCCTTGGCGTCTTCAGAACGCCGGATATTGTCGAAAAATCATTGTCTTATCTAAATCCATCGGGAGTAGATGTTTATATATACGATAAACCGGCAATAGACGAATCATCCCTCATTTACTACCATCCATCCCGCAGAAGAAAGGTTTCGATTAATGATAGCGTACTTAAAGATAATATGAATAAGGATAATATGCATAAAGATAATATAGGATTTATACCACGTAAGAACCTGACATACACAAAGATCCTGCATGTAGCAGGGAGAAAATGGTTAGTGCAGTGTACTTCGATATCTGGTTATATATCAGAAAAATATAGTTTTCAATCGTGGGTTATTCTGTTTACGGGTTTGGTATTAACATTTCTTTTAACCGGATATTTCGTGAGCATAAAGAGAAAAACAAAAACCATTAGAAAACTCATAAGAGATCTCGAAACTTCGAACGAGCACCTCAAGGAAGACATTACGCAACGTAAGCGATTAGAAAAGGAACTTTTGGAATCCGAACGAAGATATAAAACCGTCGTAAACAGTATTCCAGTTGGAATATCGTTGCTAAGTCAAAATCTGGAAGTATTGTCAGTAAACAATAACCTAAAGAATCGGTTTCCGGACGTGGATTTTACAAATAAGCCAATTTGCTATAAAACATTTAATAATCCGCCAGGAGACAACACATGTCCTTCCTGTCCTTCGTGTAAAACACTTATAGACGGACAGATTCATGAACACGTGAAAGAAATTCACATTGATGGTAATACCTTTTATTACCGGATAGTCTCTTCTCCGGTAGTGGATGAGGAAGGTAAAATTACAGCCGTAGCTGAGCTGGTCGAGGATATAACGGAAAAAAGAAGAGTCGTAGTCGAACTAAAGAAAGCGCAGGAAATGTTGCTTCGTTCCGAAAAAATGGTTGCCCTCGGAGAGCTTTCCGCCGGTGTTGCCCATGAAATCAGAAATCCGCTGAATGTAATCTCTACTTCCGCTCAGATCCTGATGATGGAAGATAATATCAGTGAAGAAGCAATGGATGCGTACAACGTCATCATCGAACAGGTTGACAGAGCGGTTAAAATCGTTGATAACCTGCGGGAATTCGCGAGAAAAAGTATCCCGGAGATAAAAAAGCTGGAATTAAATGAATTAATCGAAAAGACAGTGGCCCTCGTGTCATATGAGATGAAGGTGGAAAATATTGCAATCGCCATAAATTTTGGACATGTCACCATATTCATAAATGGCGACAAAGATCAACTCACCCAGGTGTTACTGAACATAATAAACAACGCAAGAGACGGCATAAAGGAAAAGCAGGACGCTTACTCTCACGCTGAACCAACCGAAGATGGATGGTCGGGGTGTTTGAAAATAGGTACATGGGCAGACCCGGAACATGTATATGTAAGCATTGAAGATAACGGCATAGGAATACCCGAAGCGATAATACACAACGTATTCGATCCCTTTTTCACTACAAAGCAAGAAGGCAAGGGTAGCGGACTTGGACTTTCCATATCGTACGGAATAATTAAAAATCATAACGGCGATATAAAAGTACAATCCGGGAATGGTAAAACAGTGTTTACTTTAATTTTTCCGACAATAAAAAACTAAACCTTAACGGAAGCATCGATTAAAACATTAACGGAAACATTGACCGAAGGATTGTCGGAAGACAATGAAAGGCGATAGAAGGCAATGACAGGCAATAAAAGGTAATGATAGATATCCTTGTTGTCGACGATGAAGTTCAGGCTTGTAAAAATGTAAGGAGTTTTCTTGAGAAAAAAGGGTATCGCGTTGCAGAAGCCCATGATGGTATAGACGCGCTCGCTTATTTCGAAAAGGAAGAGATTTCTAAGGAGATATCACTGGTTATTCTCGATCTTAAAATGCCGAAAATGAATGGTTTCGAGGCCCTTCAGCAAATCAAGGATAAATATCCGGCGACCGAGGTTATCATAATAACCGCTCTCGGAGATTTGCAACTTGCCGTCAAATGCATGCAAAAAGGAGCATTCTGTTACCTGACTAAACCCGTTAATTTGGCCAACCTGGAAGTGGAAATAAAAAAAGCGTTTGAGAAACAACGTCTATCTACGAAAAGCATTGATTACCAAAAAAACCTGGAAGAACAGGTTGCAGAAAAAACCCTGGAAGTGAGAAATGTTTACACGCAGTTAGAATATAACTTTTTCGCCTTTATACGCATCTTCGTCGATATACTGGAACATTACGACACGTTCATAGGCACGCACTGCAAACGCGTTGGAATACTGGCTGAGAGAACCGGAAGAAAGTTCGGCCTGGGAGACAAAACGCTGCAGGAACTCGAAATAGCCGGGCTTCTGCACGACATAGGACTTATAAAAATACCGAGGAAAATCCAGTACACGCCAATGAAGCAACTCAATCAGACGGAAATATCGCTCGTAAAAAGTCAGACTGTTTTAGCTCAGGAAACACTGAAGCAGGTGGATCGACTTAACAGGGTCGGCTGGATAATCAGAAGCCATTTGGAACGATTTGACGGAACCGGTTTCCCCGATGGATTAAAGGGTAAGGAAATCCCTTTGGAATCGAGGATAATTTCGGTAGTGAATGCATATGACGAGATGAAGTGCAGACACCGCTTTTCATCGGGTAAAGTATTTACAAACAGATCCGAAGAAGAGATAGCGCTCGATCATCTTAAGGAGTTTTCAGGTACCCGGTTCGATCCCGAAGTCGTACAAAGGCTTAACGTCGTTCTCGTAGAGATGAAACTTTCCCAGAGAGAAAAACTTCTGGTGCCGCTTCAATATCTCGAAGAAGGAATGACAATTGCCGAAGACATCAGTGCAGCCAATGGAGAGCTATTAGTTCATAAAGGAAGTATTCTTAGTTCGGTGCAAATAGAAACACTTTGTCACTATCTTGAAACGAGCGCTCCAATAAGTGGAGAAGTTTACGTTTATACAGATCAAACCCAAAATACAAAGGATACCAAAAATGCAAGTGATTCACACGATAACAAAACGTGACTTGAAGGTCTGTCTATTTAGATTTACTGGATGTATCGGGTCTATTAGGTTTATTAGATGTATTGGATCTATTAGATTTATTCTTTTGTCGTTTATTGTTATCGTCATGGCGATGCTGCTGCATTGCGAAGCCTTTGGTTCACAAAATAACGTTATAATAGACGCCGCTATTGTCCTGGATAGTACCGGAAGCACGCAAAAACCGGATACCCTCACGCTTAGAATCCAGGCCGCCAAACTTTTTATCCCGTTGCTTAACGAGGATGACAGGGCTGCTATAATCGGGTTTAGCGACAAAGCCACGCTTTTAGCAGGGCTTACCAATGTCGGCAACGTTAAAAGCACAAATAGTCTTTTACGGGCACTCGATATGATTTCGTCCTCCGAACTGCATACCAATCTCTATGAAGCACTCGAAAGGGCCTCGGATGTTCTTATAAAATCCGCTTTACCCGGAAGTAGAAAAATAATCATTCTCATGACCGACAAGACGATGGATACAGGTGACGCCAAAAGAGATAAGAATTTGGAAATAAATCTTATGGAAGTTCTTCTAAAGAACATCAAAGATGGAGGCATAACTCTGTATACTATATCATTCAACAAGCATAAGGATAGTAAACTTATAGATGATGTTTCGAAAGCAACGGGCGGTTTTTTCAGCCTTGCAGAGACAACCGGCGACCTGCAAAAAATATATTCTTCCATATTCGAAGCAATTAGAAACACCGGTGCAAGTTCAGCCAAAACTGTACCTTTTGCCGAAAACGGTTTTCGTGTCGACTCCCCGGTTGAAGAGGTAACTATTGTAATAAAGAAGTCATCGCAAAACTCAAAAATATACCTTCAGTCGCCCAATGGAGACAACTACACAAGCGATACCGTAAAGGATAACCCAAAAGGTAATGCAAAGGGTAATGCAAAGGGTAACGCAAAATCAGGCATCAAATGGTATATTTCCAACAAATTCGAAATGATTACTTTGAACAGACCACTAGCCGGAAATTGGAAAATACTTTACAACCCCGAGGAAAGCAACAAGGTTTACGTATTTACCAATATGGAACTTCGGTCAAGTTTAGACAACACTGTGTTGCGTGGTACATCTTCATACATCAAGGCGTGGTTGCAACAAAGCAACGACATATTGCAAAGGGAAATATTCGGAGATAATATAGATGTATTTGCTGAAATAACCGGGCCTAACGAGGCCAATATTGTGGTTCATCTTGTCGGTAAAGGACGCGAGCAGGATGACGCCATGATCTATTCCGGTTCGTTCACTCCGGAATTGATCGGTGTTTACAAGATGAGAATCGCTGCAAAAGGAAAAACTTTCGAGCGGGAAAAAAGTACTACTTTTACGGTAACGGACCAAAAAGCTTCTCCGGAAGCCCAGGTAAACGATGCAACAAGGCCAGAAGCTAAAACGGGCGACACCGGGACTACGGCACAAAATACGAATCCTAACGTAAATCCTAACGTAAATCCAAATACGGATATAAATTCTACCGGACTCGATTCTAAGCCGGTAAACGATAAATTATCTATAAAATGGGTAGTTTTGAAAGTTGTTATTATGAATATTATAACGATTGTTATTGTTATAGTATGTATAAAGCTATGGTTTGCAAGAAGGGGGAAGAAAGATGATCAAGATTGACGTTGCGCTTTTAATTTTCATCATACAGTTTGCGTTGATGTCCACTGGAGGCGCCATATATTTATTGTTTAAGCTTACTAAAGTTAAAGCTGCCGCTAAAAAGGCACAAAAAGAGTTGGCTTTAAAAAGGAAAGCTATCGAGCATTTTATCGGAGAGGAAATCGGGATATTGAAACAGAGGCTGGAAAGGTTCGGCGATCCTGAAGACAACGTTGCCGTAAAGGTTGCAAAAGATATAGAATCATTAAAACTCCTCTTCATGCAATCGGCGCTTAACGGATTAAAGTCAAACATTAGTGACGCTAACTGGTTTAAAGATAACATTTATCGCATTTTTGACGAAACCCTCAGGAATGTAACGGACAAAATAAAAAATACTTCGGAAACCGGTAAAACTGAAGTTGTTAACGACGAAATGGATATGCAGGAAATGCTAGTGCAATCGGAAATGTCTTTTGATTCGGATGAAGATCTGAATAATTTAAGACAGAAGGTAAAATCGCTTGAATCCGAGAAAAGTAGAGCAGCCGGTAAATATTCTGCATTGCTTTCACTGCATGAGGAACAAAAGGATATTTTTGATAAAACGATCCTCAAATTGAAAATGAAGATAGCCGAATTCTCCGCTTACAAGGATTTGTTCGATGATTTGTTGGAAAAATTGGAGCAGGTTCAGGAATTAAACAACAAGCTAAAAAATGCTCTTAAGCTTAAAGATATAAAGCCTGCCGACGTTGAGAATATAATTAAACGCGTCGAGTTGAACAATTTGGAAATTGGCAAGGCCATGAGCGTTCTAACAAAAGGGAAAGAATCCATCGGCAGAATGGCGGATATAGATTTTCTTCTCGAAAAGATTGCGGTTCATAAAGAGGCCGGGAAATTAAAAACTGCCGAAGACAAAACATTACGTCCGGAATTAAATGAGGAAGTTATCGACTTTAGTTCGGATATCGAAGAAATTCCCGCAACAGGTAGAAAATCAGCCTATCCAGGAGATAACGAAGCTATTTTAGAAAGGGAAGCCAAAATAGAAAAACTGAGAACGGCACTAAAAAAACTCGCACGTGAGAGAACCGAAACTATAAACTACTATAATCATTTAATCGAAGCCTCGGAACAGGAAAAGAGTGCGTTGAATAACACCGTCATGTCGCTGAAGAAACGGCTATATGATTATACTACATATAAAGATCTGATAGAAGATACAATGACAAAGTTAGACAACACACAGAAAGCCAATGACAGGCTGAGAAAAGTTCTTGAGAGCAAAGACTCGAAGACAGAGGAGATTCAGCAGGCAGCGGAGGATCTGAAAAAGAACAACAAGTACCTGGATGCGTGTATAGAGGTTATCAAAAAAGAAAACAAACGGCTGAAGGATATCATAAAAAGCTATGAAGCCGAAGACAAGGAGATGCAAAAAGACGCGCAAAAGGATATACAAAAGGATGTACGTTTGGATATACGTAAGGATATATTCAGCCCTAATGAAAAATCCGATACTATCGCCGAAATTATGATTGAAACGGAATCCCTCGCGGCTAAAAACGCCGGGCTGAAAGACGAACTCAAAAGAACCAGGCTATTGTACGAAAAGGTACAAGGCGATTACATGAAACTTCAAAAGGAATATCTTACGATATATAAAGAGTTGAAGAAACATGACATCTCTTTGAAAATAAAAGGGAAAATGTGATAATCGTTGATAATTTACGATAATAAATGTGTCTTTAAGGTGTAACATATATGATAAAAAAAATCAACGTAAACAAGCTTAAGCCGGGGATGTTCGTCCACGACCTCAACTGCGGTTGGCAGGACCACCCTTTTGCTGCCAATAGTTTCCGGCTCGACTCTCCCGGAGAGATAATTACAATGGCCGAATACGGTATAAGTGAACTCTACATCGATACCGGTAAAGGATTGGACGTTGAGGGCTCCGTTACCGGGACAGAGATGGCAAAGATAATCCAGAGAGATATGGAAGAGGCAGCGGAGTTACAGGACGGGGCGGTTAAAAAAATCCTCAAAAAGGAAGTTCCCATTGAGGAAGAGATAAAGCGGGCGAAAGTGGTAAAAGACGAGGCTAAAAAACTCGTTGCCGGCATGATCGAAGACGTAAGGCTTGGCAGGCAGATAGAGGTTGAGAAAGTTGCCGGCGTAGTTATGAAAATAACCGACTCCATCCTTAGAAACCAGGACGCACTCATAAGCCTTTGCAGGATCAGGCAAGTGGACGATTACCTGTTTTCCCATTGCGTGGGCGTGTGTGTGCTCATGATCTCCTTTTGCCGTATCTCAGGATTAGACCTCAAAACGATTAACGAAGTAGGCATAGGGGGCGCTCCTGCACGACATAGGCAAAATAAAGATCCCGCCGGAGATACTAAACAAACCGGGCAAACTCACCGCCAGCGAGTTTGAGACAATAAAACTTCACTCCATTCATGGCTATGAAATACTTTCCAAAAGCACCGGGATTCCAAAGGCTGCTTTGCAGGTGGCATACGAGCACCACGAGAGGTACGACGGCACCGGCTACCCCAGGGGCCTTCGTGGGGAGGCTATTTCCAAATTCGGCCAAATGGCGGCAATCGTGGACGTTTACGACGCCGTTACCTCGGACAGGTGTTACCACAAGGGGATGCCGCCCACCGACGCCCTCAGAATGCTCTTCGAGGGGAGTAGTAAACTCCAATTTAACTATAAATTAGTTCAGTACTTCATAAAGTGCGTTGGCATATATCCGGTCGGTACGCTTGTCAGGCTCGATGACGGCAATCTCGCGGTAATCCTTGAGCAAAGTGCGGAAAACTTAACCACCCCGAAGGTCAAAGTAATTTATAACGCCAGGAAGTATGAGTTCCTGCGTCCCTACGTAGCAGACCTGGGAGAGCCCTCGAACGAACGTAAGATACTCGGTGCCGAAAATCCGGAGGACTGGAGAGTAAATCCCTCCGATTACGCAGACGCCGTCCTGTAGACGCAGCCTTTTAGTTGCCATACTCAAGGCTTTATCTATGAAAAGGCGTGATTGCTTCGCCGGCAATGACATTTTTTATATCGGAGTTTGGGAATTTTGTGGGCCGGAGGTTTTGTGGGCATTGATAACTGGTTGGCAGATTTGTTATAATTTGCTTTCTGGTTTGACATGGTATACGAAGAATTCCGAAATAAGACAGCCCTCATAACCGGCAGTTCCAGGGGTATTGGCAGAAGCATAGCCATGAAGTTCGCACAAATGGGCTCAAACGTGGTTGTCAACTACAGGCGCCCCGTGCTTACGGCACAAGGCGATGCAGTGGCCGCCGTTATGCCGGGTGCCGCAGATAACCCAACCGTGTCACAAGCCGTGTCACCAAACGTGGCAAAGTTTCCATCCAGACGGGGAGGGGGAGTCCCGGAGCTATGCCGGGAAATCGAAAGTTTTGGAGTAAAGGTACTGCCAGTACAGGCGGACATATCTAAGCGGGAAGAGGTAAAATCCCTCTTTGATCGGGTCAGAGAGCGTTTCGGCTCCCTGGATTTTTTGATACTCAACGCAGCCAAAGCGCCTTTCAAACCGATCGAAAAACTCCTGGAAAAGGAACTCCGCGATCTCGTAGACGTTAATTATCTGGGCAACATTTTCTGCGTAAAGGAAGCCTTGCCGTTGCTTGAGGCCTCCGGTGGGAAAGTGGTGTTCATTTCGAGTCTCGGCAGCAGGTTTTACAACCCTGCCTATCCTTTGGGCAGCATGAAGGCAGCCATGGAGGCAGTAGTAAGAGACCTCAGCGAGACTCTCGGTGAGCGTGGCATATCGGTTAACGCAGTTTCCGGCGGCATTGTCAGGACTGATTCGTTTAAGGTACTCCGCCAGTTTATCGAGGACATCGACAGGCTTCCCGATGAGCTCTTCGTCGACCCGGATGAGATAGCGGACGTGGTGGCATTCCTGAGTTCCGGTGCAAGCCGTGCCATCAGGGGACAGACCATAGTGGTAGACCGCGGGCTGAGCAACCGTCTGCACAGGCCAATAAAGAACAGACACTTGAATAATGCGCCAATAAAGAAATAAATATTATGCCCGGGGTGGGCCCTTCACCCTCTTAAAGGAGATCAGCTTATGAGACAGGAACTGATAAAAGACGACAGGGTTGTGCAAGAGGTTAAAAAGGCGATCGGAGAGACCCTTAACATTGACGCCGTCAGCATATCGGCAGACCACTCACTCATCAAAGACCTGGGTGCCGAGTCGCTCGACTTTCTGGACATCAACTACCGCCTGGAGCAGGCGTTTGGTATAAAGATGGCCCGCCACTTCATTCTCGAACATATAGAGGAGATGTTTGGCGAGGGGGCTGCCATAGACCCCAATGGCCAACTCACCGAAAAGGCCGTAAAGATTATGAAGCTGCGTCTGGGTGAAAACTCGGCGGCCTTAGAACCCGGCATGGACATGGACCAGGTTCCGGCCATGATAACGGTGGCCACCATGGCCCGCGGAGTCATGGACATCCTGGACTCTCTCCCGGTTAAGTGTGCCAACTGCGGTGCTTCGTCGTGGAAAAGTGAAGACGGCACCCACGTGGTATGCTCCGCTTGCAGCGAAGAGGCCCCGTATATGGACGGCGACGACCTTATCAGGGAATGGCTCACCAGTGCCCAGGAATCACACGGTATATTCTGATGTCAACATCGATTAACGATGCATTAATGATGCCGCGATTATGCTGCGATCATGGCGTGAGTGCGCCGGGAAGATTGCCGGAGGGTTGCCCGGATTATGCTGCAATGATTCCTTCGATAGTGCAATCGATAAGCAGAGGCCTGAACGGTTGAAACACAACGATAAACGCGTGGTAATAACCGGATACGGTGCCTTTACCCCTATTGGGAGGAGTGCCGTGGAGACATTCGAAAACGCCGCCCGCGGAGTCTCCGGTATAAGGGAGATAACCTCCTTTGACACCAGGGGTCTGCCCACCACCATAGGGGGTGAGTGCCCTCCGGCCTGGTACGATGAACTAAGGGCGCGACTGGCCGCATCGCATATAAGGTTTGGCACGAGAGTGGAGAGATTTGCCACGAGAGCGGCGGTAATGATGCTCGGTGCAGCCGAAGAGGCCGTCTCCATGGCTTTCGTTCACGGCGGCAATCAATTCGACGCTTTAAGGATAGGTGTGGCTATAGGCAATCACGGAGAAACTCCCCCGGTAGAAGACATGGTCTTTCTCCACAGGTTTTACGACGGCAAGCGTGGATGGGACGTGCCCGCCCTTATGAAGGCGGGAGGATACGACTTCTTCAACTTCATGCGCAGGAAAGGGGACGTTGCCGCGGCCATTACAGGGGCAGCCTTTGGATCAGGCGGGCCAAACGTATCCGTCTCCAGTGCCTGTGCCGCCGGCGCACAAGCCATAGGCGAAGCCAGTGCCCTGATCAGGGACGGCGTGGCCGATGCAATGATAGCCGGAGGATGCGAATCGACGCTTAACTTTTCGGGTTTCGTGAGCTTCGTCCTCATAAAGGCTTTGGTGGAAAAGTACACGTCACCCTCTGCGGCATCGAGACCCTTCGACAGAAAACGTGGCGGATTTGTCATGTCTGAGGGGGCCGGCGCGGTAGTCATAGAGGAACTATACCACGCGTTAAAGAGAAACGCCACCATCTACGGGGAGATACTTGGCTACGGCTCCTCCGCAGACGCATACCGCATCACCGATACTCACCCCAAGGGCGAGGGAGCCATAATTGCAATGAAATCCGCTATCGAAGACGCCGGCCTTACCACCGGGGAGGTGGACTACGTAAACGCCCACGGAACGTCCACTATCCAAAACGACGCTACGGAAACGCTGGCCATTAAAGCGGTCTTCGGCGATAAGAGCAAAAGCCTGCCGGTTAGTTCGAACAAGTCCATGATCGGGCACACCATAGCGGCCGCCGGAGCGATAGAGTGCGTCCTGTCCACCATGGGAATAAACAGGTCTGTCGTATTGCCGACTATCAACTATGAAAACCCGGATCCCAGGTGCGACCTCGACTACGTGCCAAACGTCGCACGTACCATGGAGCATCGTGTAGTTCTCAGCAATTCCTTCGGTTTTGGAGGTCAGAACGCGTGCCTGTGCATCGGGAAATTCCAGGAATAATTCCGCCGGGGATAAAGCCGCCAGGAATAAGACTGACGTGGATAAGACTGAATAAAACCGGCAGATACCGATAAAAAAGAAGCGACACGAGGTGCGGCCGGATACGGCCAAAGATGGAATTTACCGGCATGTGGCTGTCATGCGGGTTTTGTGTTATAATAATCGCAACCGGTAGGTATTTAGCCATGTTGAACAGGAAGCGTACGAAAGCAGGACTGGCAATGCTCCTTATTTGCCTGTCATTAGGAATCGTTGCCGAAGGCTCCGACGATGGCTGGAAGCAGCTTGACAAAGGGCTATACTTTCGCGAGTTCGATTCCCCGGTGAAATCCAAAATCGGGGATTCCAGGATAACCGTCGTAAAGATCGATCCATCATACTATTCTTTCAAGCTCCTGACGATATACGAGTACGGGGGACAGGCCAGGACGTCCAAAGAATGGGCGAAAGAGCACGGGCTGCTCGTCGTTGTCAATGCCGGCATGTTCCAGGTAGACGGCTCCACTCACGTGGGCCACATGAAGAACTACAATAGCGTTAACAACCCTCGCATACTAAAATCCTACAAATCAATCTTCGCCTTCAACCCGGCGGTGCCGGCAGTCCCCGAAGCAATGCTCATAGACCTCGATTGCCAGGCTTTCGACAACTTCAAAGACAAGTACAATACTTTCGTTCAGAATATCAGGATGATTGACTGCAAACAGAAAAACGTCTGGAGCCGGCAACCCGGCAATTGGAGCATGGTAGTGCTGGCTGAGGACACGAAAGGCAACGTTTTGTTCATATACACCGGTACACCGTATACAGTTCATGATTTTATAGAGATACTAATGAAATTGCCATTATCGATTCAGGGGGCCACTTACCTGGAAGGCGGACGCCTGGCGTCCCTTTACGTCTCTGTAAACGGTTTTGAGGCTGACAAATACGGTATTTACAACAGTAGCGGAGAATTATCCGGCAACAACGGCAACCAGGCCTGGCCAATTCCCAACGTCATAGGCGTAGTCAAAAAGTACGGTGCCAATAACAAGGCCGGCTTCAATAGCAAGGCTAGCTCCAATAGCAAGGCCAACTTTAATAATAAGAGCAAGTGAGCGTTACGTTTTGTTTTGGAAAAAACACGCATATTTGGCTTAGCACGTTTTTTAGCGGAGTACTCTTATTGTCCTTGCGGGGCTAAAGTGCATGATCGTTTGAATATAAAAGAATTACAGTTGTAAATTCTGCAAGCAGTATGTATAATATAGTCTTGTTAAATAGTGGTGGTGGTTGTGGCAACTGGAGAGGTGTCCGAGTGGCCGAAGGAGCACGACTGGAAATCGTGTGTGGGGTGAAACTCACCGAGGGTTCGACTCCCTCCCTCTCCGCCATGATTTAGGGATTTCCTTTTTCCTGCATGCAGTTGGGCAGGGGCCCTGCGCAACAGTATGGTGTGAACCCCGTCAGGCCTGGAAAGGAGCAGCGGTAAGCATTTCTACTGTGTGCCGCAGCAAGTCTTTGCCCGGCTGCATCCAGGAAAAAGGTTTTTTTACCGGACAAATTTTTTTACCGGACGACTTAACCCGATTTTAAATTAAACTCGCTTGGAGATATATCTTTAAATGGAAGGGGACATTGTTATTAATGCACCACCTTTTACTATTCAAGCGTCAATGTCAGGCAGAGCCTACTTGGTATTGGCCAGGAAATGGCGACCCCAAACGTTCGAAGACCTTATTGGGCAGTCTGCAATAGCCAGGATACTTCAAAACGCTATTAAAGACAGTAGAATAGCTCATGCCTACATCTTCTCGGGTCCCCGTGGAGTCGGTAAAACCTCTACCGCCAGAATTTTTGCGAAGGCGTTGAATTGTGCAGGCGGCCCAACCGTTTCGCCTTGCGGAAAGTGTCCCAACTGCAAGGCCATCGCCGAGGGGTCTTTCCTGGACGTTATAGAGATAGACGGAGCTTCGAACAATAGCGTCAACGACATCAGGGAAATCAGGGAGCGTGTTCAGTACGCCCCATCGGGCTCGCACTACAAGCTCTATATCATAGACGAGGCCCACATGCTCTCCAGGCAAGCCTTTAACGCCTTCCTGAAGACTCTCGAAGAGCCGCCGCCACACGTCATCTTCATTCTGGCCACCACTGCGCCTACGGATATCATTCCCACCGTGCTATCGCGTTGCCAGCACCTGTCCTTCAAACGGGTGCCGTTAGAGTCGATAAAGGAGCGTCTGAAGCTCATAGCCGTCTCCGAAGGAATGGGTATAAGCGACCCGGCTATAGAACTCCTTGCCAGGGTGTCCGACGGCAGCATCAGGGATTCCCTGACACTGCTCGACCAGATAGCGGCTTTCTCCCGGGACATTAGCATAGAGGACGTTAAAGACCTTCTGGGCATATCCGACAGGGGGCATCTCCTTGACATGGCGGAGGCGATTTTAAGGGGTGACAGAAAACAAATATTCGAAACGGTAAACGAAATGTACGAAAATGGCGTGGATTTTAAGTCGTTCGCCAGGGAATTGATACAGTTGCTAAGGGATGTCCTGGTAATCCGCGTGCTGGGCCCCAAGGCAACGGAGCTGAGCCCTGCCGAGGTACAGAGGATAGAGTCATCCATCCTGCCCCTGGCCAACGAGGAACTGCTTACGGTTCTGTTAAACGAGCTTTTGAAGGCCGAGTCCCTGATTAAGTCGGCCTTTTCTCCCCGCCTCGTTTTGGAGATGTCTTTGGTGAGGGTAAGCTTTGCAAGCTCAATCAGGCCTATTGGCGAGATCGTTTCGATTATCCGGGCCGGTACCGGTATAAGTACCGGCATGAGCGCCGGCGTAAACGTTGCCCGTGTGCAGCAGGCAGTACCCGACGGGGTAAGTACAAGTGTCCCGGCCAGGGTAGGCACCGGTGTTGCCCCCAAAACTGCTTCAAAATATATCCCAAAAGCCGCAAATGCCTTAAAGAGTACGCAACCCGCAAGTTACACTGCCGGGCAGGCCCTGGAAAGCCGCCGTGGCGCAGAGGATAAACCTCCGGCGGAGCAACCGGATAATCAGCCTGTTAATAAGCGGTCTGCGGATATTCAGTCTCCGGATGAACAGGCTCCGGATGAACACACTCCAATTAAATCGCCTGGCCCTCGGTCGATTGAGCAGTTTCACGTGTCGCCTGCCGACCACAATGTAGCCCGGCCTGCCGCTAGTGGAGTGCAGGATGCACCTGCCATTATTGAATGTGAAGTCGAAGTAATTCCGGGCGGAGGGGGCTTTACTGAAGTGAACCCGGCCAAAGCGGACGAGGTTGAAAGCCCCGGCCAGACGGTTTGTTCCCCCGGTGAAGGCGGCTCCGGAAGCAGGCTCTGGATAGAGACTGCTGATAAGCTCTACGCGAAAAAACCTTCCCTGGGAACCTTTTTAAAGGAAACCACGATATCCCTGGAAGGAAGCACGTTTGCGGTAACATGCCCAAGCGAGTTTTGCGAAAACACGATAAAGGGCAACAGAAAGCTCATTGAGGGAGCCCTTGAAGAGTTGGGCGGTCAGAAGTATAAAATCGTGATAAATACCTCCGGTGCTAAACCAAAGGTTAAAAAAGATCTGAGGGACGAGGCCATGAAAGACCCGGCTGTCACTGATGCGCTTAGCTTTTTCGATGGCAGGCTTGGCGACGTGGTGCCATCGGATAAAAAAGTAGAATGACGACAAGACGCAGCATAAATAAATTCTCGGCATAAAAACGAAGAAGGAGGGCAAATGTCAAAGAAAATGTTAGGCAACCTCATGAAGGAAGCCCAAAAACTCCAGGAAAAGATGGTAAGGATGCAGGAGGAGGCCAGCCAGAAGACTGCTGAGGCCAGCGCCGGCGGCGGCATGGTTACGGTCAGGGCAAACGGCTCCGGACAGTTGATCTCCATCACCATAGACAAGGAAGTCGTCAATCCGGACGACGTGGATATGCTCCAGGACCTTGTAGTAGCAGCTTGTAACGAGGCCATAAAGAGGGCTCACGAATTGGTAAACGAAGAGATGTCCAAGATGACCGGAGGACTACAGATACCCGGCATGCCCGATATTTCGAACTTTTTTGGTAAATAGGCCATTGCCGTTGCCATCGACGTCTCTTAAGCATATAATCCGCAGATGACGCAGATTAACACGGATAAAAAAGACTTATCGGATGAGTGTTTAATTCCACGGTTGGACTCATGAGCCAGGGGATAATCGACGTTTTGATAAACGAGCTGACAAGGCTTCCGGGCATAGGCCGAAAAACTGCCCAGAGGCTGGCCTTCTACATAATGTCCATGCCCGCTCCGGAGGCCAGATCGTTAGCCCGGGCGATAATAGATATAAAGGAACGTGCCGGCTTCTGCAAGGAATGCTTTAACATAACCGACTCCGACACTTGCGAAATATGCAGCGATCCTTCCAGGGACAGGAAAAAGATCTGCGTTGTGGAGGAGCCCGGCAATATCATCGTAATCGAGCGAACACGGGCCTTCCGCGGTCTCTACCACGTCCTGCTCGGCGTCCTCTCACCAATCGATGGCATAACTCCGGAGAAGTTGAAGATAGCCGAGCTCGTCGCGCGTATCGGCTCTACCGGTGCGGAGGAGGTAATACTTGCCACCAATCCAAACACCAAGGGAGAGATGACTGCCCACTACATAGCCGACCGGCTGCGCCCGTTAAACGTTATCGTTACGAGAATAGCCTACGGTTTGCCTATGGGTGGCGACATAGAGTTTGCCGACGAGGTGACACTCGGCAAGTCACTCGAAGGCAGGCGGAACTTTTAGCCGGGCTCTATCCCTTCGGTGTGTTTCTCCCGCTGCCAGGAACTCACCGTGGCCTGGCATTTTAGTGCTTTTTGTTTTTATGGTACAAAGTTAGTTGTTATGTGCTAGAATATATCGTTATATGCTAAAATATAAATAGTTAATAATATCCGATAATTCTTCATAATATTAAGGAAGGAATAATGAACGCATTAGTATGCGTTTGAGGAAAATTTAACTGTGGAGGGATATGAAATGAGAGAAAATCATTCCGAAGATAACTGTGACATGTCTTTTTTAAGTGGGGATCTGAACAAGATCTTTTCCTGGTTTGGTTGTAAGGCTAAGAGGATGACGGGCCAAATAATGGGCCAGGTCAGCCTTGGCAAGGCGATGAAGGTAGTTTCCGCATTTAATGTTTTCCCGTCGTTAAAGAGCGTTTCATTAAAGAACGTTTCGTTAAAGAGCTTAAAGAACGTCGATCTGCCTCAACCCGTCTTTAAAGGCGGTAACGGGCAGATGTCCTTATCGGAGAGGACCTTTACCGATTTCATAAAAGCGGTGGAGAAGAAGAACTACCAGGAGGCCAAAAGGCAGATTGAGGTCTTTTTTTCGGTGGTACCGGCTGTTTCGGAGGAGGGCGGGATGGATTTTTTAAGGATGCTCCTGAGCGAGGACAACCTTGGCATGATAGAGCCAGGCGGCCTGACTTTCGGGAAATTCTCCAGTGGCCAGACGCTCCTGGAGGAGGGTGCCGATTATTCCGGACAGTTGATGATACTCATCAAGGGAGAGGCCGGGGTGAGCAGCAAGATACACCTGTCCATGGGCTTACCCCTTCCACCTTGCCTGATAAACCACATGCTAAAGAAAGTTTCGGGCGGGGACAAACTCGACTCCGGTGTTATAGAGAGTGTTTCACTGGTAAATATAATAAGCTTTCTTACTGAAAAACCGGTTGAGGCCAGCGTAAGAGCAAAAGTGGACGTGGAGGTGCTGGTTTTAGGTAAGACACTTTTCTACAAGATATTTCCTCCGAACTCGGCGGTTACGAACCAACTGTATGCCCTGTCGCTGGAGAGTGCGAGAAACATCGAACAAAAACTCAAGAACCCTCCGAGTATGGTATTTTGTGCCGTGGACACCGTTGCCAGAATGATTGGCGATGCGGCCAGGGGTGTTGGCCGTGAAAAGGTGGCTACTGCCGTTGACGAGAAGAATCAGCTTTTGCGCCAGGCAGACGCACTACTTAGGGATGGCAAAAAGGCGGAGGCATCAGGTATGCTCGTGCAGGCAGCCTCCGGATACAAGGCTACCAAGCCTGGATTGGCGGTTACGCTGTGCAAGTCGGCACTCGAACTGGATCCCCTCAACGCAGAGGCCACCACTGTCTTGCAAAGCATAATATCGACAGATGAGATGGCCGAGACGAAGATGAAGAAGAAACGCTTCCTCGAATACCTCAGCCAGGGCGATTTTATCGACATGTTCGGCAAGACTGCAATTAAGCATTTCATGGCCGGCGACGCCGTTGTACGCGAGGGTGAGGTGGGTACCGCCATGTACCTTATCGAGGATGGGGAGATAGAGTTTTTCTCCAACATCGCCATGGAAGGCTCCGCCGACAAGGTTTCTTACGGCGGCCTTGGCAGGGGTGAGGTGTTTGGCGAGATAGCCCTGCTACAGAGCGGTATTCGCTCCGCTACGGGCATAGTGAAGACCGACAACGCCTACTTGCGTGAGATAGACAAGGATTATTTCGAAGCGTTGATAGAGAACAACCCCCGCTTTGCTTACTACATTACGGAACTCGCCGAAGAGCGGAAGAACAGATACATCGATTTTATAACCCAGTTTATCGACGTGCTGGCGGAAAAAGAGATCTGCTCGGCAGACGGCACTTGCCAGGTACCGGATTAGACGCCCGACAGACGATTGACAGGTCCATAGACACCTGGCAGACACCCGAATAAACGAGACGTCTGCCAGGCGAATAAACGTATTAAATACATGCATTACACGTTGCGTTGTCCTGGAAAGGGGATCGTAGTTCGGTTTCCATCCAGTGAGGGTTTGGCCAATGAGGGTTGGCCTTGAAAGTTTGGTCATTGAGGGTTGAAATATCACATTCATAGGTAAGCTGTCGCCGGAAATTTCGGCGTTTTGTAAGCGGCAAGGCTATTGGCAATATCTCCGCCTTGTTGACGCAGGAGTATTTTTGATTATTACCCACCCGTATCGTTGCTTTCCTGACACTGAGAGGTATTAACCATGGGACACTAACGGTTTCATTCCCTTGTCCGTCATTCCGGGCAAGTCCCGGAATCTGTTCTTAATGGTGGCGTACAGTAAGTGTATGGTAATACTATCCGATAATAAGAAATATTTGAGATCCAGGCAGGATCTAAGGAGAAGGTAAAATGTTTAAGAACATGAAGATTGGGAAGAAGTTGTACGTGTTATTAACCCTGACGTTTATTCTGATATGTATTTTAGCAGCTCACAGTTTAATGAGCTACAGTGCGTTAAACGAAAACCATGACGAAGACCGTAATATTTTGGTACTTTATACCAAGGCCGTGGATACAGCGAGAAATTCCCAGGTTCATTTCAAAAAGCAGGTACAGGAATGGAAGGATATATTGCTTAGAGGCACTGATAAAGCGGCTTTCGAAAAATATCATAATAACTTTTCGAAAGAAAGCGATGAGACACAGACAAACCTGAAAGAGTTAAAAGACATTTTGGTTAAATTAGGCGATGATACGTCGATGGTCGACGATGCAGTAAAGAAGCACGGTGAGTTAAAAGATAAATATCTGGAGGCACTGAAGAGCTATAATCCAGCGGAGGCCGATGCCTATCAAAAGGTCGACAGGATGGTCAAAGGGATGGATCGCCCGCCTACGGAAAGTATAGAATCTATCGTGAAATTTATAAAGGACAAGCAGACGGAGACGACGTCGAAGAAGAAACAGCACTCCGTCGAGGAGTACTGGCTTTTATTCTGGATAACGATAAGCGGTGTAGTTGTGGGTATGTTTTTGTTGTTTGCAGCCGCATTTTTGATAATTCGCAGTATTACCGGGCCTATGGCAAAAGCGGTTGACGTTTCTAACAGGCTGGCTGACGGCGATTTGACGGTAACTGTGGAAGCCGGTTGCCTTGATTGCAAGGATGAGACTGGAGAGTTGTTTCTATCCCTAAATAACATGATAGAGAAGCTAAGGACGGTAATAGGTAACATCAGGAAAGCAGCCGGCGACCTTGCTGCAGAAAGCCAACAGTTGAGCGTTACCTCGGAGCAAACCTCCAGGGGAGTTGTGGATCAAATGGAAAGAGCAAACCAAATAGCCGCATCGTCCGAAGAGATGTCAAAAACCGTTATAGATATAGCCAACAATGCTTCGGGTATAGCGTCAAGTGCTTCAGAGACTGCCAAAATGGCTAAAAATGGTGAAGAGGTAGTCAATAGCTCGGCCAGGGAAGTAAGAGCGATTGCAGAGACGGTAAGCGAGTCTGCCCGGTTTATATCGTCTTTAGGAGATCGATCGAAGGAGATTGGCGAGATAGTTAACGTAATAAACGATATAGCCGACCAGACGAATCTTCTTGCCCTGAATGCCGCAATAGAGGCGGCACGGGCAGGAGAGCAGGGCAGAGGTTTTGCGGTAGTTGCGGATGAGGTGAGAAAACTCGCCGAAAGAACTGCCACGGCAACCTCGCAAATTAGCGGCATGATAGGAGGAATTCAGAAGGACGTATCCAAAGCGGTAAGCTCTATGGATGAAGCCACGAAACGCGTGGAAACCGGAGTAGAGTACGTTACAAACGCCGGGAGTGCCTTAAATGACATAGTGCAGGGTGTAAACTCTCTGCAGTCGATGGTGCAACAGATAGCCACCGCAACCGAAGAGATGTCCACCGTCTCAGAAACCATAACCAGCGATATCGCAACCATTGCGAACGTTTCTAAGGATACGTCAGCGAGTTCCGGGCAGATAGCCAATTCTGCTTCTGGCCTGTCCAGTCTCTCTGCCGGGCTTCAGGAATTAGTCAGCCAATTCAGGGTTGGTTCTACGGGGGACTTCGACGATACCGGCAAGAGGACGCTAAGATTGGCATAATACCAATTTGCATTCAAAAGAGTAAAGGACAAAAGATTAACACGAAAAGCACGAACAAAGGCACGAAAGGCACGAAAAGGTGCAGAAGTGCATAGTCCTTTTTCGTGTTTTTCGTTATTTTCGTGTTTTTCGTGTTAATCTTTTGTCCTTTACTCGTTTGACTGCAACTTGATATAAGCGATATACTTGAGAGGCTGCCGAAAAAGCATTTAAAGCCCGCGGTAAGAGACCCCGCGGTAAGAGAAACCTGGCTATGAAGAAAGGACAAGAATGGACAAAATATTCGATATCGATACCATATCCGGGCTTTCCGAAGAAGAAGCCGTCTCGATTCTGAAGCGGGAAGGTTATAACGAACTTCCTTCCACGAAGAAGCGCAGCATCCTTGCCATTATATTTGAAGTGTTTCGTGAGCCGATGTTTCTGCTCTTAATTGCGGGTGGCGCTATATACCTTATGCTTGGCGACATGCAAGAGGCCTTTATGTTGATCGCCTTCGTATTTGTTGTTATCGGCATTACCCTTTATCAGCAACGCAAGACGGAGCGTGCGTTAGAGGCGCTAAGAGATTTATCGAGTCCCAGAGCGCTGGTAATCAGAGACGCTACACATAGAAGAATCCCCGGACGTGAAGTTGTACGTGGCGATATCATTATTCTGTCGGAGGGTGATCGGGTGGCGGCGGACGCATCGATAATATTTTGTACGAATCTGTCGG
>JADFXJ010000212.1 GCA_015233615.1 Nitrospirota bacterium
GATGGTCGCCCTGTTTAACGCCTCCGGCGGTATCGCAAGCCTGCTCGTTGGGTGGCTATCTTACTACAGGCAGCCATCCCCGGCACTCCTGACGATGATCGCCACTTACCTTTCCATACTGATCGGAGGGATAACCTTCACGGGCAGCCTGGTGGCATGGGTGAAGCTCAGCGAGCTAATGAAACCCAAGCCGGGATTGGGCGTTCCCCTGAGAATATCGAATCTTGTCTTGTTCGTCATAATCATTATCACCGGTGTACACTTCCTTTATTTCGGAGCATACGCTTCTTTAGTGGCAACCATCGCCCTGTCACTGGTATTTGGCGTCATCGCCGTAATCCCCATAGGAGGAAAAGACATGCCAATCGTCATATCTCTCCTGAACAGTTACGCCGGACTGGCCGCGTGCGCTGTGGGGTTCGAAATCGCCAACAACCTGCTCATAGTAACCGGCGCGCTTATAGGCTCGAGCGGCATTATACTTACCCGGCTGATGTGCAAGGCCATGAACCGCCCCTTAAGCCGGGTTCTCTTCGGCGGTTATTGGCCCAAGGCCAAAGCCGGGGAAAAAGGGTATGAAGCGATGGGTGGTGAGATACGGCCCATAACCGTGGATGACGCCTTCTACCTGATCGAATCTGCTTCCCTCGTCGTGATAGTTCCCGGCTACGGGATGGCCGTGGCCCAGGCACAGCACGCGTTGAAGGAGCTTGGTACGCTTATGGAGGCCGGGGGGTGCGACGTACGTTACGCCATACACCCCGTTGCCGGCAGGATGCCCGGTCACATGAACGTTCTGCTGGCGGAGGCCGACGTTCCTTACGAAAAGCTTTATGAAATGGACGACGTCAACCCCGTCATGGACACCGTGGACTTATGCATGATTATAGGAGCAAACGACGTCGTCAATCCGGCGGCCCTGGAGCAGCCCGGAAGCCCCATCTACGGTATGCCCATAATACAGGCATACAGGGCGAAAACCGTGCTGGTGCTGAAGCGCTCGATGGCCGCAGGGTTTTCGGGAGTCGAAAACCCCCTCTTTTACAAGGAAAACACGCGGATGCTCTTTGGAAACGCAAAGAACACGCTCCAGGCACTCTCGGCAGCGTTCAAGAAGGGCCGGGAGTGACGCCGGCTTTTTGCCACAAATAATGCAACAGCTAGGAAAATAATGAGCTATATTTTCTCGAAAAAGCTATTCGAAGGCCCTTAAACCGGCCGGATTAATAACCGGAAGCCGTCGTAACCGGAGTAATACCGGGGTAATTACGAGGTTGAGATAAAAAGAATTAATATTTCCCAGTCGTTCCGGCAACGTCTCTTCCTAAATCTTCTAAATCGTTTTTATCGAAATTAAGCTCCTGAAATACGACTTCGAAATCTATGGCATCGCCGAATACACTTTTAACCGAAGATTTATCGGACATTATTTCTTTTCTACCCTTCTTCAGAGAACCCGGAAGACATTTAGACGTATTTTTATAATTATACGACACGCATTCGGCAAGACGGTGTGCCGCGGCTAGCTTTCTTTCGACGGGATTTTTATGTACTCTTATATCGTTGTCGTGATGGTGATTTATGACGTTGACAATAGCATCGGGCAATTGCCACGACTTTGTCAAAAGAGAACCTGCTATACAATGGTTGGTTTTATATTTCGTGTTTTCGGTATCGATTATAGAAGAATCGTAACCTAGTGCTAATATGTAAATCTCGGCATAATCGGGAAATTTCATCATAAACGAAGGAATCGCACAATCGTGGAATAATCCTGTAAGGTAGGCGTCGCTTGCATTTATGTTTCTGTTTTTATTGGCGATGGAAGACATTATTGTCGCAACGAGCATAGAATGATACCAAAACTGCTTAAGTATGTCTTTGTTTGGAAACGCCTTGAATGCTTCCTGATAAATCGAAGAGACTACGACGTTAAAATAGTTATTAAGCCCTATGACGGAGATAGCCCTGTCTATCGAGCTGATTCCGCCGCTAGTGAAAAAGGGGGAATTAGCCGTTTTTAAAACGGCTGCTGACAATCCGGCATCCTTGCTGGTTTCCTCCGTTATTATTCTAAAATCAGGATTCGGCTTTTTGATTTCCTTATACAAATTATTAATGATATTGGCTTGTATAGGTACATCTATACTATTTATAATCTCCGCAGCTTCGTATTCACCGATACTTTTAGCCATTATTTGCTCAACATCGCAGTCATATCTTTAAATTATAACACAAACAGCCGTTGAAGAAATAGAAAAAATGCGGATTCCTCTCTTTTAGAATGCTGCCTGACATTTTTCACTCATAACAAGCGCCATGGAAGACGAGCAGGCCTACTTTACCGCCGGCGGAGCAGAATCTTTCTCAACCCCTTCTGGACCGGTGTCTTGTACGGTGAGAATATCTACGACTCTTCTATAAACGGCAAAAATACGGTATCGATTTCAAGCCTGAAGCAGGATCCGCAAATAGACGCCAATGGAAACGGAATAAGAGTGATTCCGCCAGAAATCCCATTACGTCGGCTTACGTACCCAAAGTGGTACTGAGCGACGCGGGCGGCGGCTATTATCTGGGCACTTACAACGGATTTACCGAAAATAGCGTTTACTACATTTCGGTGTATGCCATAGACACCAGAACCAAGATGAGTCTC
The DNA here is from genome assembly GCA_015233615.1 of Nitrospirota bacterium. Taxonomy (GTDB): domain Bacteria; phylum Nitrospirota; class Thermodesulfovibrionia; order Thermodesulfovibrionales; family Magnetobacteriaceae; genus JADFXJ01. Next base: position 2,660 of record JADFXJ010000212.1, read on the forward strand.
CCCGTCACAATGTCTCTCACTCAATCATCCGGGACGACATCCTAAAGGCGTAAGCGGAGATTATAGTGACAGATTTCGCCCCGCGAATTCGGCAACCCGCGAATCCCGCGAATCTGTATTGAAATGCTTTTGTCATGACCTGAGTAGTTACTAAATATGTTATAATGAGTAGAAAGGGAAGATGCCTTCTATTGGGAAGAATTCCAGAGGATGCGTAAATTATGAAAAAATATCATGACGTAAGCGATATTAGATTCGAGGAGGAATCTTTATTTATAAACATAGACGGAGAAAAACTGACTTTTAAATTGAAAGAAATATCGCATATTCTTGATCGGGCATCCGAAACGGAAAGAAAAAACTTTGAAATTTCACCTTCCTGCTACGGAATACATTGGCCTTTATTAGATGAAGAT
>JADFXJ010000120.1 GCA_015233615.1 Nitrospirota bacterium
ACGAGACAATGGAGTTCGATACTATCAATGGAAAGACAAAGATAGTTTACAAAGCAGTAAATGACATCACTATTCCCGTGGTTGGTCGCTTGATGGCCTTAATCCAGATTCGAATGATAAACATGTTTATCGATAAGTGCCTGAAAAATCTCAAGGTTAAAATGGAAGCCTGATACTATATCTTCAACGCCCTTGCCGTCATTCCGGATAGAGCTTCGTCAGCAGAGCCGTTTAGCCGTATTCGCGGAATTCGCGGGCCGCAATCTAGTCCTTTTTTCGGCCTGTCCGTCTGCAAAGGGCAAGGGCAAGGGCAAGGACTGGATCCCCGCTTTCGCGAGGATGACAGAAAGGACAAGAGCAAGGACAAGGGCGATTCCGGCCCGCGAATGAGGCTGATAGCTCTAGCCGGAATGACGACGGAGAGGGGTGGGTATACAAGGGGTGGATATATAACCCTACAACGACATAATATCATGATTTCAAATTTAGCCTGGGATATGTTGCCTGCTTTTTTTATGGGAGAGATAAGCGCGATGATTTCTTGTATAAATCCACTTTGTTATTTCAATTGCCATCTGGATAGTGAGATTAATGATGGGTAGTACCGTCTTTATGAGGAACCTAAGCTGAGACAGCGTAATAAACGGAGCTTTTTTCCCCCAAAGTTATCCGCAGATGCCAAAGAAAGAAATGAGCCAACATGCACGTCAGCATATGATGGTTCCAGCCGGGATATTTTCTCAGTTCATAATGATCCATGCCCAGTTCTGTTTTAGCCTCTTCAAAGCACTGTTCTATTGCCCAGCGGATACCGCTTAACCAAACAAATCTCTTCAACCGTGGTGCTTCGTTACTCCTTAAACACTTCCTCACCGTAGTTCTCGATAATTTCAAATGCCTCGTTATCTCTTTTATCGATAACCCTGTTGACTTCAGTGCCTTTACCTGTTGCCACATATACATGCTTACCACCCTTTCTCCTCCTTCCAGGTTTTTTCTTGAAAGGAGATTGTAACCTTTTAGGGGGTCAGTTTTAAATGACGAGGGGGGTCACTTCTATCTTACGATCTACAGCCGGAGAGCGTATACCTGAAAGGGACTTCCACCCTTCCGACTATGCACACTCGCAGGCGCACCATTCCGGGCAAGTCCCGGAATCTACCCTTTGCCCCTTGTTTTATAACGGTATTCTACATATGTGGAAGCTTAAGGACAGACAAAAGATTAACACGAAAGACACGAAAATAACGAAAAACACGAAAAAGGACTATGCAATTCTGTACTTTTTCGTGCCTTTCGTGCCTTTGTTCGTGCTTTTCGTGTTAATCTTTTGTCCTTTACTCTTTTGAATGCCATTTGGTACTATTCGTCATTCCGGCTTGTCCGGCAGTCTAGTCCTTTGTATTGTATCCCACTGAATTCCGCTATAATTGCAACTTCTTGTAATAACATACTTTTTCGATCAGAACAAATTAGCCGTGGCTTGATCCCATACCAACTTGCAATCGTATGAGTAAATTATCCGAAGGTGGTTCCAGGGGGGCGTTGCGGGGGCGCTCCCCCGCAAGAAGGGGTAGCGAAAGGACGCGCCCTTTGCGGCCGAAGCGAGGGGAAGGCTTTCCCCTCCTCATTTCTTGTATTTTTGTTACTCTTATGCCTGCTACTTGGTATCAGGCCCGTCAGAAATACTTTTTGTATTCATACGTTGGCTTGCCGTTAACTATAAAGCCTGCAAGTTCCAGCATCTCTCTGAACTCACCCGTCGCGGAGTCAATCATATTAATCAGCTTCATGCAGTTGTTGTCCATATCCTCATACATGGACAAGTCATAGAGAAGCCGTGTGAATCTCATCGTTACGTCATTGTTAACAATGTCCGCATTGTCAGTGACGTTGCCGGTAGCGTCATTTGCGACATTGGGGATACCGGGGATATTGGGAGTATTGTCAACGTTGCTTTTGGGGTCTGTATTAGCGGTATTATTCAAGAGTTCTTGCCAAACCTTGCCGCCAAAGTTAAGCCCCGTACGTAAATTTGCGTATGCCGCGTACGACAATAATATTGATCCGGGCAATCCCTTTATTTTGTTGCCATAACTTTTATTGTAGCGGATTGCAAAATCTCCTAACGCTAGCGTCAAAAACCATATGCTTGTACCGGATTCACGGACGAAATTATTAATCCTCTCATCCGAGATAGCTTCTGATAGTGGAGTGTCAGTATCGTGAGTATGTTGAAGGCATTCTCTCATAAGCACCAGTAAAAACGTGATGGATGAAAAAGAAAGTACTACATTAAGTGAATGTTCGAACAGCATGGGATTGTTTAGTCGGATATTACATTTATAACCTTTTGCTCCCGGATTAACATTGAAGAAATTTTCGCTAAATAATATTTCACGATTCTTGTAAGAATATATTTCGTCATATATATCATCATATGAGTTTTTAGAAACATCCTTGTCAGAAAATGTTAATTTTAAAGTATCGGATAATTCTCCTAATACGTTTTCAATATCTCTTACGAAATATCTTCCGAAATCTCTTACGAAATATCTTCCGAAATATCTTCCGAAATATCTTACGAAATATCTTCCGAAATCTCTTCCGAAATCTCTTACGAAATCTCTTCCGAAATATCTTCCGAAATCTCTTACGAAATCTCTTACGAAATCTCTTACGAAATCTCTTCCGAAATCTCTTCCGAAATCTCTTACGAAATCTCTTCCGAAATCATCTATTTTTTCTTGCTGTATATCACCGTTTCTGCCGAATAACATATCCTTTGAAAGATATCCTATCAAATCCTGCGTGTTATTGACAAATACTTCGTCAATAAAATCTAAAGGATAACGCTTATCGTTCATGAATTCTCTCGAAAGATTAGCATACGTATAGTTAACGTCATAAACTGGAACCGGCACTAAAAAGTTCAAATTATATGCCCTCATTACATTCAGAGGATATTCGAAACTAAATAACTCACCTATTTTAGTTTCCATATATAACGTTTTCGAGAATATCCCATGTTCGCTATTTATATTGAGAAAAGTTTGCCTTGATATTATGTCTTCGTTAATCTTTCTCCAAATGTAGATCATGATAGATTTATATTCTTTATCATAAATATCGGAATCAAATACTTTTTCCAAATCTTTGCTAAATTGCCATTCGTTTTGCACGAAACTTCTAAAGCGCAGCCAATCGGAAAGAGAGGCCCTTTCTCGTAAAATTGCATATATTTTATTAATTTCATCCGATGAGTAATACTCCGGATTATCTTTGATAACAAATAGCGTCTGTAATAACTCGGGAAAATTTGGACTTCTTTCTATTTTATCGATAATTTCTATTTTATCGCCATCATCCTGTTTACCTAAAGCATCTTTCTCGATAACCTGATTCCTTGCTCTAAATAATCTGTAATAAAGATAAATTGCGGCAATAGCTTTTTCTGCAGTTTCTTTTTCGCAAAACGATTCCAGTTCGGCAATCAGGACAGGACGGCCTTTGGCCGAAAAGAGAGATATTTCTTCTAAAACCAAAAACCATTTGTTACTAAAATCAGGTTCTGTTTTTAACCAGTAATCAAAAATCTTGTTTATAATAACGACGATGTCCTTTTCTTTGAAATCAAGGCTATCCCTGACTGCTCGCCCCAAAGTTAGCCACCAGTCCGGGTTTTCATTTTTCTTAAGTTGGCCGAAGACTTTGGGTGTAAATATATCCAAAAACGGCTGTTTTCCCGTCGATTTAGCTAACAGATAAAGCATTAATAAAACTACTTCTTCCCAGCTCTCTTTACCCATTTTTTTAAGAATAAACTTATTATACGATTCGTAACCAACGCTTCTATCGTCAGCTTGCTTAAATGCCGCCAGATACTCCTGAAAACTTAAATGGACAAACGCAAATTGGTCGTTGCCTCTATCTATAAGCAGCCCGGCGCGGTCTCTTATATACTTGATGAATGTCGCTATATCTACTTTTGCCTTATTCTTGTCTATTTCTCCTCTGGATATGTCAAAATGCAACTTAACGAGAAAATCGGACAAGTCCTGTTCCTTAATTAAGCCCCGCGCATCCGAATCTTTTTTCTTTTCGTTTGACTCCTGGATATGAAATGCCAGATGGGCCAGATACATTTTCTGCTTTTCGGAATTGAAGCCGATTGTTTCCAACGGATTTTCATCGACGGATTTCTCATACTTAATCTTCTGCCATGTGTCTATGAGCATGTCGATACATTTTCTGTACAACTCCCCTCTGTCCTGAGGCAAGCTACCTTCGAACTGATGGACAAGGGTTATCATCGTTAATAGTAAAGGATTCGTGCTGAGCATCTTTACTCCGGAATTTTTCCAGACGGCTTTTGTTAGCGATTCTGTCAGCTCCAGTTTTTTCCTTTCGTTATCGGGAATTTGAATTTTGTACCAATCCTCTATGAATTTATTAATCTGTTTTTCTTTGAGTCTGTCTATTATGTAGTGATTGAACCTCTCGTCAGGTAATTTAACGTCATGGGTGTAACCTACAATCCTGGAAGTTACCCAACAGGAACATGAGTTATAATCGTTATGGAAATGCTGTATAAGTCTTGATATTTTCGCTCTATCCGTCTCTTTGCCCACCTCGTCGAGGCCGTCGAACAACACAATCGCCTCGCCCATAAGAAGTGCAGATTCGAAAAAGTCCAGGGAAGCATTATTCATATTAAAATCACTTTTAGCCCTGGCTACGATGTAATCCAACAAAGTATTTTTATCTCCATTGTCCTTTTGCCACTTTACGTAATCCCTTATTGGGATAAGCAATGGGATAATTTTCTTATTCGGTTCATACTTTTTCTTTGTTTCCGAGTCCTCGTATACATCATCTCCGGTATGCAGGAGGGCTACAAAATTTAAAAGCGTGGACTTGCCCATGCCGGGGTCTCCCATTATAACCCTGGCCTTCTTTGCATCTATTAAATCTATTAGCGACAAAGATCCATCGTTTTCACTATCGCTCTTGCCTCCTTGTTTGGTGAAATTCTGGGGTATAAATACGCTCTTTAATCTGGTTTCTTTCAATTGTCCCTGTTGATTATACTTTTCCGTAGGCATTCCAATAAATCTCAACCTCGAATATTCGGTTTCTATTTTCCCCTTATACTCTGCTGCGAGTTTATTGAAATCATTAACGTCGGAGCCGCCTGTAATAGTAAGCTCAGGATAGTACTTACTTTTAAGGCAAGGGTAACCATCGAATAAAACTAAAATATCTGCCTTACCATAACAATGAATTCCATATGTATTTCCTTCCCCGAGTGCATTAATCCATTCGGTCTCAGCTTTATTTAACGTACCAGGTACAATAAGTATCCAGTGTTTCATTTCCACTTTATATATTTGTTGGAAATTTTGTTCGGCGCTCTCTAATGAACTTTCTATCTGGGACTTGCTATTGCCCTTATTTATTCTATTTCCCAGCCATTTATATTGAAAACAAACCGCACCATCGAGACCGGGATAATTAGTTTTCACGACACCGTCTATTCCACCATCACTGCCGTCGGCACCCGGCTGGAAGTGATATCCGCGTCTTTTGCCGTCATTTACCAATAGGAGATTCATCAGGCGTTGAAATTCCAGCCCTCCTTCGGCGCCTTTGTTTATCTTATCATACAGTGATACCGGATCAGACATGTACCCCCCTTTTATAGGTATAAATTTATAATTGAATTTATAATAATATTAATCATTATGATCGCTCTATCAATCACCGATACCGCTCATTTCGCATCCGTCGGAATTCTACGCTTGTCTGATTTAATTCCCACGCGTTAAACTAAACCTATTATATCATACGGTAGGTTACCGATTGGATACATATTCGAGCTATTATACTATACATTATACATAATTTATTATTTTTTTATTATGCAACAAATAAGTGGAGCACGGTAAATTTATTCCAACTATAGGATCTGGATTATATAAAGGTTTTGCGATTGTTTCCGGACGTTGCCATTGAAACGACGTGGGTATTCAACCCCATAGCAGAGCATCCATCCTCCCCCTTAACAATCCCCTACCCGCAAGGGGCTTCGCCACCTTGACCCCCAAAACAACACTGATGAACCCCAGGTGTCGGGGCATTGGCGTCCTTAAAGGGGGTTTCCAAAGGGGGCTTTGCCCCCTTTGGCTCCTCTTCCCTATAAGGGAAGGCGGGGGTGATAGGTGGCTTTTACCCTGCGCAGGTGCTTTCCTTGCTAACTTCGCACATGAGAACAAATTTACCGTGTAAGTGGATAACCTTTCACCTGATGCTGGAAAAACCGTTTTGCCGACTTCGGGTTAAAACTCAGCGTTTGTCGCTATTTCTACTCTTTTGACGCACTTTGTCGCACTTTGTCGCACTTTGTCGCAAAAATGTCGCATTTTTGTCGCACTTTTTAGTGCTGAGATTGCTAACTATACGTTTTCATTGAATATTATAGATACCGCATATCCGGGCCCGAAAGCACTATACCAAATGTCAGCTATTGCCATTTCGCACTTGAATTTTATTTCCATATATATTATAATATATAGAAGGGGGGCTGTATTGATTTCTTATATCAATAACATGTAAGGAATCTCAACCATGTACCGCCTTTCGCTTCGTGTTACGCAATCCGCACCGGCTCTCTGAGCGCTCCATGCATTAACGCCCTCCGGCGCCCCCGCAACCATTCGGTTCGTGCCGTAGGAGATTATTATTACCCGATTCAATCGGGTCACGGTAAGTATCCCTTCGGGTGCGGAGCATTGTCGTTTGCGCTTACCCAAAAGGGCCCGGAGCCACTGATAGCCTCCGGTGGCCGCTACCCGGCAATGCCAAAATCATTCAGGCAGGCTTTATGTGCGATACTTGCGTTGATGGATATACGATATGCATAATATCAAATAAAAACAGTATGTTAGAAATCTCCATCTCTCAAAAGTGCGACAAAGTGCGACATTTTTACGACAAAGTGCGACAAAGTGCGACAAATGCGTCAAACGGATACAATTAGCGACACATTACGTTGTTTTCGGTACGCCCCCATAACCGGTTGCAGATTTAGCTACTCAGACCCCTACTTTACGGGGACTAAAAGTTTCCCGAGTAATACCAAATTGCATTCAAAAGAGTAACAAGGCGGCAAGGAGAAAGCGACGCAGGCGTACCCCCCTACCCCCCGTGAGGGGGGTAACTCGTTACGTACGTCGAGGAGCTTTTGACGATTGGCTTCGAAGTTAATCGAATGAATGCAATTTGGTATTAGGGGAAAAACGTCGTAGTTTTTTAAGGGGTATGTGTTAGGTTCCGCACATGATCCATGAAATGGACAGCCTTGTACCTGAACACTTGCTATATATGTATGGATTCCCACTTTCGTGAGAATCCATACTATGAATCCATCTGAGCAACGTTTCTATTCAACTGCGACTTCCCTTAAGAGGCGTTTGTCTTCCAGTCGGCGTTGACCGCCTTGTCTCTCATGGTTCTTACTTTGGACAGGGCACTTCAACACCGGAGGCGTTTCTGCACGTGCCGGTGTGGGTAGCGCCGGAGCCTTTACTGTAGGTGGTCGAGCCCTGGTAAGAGGAGCCGGTCGATGATTGCGCTCCGGTGGAGCGTTCCCCGGATACATTGCCGGATGAGTCTTTCGTCACGGATCCCTGAGATGCTACAGAACCCCTTTTGCCGGTTGCGCCAAATCCACCACGCCGTTGCACGGTGCCGTCGCTCGACCTGGTGAAGCCGCCGGCCCTTACGCCTTTAGCTCCGCCCGGGGTCTTGAACCCACTGGCGCTGCCGCCGGCTACGTTACCCTGCCCGTCGGTTGCGACCCCGCCGGCTCTGCCTGCCATCCCCCCGTTAGGGCCTCTCACGCCTCCGGCCGTACCGGTAGTTACTCCGCCAGCCTTGTTTTTCCTTGCGAAACGCCCACCTCCTATACCTTCCCCAAAGGCTAGTTCGCCGACAATTAGTACAAAAGACAAAACACAGACTAAAATGACCGCTGATTTTTTCATGGTGCTTCCTCCATTTCCGATATTTATTTCGTTTGCCGTAACGACGCGTACGGTGTTTATGGCGCTTATCAGGTATTTATTATACTACAATGATACTCTTATTGTGTATTATACTTTGATAGTACATCCGATACCGGCAAATATTTTATCGGATAATTCTCCATCGGACAATTCTCCGTCAGGCAATTGTCCATCAGACAATTTTTCGGATAATGGGTATGATCTCGGTAAGCGCCTTTTCTATCAGGAAATCCGCTCCTCCAAGAGTGTTAGCGGGCCGGTAGCCATAAGCGGCCGCTATCGTCCTTACGCCTGCCATGCGGCCTGAGTTTACGTCTGCTTTGCTATCGCCGACCATGACGGTTTCTCCGGCTGCGGCTTTAAGCTTTTCCATGGTCATTATAATCGGTACGGGTGACGGCTTCATCTCCACGAAACTGTCGCCTCCGCTTATCATTTCGAAATAACCGTCCATGTTGAGCTCCCGTAGAAGTTTCCTGGATAGGGACTCCGGCTTGTTGCTAACGACCGCTTTCTTATAGCCCGACAGGGCTTCAAGTGCCTCCACGACGCCTTCACATGGACGGGTAAAGTCTGTAATGTGCCCGGAGTAGTACTCAAGGAAACTATCCAACACGGTTTCCTTAAGGTCGGTAAGACTATCGCTCTCAGATATATTCTTGTGGGCTATATTCACGAGGGCCGTCTTTACTAGATTGTCCACGCCTCCGCCGACGCACTTCAACGTTTCTTCAATCGACATACCGGGCAGCCCAACCCGTGCAAGGGCGTGGTTCAAGGCATTAGAGATGTCTTCTATCGAATACACCAACGTGCCGTCGAGATCGAATATTATTAACTTTACCGGCAAGTTATCCTACCGAACCCAGGCCATTTATACATGTTATTTTCGCGCACGTTATTTCGCGCACGTTATTGGTGCATATCATTTCTTTGCAATACCCATCATTCTTTCATATTTCGCTATGCCTACGCATTCTTTGGCCGCCGGACACCAGTTGATGCAGGTCTCTTTCATGTTCCTTTTGATAAGCCTGCTGCACCCCTTGCACTCTATTTCGCTTTCATCCGACCATACTTCGTTTATTTTTCCACAAAAGACACATGCCAGGTCCTCGGGATGAGGATTCTTTATTTCGCTGCTTCCCGGACAACTTTCTTTCATAGTCCGCTCCTTCTACGCTTTTATAATATCATATCCGGTAAGAGAAAGAAAGTCTATGAGGCCCGTCATAAGGCAGGCTTTGTTATAATGCAGGTTCATCATAATGCAGGTGCATCGGTAGGGTAGCCCCACCTCTTGAAAAGGTCGTGGCTGACGGAAAGACAATCCAATAGCTTGCCGGTTATAAAGTCCACTACGTTGGCAATCGTTTCCGGCATTGGATAAAATGCAGGCACCGGAGGCGCTATGACCACTCCGATACGCGCGAGTTTCAGCATGTTTTCAAGGTGAATCGGACTAAATGGCATTTCCCGCGGAGCTAAAACGAGCTTCCTTCCCTCCTTTATAGATACGTCCGCAGCCCTGCTAATTACGTTGTCGGCAAAGCCCGCGGCTATGGATGCAAGTGTCTTCATCGAGCATGGCACGACAATCATGCCGTCCGTTATGAAAGAACCGCTCGATATGGGAGCCCATAGATCGCTTTCGGCATAAGAAAAGATTTTGTCGGACTGGCAATGCTCCTTAAGCTTGCCCGGCATGTCTCCGCTTAAATCTATGCCTGTCTCATATTTTATAATAGGAAGCGCGGACGGTGAAATGACCACGTGTACTTCCGAGTGCCGGGAGAGCTCCCGGATAAGTCTCAGGCCCAGAATGGAGCCACTGGCTCCGGTTATGGCTACTACAAACCTCCTGGTGCGTTCATGGAGCACTTGTAAGTTACTCTCCCCCCCCCGGTTGTGCGGGACATCCGTACCTTGCACTGGCATCGTGCTTAAGGTACTTTCCTGTCTTATCAGGTTTTATCGTGCTTTCTCAGGCCTTGTCGGGCCTTTTCCGGCTCATCTTATTGCTTTTTCCGGTCATCGCTTTTTTTGGATTTTTCTTTTTCTATTATGAAAATCTGCTCGTCTTGCTTAGTAAGACCCAGGTCTTCCCTGGCCTGCTTTTCGATGTAGAATGGATCGACGCTTATCCTTTTAATCTCGTCTTTCAACTGGGCAACGTTACGATCCATCTTCGACATGTTTTCGACTAAAAGCTTTTCCTCCCTCTTCAGATAGAAGTACTTGACAAGACCCATGTCGTCAAAAAAAAGTTTACCGAGGAGCAGCCCGAATATAACTATAAACAACACCAGGAAAACCCTGCTCTTCTTTTTCCTCTCCGAAACGATCTGTTTTCTCAAACTTTTTTTCTGTTCTACTTCATCGCTATACATTCGCATAACACCAACCTTCATAATAATGCCATAAAAGGCATGGGCATAAAAAAACGCCTGTTATCATGCCACCGGGGGGTTGTGCCCCCGGGTGGCAAGGTAAACTAATCTCTCCTGCCGGTACTACTGTTCCTTCCGAAAGCAATCTTTACGCCAGGTAATCTTTACGCCAACTGTATTACTTTAAATTATAATACGTATCGCGGCCTTTGTAAACGGCAATATTTCCGAGTTCCTCTTCTATCCTCAGAAGCCTGTTGTACTTGGCGATACGGTCGCTCCTGGAGGTGGAGCCTGTCTTTATCTGCCCGGCGTTCATGGCCACGGCTATGTCCGATATGGTGGTGTCTTCGGTTTCGCCGGAGCGGTGCGATATGACGGCAGTGTACTTGGCCCTCTTGGCCATTTCGACGGCGTCTATGGTTTCGGTCAGTGAACCTATCTGGTTGACCTTTACCAGGATGGAGTTGGCGATACCCTTTTCGATGCCCTCTTTAAATATTGACGGGTTGGTTACGAAAAGATCGTCACCTACCAACTGGACTTTTTTAGAGAGTTTGTCCGTCAGCTTCTTCCAGCCGTCCCAGTCGTTTTCGCTCATTCCGTCTTCTATGGAGATGATGGGGTACTTGTCGCAGAGCATCGCGTAGTAGTTTACCAGTTCCTCCGCGGTATAGGTCTTGCCTTCTCCCTCGAAGTTGTACTTGCCGTCTTTAAACAGTTCGGATGAGGCTACGTCAAGGGCGAGGAGGAAATCCTCTCCCGGTTTGTAACCGGCGGCACTGATGCCTTCCATTATCTGTATGAGGGCTTCCTCGTTTGACTTAAGGTTGGGGGCAAAGCCGCCCTCATCTCCTACCGAGGTAGAAAGTCCCTTGCCTTTGAGTATCTTCTTAAGGTTATGAAACACCTCGGATGACATCCTGAGGGCTTCTGCGAAGCTTTTAGCACCGACGGGCATTATCATGAACTCCTGCACGTCCACGTTGTTGTCGGCGTGTGCTCCGCCGTTTACGATGTTGAGCATCGGTACGGGAAGCTCCTTGGCGTTTACGCCGCCAAGGTACTTGTAAAGCGGCAGGTCGGCCTCTTCTGCGGCAGCCTTGGCTACGGCCAGGGAAGCACCCAAAATCGCGTTGGCACCAAGCCTGGACTTATTGTGTGTGCCGTCAAGTTCGATCATTATCTTGTCTACGAGTGCCTGTGAAGTAACCTCTATGCCTATTATCTTGTCGGCGATAACCGTGTTGACGTTCTTTACCGCACCCAGGACGCCCTTACCCATGTACCTCTTCTTGTCACCGTCTCTGAGTTCGACGGCCTCTCTCTCGCCCGTCGAAGCACCGCTTGGTACGGCGGCCCTGCCGGATGCTCCACTTTCGAGTATCACGTCTACCTCTACGGTTGGATTACCTCTTGAATCCATTATTTCTCTGGCATGTACTAATTCGATCCTGGACATACTTAAGTACCTCCTTTTGATATTTAGGTATGGGGAGGTTGCACAATGCACAACCTGCCCCACCCGAGTTTAACTCATGCTAGAAACAAATATAGACGTCACATAGACATCACAACTTTCGGGGTCTATTTGTTCGGTGCCTGCTTTTTTAGTGTCTATTTTTGGGTGCCTACTTTTTGGGTACATGAATGGCCGTGCCAAGCAGATCCTCGGCCGCCTCCATCAAACCCTCCGACAAAGTAGGATGTGCGTGTATGGTTTCGGCGAGAGTTTTTACGCCGATTCCCGCCTTTATGGCAAGTGCCGCCTCATGGATAATGTCCGACGAGTTCATGCCTATGATGTGTACACCCAGTATGTTTTCACCCGCCTCGTCGGAGAGGATTTTGAAAAATCCGGAAATTTCACCCATGGCATGAGCCTTGCCCAGTGAGCGGTACTGGAAGTTGCCCGTCCTGAATTTTATACCGCGCTCCTCAAGCTGATGCTGCCTGAACCCTACCGAGCCTATCTCGGGATGAGTGAATATGCCGGAGGGCACGCAGGTATAATCCATCTCCTCGTGCCGGCCCATGGCGTTGTGGACGGCCACTATACCCTCTTTCGAAGCGGTGTGGGCTAAAAGCATCCCTCCGGTTACGTCTCCGATGGCGTATACGTCCGGGTTGGAGGTCTGCATGGTGGTGGATATTTTTATTTCGCGGCGTTTTCCTAACTCCACGCCAACCTTGTCGAGTCCGAGGGAATCTGTGTTAAATGCCCGTCCGATAGTCACTAGCATTTTTTCGGCTGTAATCTCTTTGCCGGTGGACAGGTAAGCCGTCACGCCCTCGCCGTAAGTGGTTACCTTTTCTACTTTGACTCCGGTTATGAGTTTTATCTTTTTCTTTTTGAGTTCCC
>JADFXJ010000011.1 GCA_015233615.1 Nitrospirota bacterium
CCGAGAGCATCTCTCGTGAAATGCCCTCACTCTTGAATTTTATTAATTTTTTCAGCTCCAGTATCTCAGCCATTTATGCCTCCTCTTTCGGATTTTCCAGGCCGAGGTCTAAACATCGGCCATCTATATAACTATATTATATCTCCAATCGAAAGATTCAACAATGACGCAGAACATACTAAAGATTACGTGGCGAGTTTTTTTTAGGCAGATTGCCGGCCCGTGAATTCTAGTGTGAATACGGTACCGCCTTCGATATTCCTTACGTGAATTTTGCCGCCTAACTTGTCTTCCACGATTATTTTAGACATGTAAAGTCCTATGCCCGTACCTTGTCCTTCCGATTTTGTGGTGAAGTAAGGCTCGAATATCTTATCTATAATTTTTACCGGGATGCCGCCTCCATTGTCGCTTATCGAGAGTTTTACCGTTTCCCCGTATCTTTCGAAATCGACACTTATCGAGCCGTCAGCCGCCACCCCCCTACCCCCCGTGATGGGGGTATTCGCGGGGCCGTCTTCGTTTACGCCGGGCATTGCGAGCTTTCTTCTCTGGATAATCGCATCCTTGGCGTTATTTATAATATTAAGAATAACGTGGGCTAACTGGTTCTTATAGGTCGTAATCGATGCGGCGTCGCAGTGGGTGACTTCGGCAAAACTTCCGAACGTCCTGTTATGGGTATGGCAGGTGATGCTATAGGATATGGAATTTGTCTTAAGCTGGCTTGAGAGCATAGAGAAGACCTCGGAGGTGACTCCAAGGATATCGAAAGTTTCCTTTTGAATGGAAGGCATAAAGAAGTTCCTGAACACTTCTATGGTTCTTGCCATGAAATCAATCTGATGCATCGAATTTTTAACGGCTGTATCGATATAAACACCGTCAAGCTCTCCAAATTCGTAGGCGTCACGGATGTCCTGTACAAACAGGCTGAGGCTGTTAAGTGGCTGTTTCCATTGGTGGGCTATGGCGGCTATCATATCGCCCATAGCCGCCATTTTCGATTGCTGGATTAACAGTTTCTCTTCCATTTCATATTTCCTGCGCATCGTTATATCCCTGAATACTCCTATTACACATTCCTTATTGTTTAAAGTGATCGACTGGGCTATCACCTCCGTCCATACGCACGTTGCGTCGGCCCTTATAACCTGGTTTTCGAGCGGCAACGGCGGTTTGCCGCTCTTTAACTGCGTAATGTGCCGTTGAAACCGTTGTCTGGCATTGTCTTCGTCGTAGGGTGGATGTAGCCGGGTGAAGTGCATTCCTATGATTTCCTCCCTCTTCATCATCAGAAGATTCTCCGCCGAGAGATTGGCGTCGACTATTATGCCCGTGTCTTTGTCCCCTATAAACATTGCGTCGGGGGCGGCGTTAAAAATATTTCTGAAACGTTCCTCGCTGTCACTGATTACCTCTTCCATAAGGCTACGTTTGATTATTAGCGAGAGTGTGTTGGCCACCAAAATAAGGAATTTTTCTTCTTCGTCACTCCTTAGATGGTTTTCTTCGAGATATAAGGTTAGCACGCCGTAGGTTGTGTCGCTTTCGGATATTATTGGAACGCAGTAGTGGCTATGAGGGTGGCTGTATTTGGACTTGTCCTTATGAATATTATCGGAGCAGGCATCAAAGATTATGCTTTCCCCCATAGCGGCTTTGCCACACAGGCATTCACCGGCCATCACACTCCGGCATGACTCAATCATAGGTTCAGTGAATCCCTTATGGGCCATCAGGTGGAGACTGTTGTCTTTGTCATCAACGAGGAATATAGCCCCTATGGGCATAACCGATAGCAACGGCACAGAGAATATGAGTCCGAGAATCTTTTCGAACCTGTTCTTTAAAGGAACAGTCTCCATCGAAACTTTAAGAATGGATGCGATGGCACTATTTATTTGGGAGTTTCTGAGAATCCGGGTTTCGTATTGTTTTTGCCGGGAAATGTCTTCGACTATCCCGATGAACCGGTATATGTTTCCGTCTTCGTCAAATTCGGGGATAGCCGTAACCCTAAAGAATTTCCCATGAAACGGTCTTTCGAAGACGGTGCTTTTTTTTAAGGAAGAACATTCGTTTACTTTGCAGAAACTACATATCTTATCTTCACCGTGCCTTGTGTCATCGTCTGCGTACTCGCCAACAGACTCGTAACAGAGTTTGCCGGCAAGGCTGTCGGTGCTTGTATTTAGCATATCCTCTAAAACTTTGTTTATCCTGATGAATCTGAAATCTTTGTCGAGGTAAGCTATACCGAAGGGGATATTATCTATCATGGATTGAAGGTTAATAACGGTTTCTATGGTAGAGGAAAGCTTATTTTCCAGAAGTGCCTGCACCCTCTTAAGTTCCTGGCACTCAGGATCGGGTTGCTTTATCGTTTTTTGCATAGAAACAAGTACCTCCTTTAAAAACGACCGCCAAAGCTACCGGTACCTTAGCCGTGGATAGCCCGAATTTGCGGCCACCTGACTTCATACCGGGTCTATGCGGCGGTTGACCTCTGTAAATATCTTTTTCAGGGGCACTCCGTGCTCGTTGGCAAGCCTCCTGAGGTCTTCGAACTCGGGAGCCACATTTACGATACGGCCTTTCCTCTTAGCCACCTTTACCCGCACCTCACCGTAGGGGGTGGCAACCTTCACGATGCTCCTCAGGAGGGTTTCCCTCCTTACGGGATAGTATCTGACGCCTATGGTGGTGGTCTCCCCGAAAAGGCAGCCAAAAATCCGCTCCATGGCCGACGGCGGGGCTATAACGGAAAGCTTTATGGCAGGCCTGCCCTTCTTCATCGCGATTGGGGCAGTGAATACGTCCAGTGCTCCAGCCCCGAAGAGTTTTTCCGATACGTGTTCGTAAAGCTGCGGCGACATATCGTCGATGTTTGTCTCTACCACCATCACCTCGCCAGATTCAGAGGCGCTTTCAGAGGAGATTTCAGAGGCGCTTTCCGGTGGGCTTTCAGATGTGCTTATTGAGGCGTATTCCGAAATGCCAGCCCTGCCTATAAAAACGCGCAGCACGTTCGGACGCTCTGTTAGCTCTATTTCTCCCGCCCCCGAGCCCACCCCTTCGAGCGATAACTCTGGCATTGCCGCAAGCGGCGTGGCCAGGGTTTTCAATAAAGCCGCCCCGGTGGGTGTAGCCAACTCTACGCCCGTGGCGGACGAATAAACCTGCAACCCCTTCAACAGCTCCGCTACCGCCGGAGCCGGTACGCTCAGGAGGCCATGGTGAGTATTTACCGTGCCGCTTCCCACGTTTACTGAGGAGACGTAGAAGCAATCTATACCCAGGTAATCGGCGGCTACAAGGAAACCCAGCACGTCAACCATGCAGTCGATTGCGGATAGCTCGTGAAGGTGCGTTTCCTCAAGCGTGGTGCCATGGACAAAGGCCTCAGCCTCAAAGAGCGCCCTGAAGACTTCGTGTCCGGCGTCGCGGATTTTTACGTCCAGGGGGGCGTTACGCAGAGTATCCTCCACGCCACCCCACTTGCCGTGTTTATGCGGGCAGCCATCTAACAGCCTGACGTCGAATTTCGTGGCGCTGAGCCCAAGGCGCTTTACCTGCCTCGAGGATAATGAAAAGCAGTTCTCCGGCAGAAACGAGAGCTTTTCGACGACGTAGCTTAAGGGCACTCCCAGGTCCAGGAGAGCTCCTACCAGCATGTCTCCGCTGACACCCGAACTAGCGTCTATGTATGCGATCTTCCCCTGCACTTGCATTGGAATATTTTAACCTCTCGGTACGGGTAATTACCACAAGTAATTACCCCAAAGCAAAGTTTATATGATAAAATATAACCGGCGATTTACAGTTGAGGTTTTACCGGTGATGTACCGTTGAGGTTTCAGCGGTTTAATCGTGCAGGATTAAGTGGTATTCGATGGAGATTTTCGGGTGAAAAAGAAGCCTGGTGAAAAAGACGATTTGTATTATACCCTCACGGAGAACCGCCACCTGAAAGACACTATCGCGGTTATGCGCGAGGAACTCGAAGCTATGCGGCATGAAAGGGAGGAAGCGGTTCAAAGGGTAACGGCGGCGGCCAACGCCGAAATATTGCAGCTTAACGCTACCATTGTGGCGCTACGCGAGGAATTGGAGCGTATGCGTTACAAAAAAGAGGAGAGCGTCCAGGAGGTCTTTGCTCTTATGAATAACGAGACGCACGAGCTTAAAATCCTGGCCGAGGAGTTGCGCCGTGAGATGGAGCGCAAGGTGTTTGCTTTAGAGGAGCAAATAGGACAAGAGCGCCGCACCCATCAAGACGAATCGAGGCAGTTGCAGCAGACTATCCATGTCTTGAGAGAATCGTTGACGGATAAAAGGCAGACAGCGGGCAGTCTGTGATGAAGACAAAGGACAAGCATACCCGAGCGGAGGCAGACGGTGACACCGGTAAAATGGAAAATAACGCTTCCTACACCGGCACGAGGGAAATCGCCGATTCCTATGCCGTCAGTGAGAAAAAGTTGCAGCAGGCTCAGATGCTTCTTGGCGTCTCGGCTAAACTCGCTGCAAAAGACTCTCTGGATGAAATTCTCAAAACATTTGTCGGCATGATTGTTTGGGAACTGGGCGCCGAGCGCGGCACACTCTTTCTCAACGACAGCCTCAGCGGTGAGCTCTGGTCTATCGTAGCACAGGGCAATTTCGAACGCCGCATTCGTATACTCAACACAAGCGGCATCGCCGGTGACGTTTTTCAAACGGGTAAAGGTGCCATCGTCCACAACGTTTACAAGGATAAGCGTTTCAACCGCGAGGTTGACCGCCAGACCGCCTATAAAACCAGAAACATGGTTGCCAGTCCGCTCAGGACTGCCAAAGGTGAGATTATCGGAGTGGCACAGGTCTTAAATAAGAAGAAGGGGAAGTTTAACGATGAGGATCTCGAACTTCTTGAGTCCATGGCCTCACAGGCGGCCACAATACTGCAGGCGTCCCAATTTATAGAAAAAATGCAGCGCTCCCGCTTACAGGAGATGGAGTTTCTCAACGTGGTGGCCGACATAACGTCCGAAATAGAGTTGGGCACCCTTCTGCGCAAGGTGATGAGTGAAGCCACAAAGATGCTGCAGGCGGAGCGCTCCACGCTTTTTCTTAACGACGATAAAACCAACGAGCTCTGGTCCCTGGTTGGCGAGGGCATCGGTGCCACCCAGATTCGTTTTCCCAACCACCTGGGAATAGCCGGCGCCGTCTATACCAGCGGCAAGTCGGTGAACATTCCTTACGCGTACGCAGACCTGCGTTTTAACCCGGCTTTCGACAAAAAGACCGGATTTTTTACCCGGTCCATTCTGTGTACGCCCGTGGTAAACAAGCAAGGCAGAGTAATAGGCGTAACCCAGGTGTTAAACAGGCGGGGAGGGCCCTTTACCGATGAGGACGAGAGCCGCCTGAGGGCGTTTACCGCCCAAATTTCCATCGCTCTGGAAAATGCCAAGCTCTTTAACGACGTCCAGAACATGAAAAACTATAACGAAAGCATGCTCCAAAGTATGAGTAACGGCGTCATCACGCTCGACGAGGAAGGGAAAATCGTTACCTGCAACGCCGCGGGACTTCGCATCCTTAAGGCGTCGGCAGAGGTAATTATCGGCAAGGAAGCGGGTGACTTTTTTGTCGGCCGTAACGATTGGATAGCCCGGAAAGTTAAACTGGTGGAAGAGAGCCGGAAGTCCGAAATAACCATGGACGCCGAACTGGAATTCGCGGGGGAAAAGGTGTCCGCAAACGTCACGGTTCTGCAGCTTATGAGCAGCGACGGTAAGAAGCTGGGTATAATGATAATGCTTGAGGATATTTCGGGCGAGAAACGGATGAAATCCACGATGTCGCGTTACATGGATCCGGCTCTTGCAGACAGGCTGCTTGCCGGCGGCCAGGACCTGCTGGGCGGCAAGAGCACAACGGCTACCATTCTCTTTTCGGACATTCGCAATTTCACGACCTTCACCGAAGAACTCGGCGCACAAGGCACCGTCAGTCTGTTGAACGAGTATTTCACTATGATGATGGACTGCATCCAGGCCGAGGGCGGCATGCTCGATAAGTTTATAGGCGATGCCATCATGGCCGGCTTTGGTGTTCCCGTCGCTTACCCGGACAACGAGGACAGGGCCGTACGCTGTGCCATCGCCATGATTAATACTTTGCGTCATTACAACGTCAGGCGAGGTGCCGAAGGACTTAAAACAATCGATATAGGCATCGGCCTCAATACCGACTTAGTGGTATCGGGCAATATCGGCTCACCAAAGCGAATGGACTACACGATGATCGGAGACGGCGTCAATCTGGCCTCGAGGCTCGAGTCCGCATGTAAGCAGTACAGTGCCAGAATTCTCATCAGCGACAACACTTACGTTAAGTTGCATGGTATATACCGTATGCGTGACGTCGATGACGTGGTTGTAAAAGGCAAAACCAAACCCGTAAGGATCTACGAGGTTCTCGATTACCATACGGATGAAACGTTTCCGCACCTGATGGAGGTGGTGGGTTATTTCGGTGAAGGCCGCAAGGCATACCAGAGCGGCAACTGGGACGAAGCGGCAAAGTGCTTCGGTAAGTCGCTCAGGTTGCACCCGGGGGATAATCTCTCGCGGACTTATATCGAACGCTGTAAACACCTGAAAGCCAACCCTCCTGGCGACACGTGGGACGGCGTATGGAGGATGACCTCGAAATGACCGCCGATGTAAAATATACCGGAGCAGACACACGGACACGGCAGCATGCCGTATAGACGCGAATATGACCGCCGGACAATATTTGTAGAGGCAAGAATAATGGCTTGCGGAGATTGGCACGAATGCCGTCTACGTAACATCTCGGCCGGGGGTGCTAAGCTGCGGAGCGACTCCGTAAGGCTCGAACAAGGAATGGAGGTACTACTTGAAATCGGCAATTTCGGGCAGTTCGGCGGTACCGTAGCCTGGCAGAGCGGCGAGGAGCTTGGAATTAAATTTACTCAAGATCCGGTCGAAATGTCCGAGATTGTCATGGGGTTAGCCTTGTATGGATAAGGGATTACAAACTCCCGCCACAAGGCATTAGATACCAACACCGGGCACGAAAACCTCTGCGAAAACCGTACAATACTTGTATCCCATTATACTGCAAAATAATACTTGACAAAAATGGCAAACTTTATCTTGACAAATGAACATGCATTATGTTTATATTTCGATAATAGCCGAAATAACATAATTTAAGCTTAACGTAAGCATAAAAAGGTTTTTTTATCATTATCTTGCTTGTAACTATAAGGGTACGTATTTCACCATGGAGTATCGTTGGAATATGAGTGGCAAACTTCAACTGCCTCGACAAGCACCTTCTCACTCGATTGAATCACGTAGACAATGAGGAAAGAAGATGAATAAGGAGGACTTTGTAATAGGCAAGCCGTTGCCGGAGACAATTTGCGACAAACACGGGCGGATGCTTCTGCGCGAGGGGTTTATCATTAAAAACTCAAAACAGCTTAAATTCGTTTGTGAGCTCTTCGACAGTGTCATCGAAAAACAGCCCGATAAGAAGGAAACACTGCAGGAAAAAGCCGGAGATAAGGATAAGAAAGACAACGTCCTTTCGAACGTCCGAGAAAACATGGCACAGTTGGACAAGGTTCTCCGGAAATTTGACGACGCGGGTACGAGCGGTAACATAATAAAGAGCCTTGAAACCTCAATATCCAAAATATCCACAAATGACTGCGGTTTTACCGGCAACATAGAGGACGTGGCCCGGAAAATTGCGGAAACCTGCACAATAGATGAAGACATGGCTTTAAGCTGCATTGTACTGCAACATAATTTCAATTATGCACTCACCCACTCGATGCACGTCGCCCTGATGTGCGAGGTAGTCACAAGATTCCTGGGTTGGGAAAATACCGAGAGGTTTTATACACTGTGTGCCGCACTTACCATGAACATTTCCATGTTCGCTCTTCAAAACAAATTGCAAAACAAAGAGGGGGCCCTCACGGACGATGAGGTGAAAACCGTCAGGAGACACCCGCAACTCGGCGTCCTCATATTAAAAAAGCTTGGTGTAACAAACCCAATATGGCTGAAATCCGTATTACAACACCACGAAAGTGAAGACGGAAGCGGTTATCCCGGCGGCCTGAGCGGCGATACAATCGGCCGTCAGGCAAAAATACTGAAACTGGCCGATATTTACTGTGCCAGGGTCAGCGGCCGCAAGTATCGCAAACCGTTGGCATCCGACACGGCAATACAGAAGATCTTCAAGGAAAATGATCCTACAATCGATACCAAACTCGCCATGGCCTTAATAAAGTGCATCGGACTGTATTTGCCGGGCACGTTCGTCAGGCTAAGTAACGGTGAAATCGCCATTGTAACCCACAGAAGCAGCAAGATACACCAACCCATAGTACACACCGTCATGGACTCAAGCGGCCTGCAAATACACGTGCCCAAAATGCGCATGACTAATTGTTCCCCTTATGAAATCGCAGAGGTGCTGCCATCCCACGAGTATTCCTACACGATGATGGAAAAACTTTGGCAAGACTGCAATCGCGTCAAAATATATGAGCTGAAAAGAAAGCACGAGAGGGTTCGAACCTGCATGGAGGCCCTGATTTCCGACGCGGATGGGCAGGAGGCGTTGGGTACGATAATAAACCTGAGCCAGTCGGGGTGTTGCATAAAGATTCCGAATAATACCGAAATGGTCCCCGAGATAAACAAAGTGCTGCTATTGAGTATCCCGGACGCAGGCGACTCACTCGATAAACCAATCGCGGCAATACTCAGGCGGGTCACCAACACAAACGATTACTACTACACGGGCGTGGAGTTTATGGATTTGAAGCCGCAACAGTCGAGGATCGTCAAATGTCTTTTGTTAAACGCGGTGGGATAGGCTACAGGCGAATTATTTGCTTCACACTTTCCATCCGTATAGTGTGACGTTTGCATATCTATTTGTCTGCTACTTTTTTATCAGTGAATGGTTAAAAAAAATGATTTTCTCGCCGATTCCGGGTTATAAAAACGGGCAAAAAAGAGTGACAAAGCGGCAAGGAGGAAGCGACGCAGGCGTACTGTTACGTACGTCGAGGAGCTTTTGACGATGCCAACGAAATTAATCGAATGAATGCAATTTGGTATAAGTAATAATACCCGGGGTAAGATCATTAGCCGTCCTATGCATTTCTGTTTAGACTTTGGCTGACAAGTCTCCCGTAGCGATGGATGTTTCTTATTATGTTTTCGAAAATGTTTGTAATGTAAAGTACCGAATAGCGTTGTTGTCCGGAGAGTTTGTCTTCTTGCTGCAGGTAGTCTTTACGTATTGTTTCCATCGTTCCTTCGGAGTCGGCAGTTATGACGGAAAGAAACTGAAGTTCCACCGGGTCGAGGTTTTCGACGGCCTCATATAGTGTTATAATGATGAAGTCGAAGCTTTCGATTATATTGGAGTAGAGATTTTCAGCGGCCGGGACGCCGTCTTTGAGGTGGAGGCTTATAGAGTATAATTCCTCCTCTATTTCGGCAAGCAGGCTCTGGCGGTTTACCACGTTGAGAAGCTGTTCCATGGTTTTAGCGGTGTTTCCGTTTTTGAGCGCAGAGGCCAGGAACTCCTTTATCTTGTCGGAAACGCTTTTAAAGGCCTTGTGCAGTTGGTCGCTTACGGGCAGCTCACTGCGGCCGCACATGGAGCTGCGCAACACTCCCATGTAATCCCCGAAGCGTTTAATGAGGAGCAATTGTTCCTTTTCCACCAGAAGCCTGGCGGTTTCCGGCTCGTTTACGGCAGCAGAGTTTATGTACCTGGGTTCGTACGTGGATTGGGCCTCCTTCAGAGGCGTTAACCACGTTATAAACCTGAAGTAGCCGTCTCTGAAGATGGTCAGAATGAGCGCCGTCGATGCGTTATAGAGAATCACCATATAGGTGGCTTCGTCGGACGTCCTGGAGGCGAGTGAAGCGATAAGTGAGTGAATCATGGGAATACGGCCGTAGTACTCGGCATAGATAAGGGGAATGAAAACCGCCGCGCCAGCCGGGTTGAAAAACACCTGCACCATGGCGATTTGCCTGGCCCTGCCGTGAATCTGAAACGATAATAGACTCATCATCAGGCTGGAGGCAACGTGAGTACCTATGATAAGCATAAATAGCTGCGCCCACCCGTAGCTTCCTATCCCCGGCAGTGTAAGGGCCAAAAGCACCACGCCCATGGAGGACTGGGTAATGCAGGTCAGCAAAAACCCGACGATGAAAGCCGAGTGGGGGGTGGCCAGCACAAAACCGAGAACCTCCCTGAACGTACGGGTGTCTGCAAAGGGGGCTGCGGCCGACTGCACCATTATCAGGCCCAGCAGAAACAGGCCGATTCCGAAAAGTGCACCGAATATGTGTTTGTACCGTTTAAACAGGTTGAAGGAGTAAAGTATGCCCGTAAGGCTCAATATGGACAAAACAAGGTATTCGTAAGGCAATACCGCGGCTATGACTATCAGGGAATCCCCACAGTTTGACCACAGCGAAATGGGGATGGCGTTGCGGGCTAAAAGAAGTTCTCCGGATACCAGATAGGCGGTTATCACGGTGACCACACGGCTGCTCTGGGTGATAAAGCCTGCAAGCAGTCCCCAAAAACCGGCGGTTAGGACTTTTCTGCTCATGGCGCCGATGAGGGCTTTAAACCCGGGGCCGGTCAGAAGCTTCAGGTTGTCGCCCATAATGGAGATGCCGAAAAAAAAGATCCCCAGTGCGCTTGTTAAGGAAAGAAT
This sequence comes from Nitrospirota bacterium, assembly GCA_015233615.1. GTDB lineage: Bacteria > Nitrospirota > Thermodesulfovibrionia > Thermodesulfovibrionales > Magnetobacteriaceae > JADFXJ01. The sequence goes on from JADFXJ010000011.1 coordinate 10,799, forward strand.
ATCCCTTACCATGGCGCGTTACCCGGCATTGTGAGGCCGGTTAACACGGCTCGAAGGTCGTTCACCGTAAACCCGGTTCCGAGCTATAGCCGGTTGAACGCCGGCGACTTGTCTATAGAATGCCTCAAATGGTATATTTTCGGATCTCACAATAAGGAATGTATTTAATGTTATTTTAAGCGATTGTAGACGGTTTCGTCAACATGGTTCCGAAAATCGCCGGCGAAAAACAAACAAATCGGCAATTCACCATCGCAATAAATTGCAATAGATCCACATTTCTACATTTCTACATTTCTATTTTGGCTTGACTTTCAGACGAAATTCAATATAGACTTAAACAATTTATATCTATACGGGTCTAGTTGAAACTTGCGTCTATTCGGAATAAATATCGGGTTATCTAAAACAACTTGGAGGTAAATGTGGAATCAATCGTGGAAGTATGCAAGGCGGTAAATTAGAATGTGGATAATGTATAGAAGGGTGTTCGGAGCGTTTATTATTTTTGCGCTTATTGTATTATTAATCCTGTCTTTCTTTTCATGCGGCGGTTCAGGCGGCTCAAATTCGTCAAAGACGGTCGTTATCGGCGCTCTTTTGGCGAAGACCGGCAGCCTCTCTTCCATGGGATTATCGGCCGGGACCGCCCTCAATCTGGCAGTAGGAGACGTTAACGCCTATCTTACGCAACAAAACGCGGGATTTACTATAGCCCTTCAGGCCGTCGATACTCAAACCGACCCTGCCGTTGCCCTCGTGCAGGCCAGGAGCCTTGCCTCATCCGGGATTAAAGTAGCCGTAGGGCCGCAATCGAGTGGTGAGGCGCAGAGTATTTTAGACTGGGCAAACTCTAACGGCTTCATAATGATAAGCCCCCCAAGTACCGCGCCGTCCCTGGCAATTGCGGGCGACAATCTCTTCAGGATGACTCCGGATGATACTCATCAGGCGGTTGCTGTAACTTCTAAGATGGAAAGCGATAAAATACAGGCGATAGTGCCCATATGGCGGGACGACATCTACGGCGACGAACTCGTGTCTGCCGCGGTAAGCGATTTTCAATACGCCGGTGGATTGGCAATGTCCGGCGTCAAGTACGATACATCCACGACGAACTTTGCGCCGCAGGTAGCCGCATTGAAAACGCAGGTAGCCGCCGCGGTTAACAAGTACGGGGCATCCCGGGTAGCCGTGTACATAGTGGCTTTCGAAGAGTTCATAAACATATTCCAACTGGCGGCTAACGACCCCGTGCTTTCCTCCGTAAAGTGGTATGGCAATGATGCATGTGCCGTGAATTCAACCCTCCTTAACAATGCCGCTGCGTCAGGGTTTGCTTATTCGGTAAATCTTGCGTGTACATCTTTTGAGGCCGGCGGTACGTCATCGGATGCTATCAGCGGCAGGATTGCGCAGGTTACCGGACAAACTCCCGACACCTATGCCCTTGCCGCATACGATGCACTGTGGATAATAGCCAAAGCCTACATGAAGGCAGGCGTTTGGGCAAGTACGGCGGACCTCAAGTCGGCAATCGTATCGGTTGCGGATCATTATTACGGAGCCACGGGTGTAACATTGTTAAATGACGCAGGCGACCTGGAGTACGGGCTTTATACATTCTGGCAATTAAGCAAAAACACTAAAGGATATACCTGGACGACAACAAGCGGGGTTGTAAGATAACGGAGGTTGACTGCGGGCGGGCTCACTCAGTTTTTTTGCTTCCCGATAAGTGGTTACAGATGCCTTTACCAAGGTTAATAAGGAGAAAAATATGTCGGTAGAAACGGTTTTTGGCCGGGCAGCAACGACGTGCAGGAAATGGATAAAGTTAATGGTACTGGTAATGGCTAAAATGCTTATTGTGGTGGCGCTGTTTACCGTAACGACCGCTGTCGCGGGTATCGTCAATCTGCCGCAATCCGGTCAGACGACTTGCCGGGACGCCAGCGGTAACGTTATATCCTGCACCGGCACCGGTGAGGATGGGGACGTCAAGGCGGGTTCGCCGTGGCCAAGCCCAAGGTTTGTCCCTGCCGATAATGGAGCCACCATGCGCGACACCTTGTCCGGCCTTACGTGGATGAAGGACGCATCGACTTTGGTCGACGCGTGTAATAAGGGTTCCGTTGCCGCCGAATGCGATTTCACCAACAATTACTGTACCTGGCAGGGAGCCCTGGATTACGTTGCCTGTCTCAATAGCGCAGATTTCGGAGCCGGGACCTATGGACATACCGACTGGCGGTTGCCAAATATAAACGAGCTTACGACCCTGTTCAATTTTAATCAGCCAACCCTGTATGACTGGCTAACTAACCAGGGATTTACCAACGTGCAGTCGCCTCTCTACTGGTCGTCCACTACATATGTCGACTACCCGTTATTTGCGTGGTATATTGTCATGGATGGCGGCTATGAGTACGCCTTCACAAAGATGTACGAAACCTATGTGTGGCCGGTGAGCGGGGGACAACCTGCAACGGCTTACAATAACGCAGAAGTGTTTCAAACCGGCCAGACTAGTTGCTGGGACAGTTCAGGTACACTGACAGGTGCAACTCAGGCTGCCTGTTCGGCCACGGGAGAGGATGCAGGTTGGTTAGCCGGCGTCGTCTGGCCGGAGCCGAGGTTTAAAAACAATGGCAAAACTGTAACCGACGGGCTTACCGGCCTTATATGGATGCAGGATGCTTCAACGTTAGTTAGCGCGTGTAATACCGGTTCCGTTGCAACCGAATGCGATTTCATCAACAATTATTGCACCTGGCAGGGAGCTTTAGATTACGTAAAATGTCTCAACGTAAACAACTATCTTTCTTACGGAGGCTGGCGCCTGCCAAATGCCATTGAGTTAAAGAGCCTGATCGACTATCAGCAATCCGACCCGGCTCTGCCACCCGGTAATCCTTTTATCAACGTACGTTCCGACATCTACTGGACGTCCTCTACCTACGCCTTCTACCCGTCGGACGCGTGGTTTGTGTTCTTATACGACGGCGGTTTGGGCTCCTGCAGTACGACAAACTTAAACTACGTTTGGCCGGTGCTCGGAGGACGTCTTGGTAATTCGAACATTTCCCATACCATCGCTTTCAATAACAAGTATGGGCGCCGTTTATGATTGCAATCAGGCAACGCCTCCAAATTGCAAAATCCTCTGACCGCTTCGGGCATAATAACGAAACCTGCTTCCGTTGGTGATCGCTATTAAGCGTTGTTTTCCTTCAATATATCGAGCGGCTTTTTCTCGTATCGTACGTGCCGGTTACGGGGCTTCCCGTAGTCCTGTTTTCCGGCGCATCGGGCACACGTTTAAAGAGTTTAGCATAATTGTCGGCAGCCTTTACGAGAAGTCTGGTGACCATCTTGTTGAGTAAAATTAAACATTTAGCGAATGTTCTATTTTTTTAAGGTCGGCAAGCCTGACGGGTCTGAACGCCGACGTGAAAATGGTCCTTTTTCGTGTGTTTCGTGCTCTTGTTCGAGCCTTTCGTGGTAATCTTTTGTCGTTAAGCGTGTAATAAACATGGACATCCCCTTACCAAAACGTTTATCATATATATTGATGGCTTACTGACTTACAGTTTACTGTCGCACGTGTACCCGGAGAGAAGGAAATAAAAGTAATGGCAGAGGATGCGCTCCAAACCGAAAACGTCGGGGTAAAAGACGCCGCGGCCATAAATGACGACCAATCCCCCCGATATAACCTTATTATAGCCGATAAATCACCCTCCGCCAGGAAGGTTCTGATAAGTAAGATCATGGAGGTACTGCAGGACGCCCTGGTAAAAGAGGCCTCGGATGGCACACAGGTACAGGAGTTACTCACAACCGGCGATTGTGATCTTGTAATAAGCGATATAGAGATGCCGAAGCTCGACGGCTACAAGCTTCTTCAGTGGGTACGGGAGCAGCCCAGAATGAAACTCCTGCCCTTTATCGTGCATACTACCTTCAACGAGGCCAGTGCCGTTAAAAAGGCCATCGATCTTGGCGTCACCGACTACATACTCAAGACCGTTTCGCCGGAGACCCTTGCCAGGAAGATCCAGGATAACGTAGAGCTCGTCAGGGAACTCGTGGAAAAGAAAAAGGAACTCGTTAAGTCCATATCCATCCCGCCCCAACCTCAAATAATAATGGAACTCGACACCGAGATAAACAAGCCGGACCCGGACATGAAGAAGATTATCGATCTTGTGAAGAAGGACATAGCCCTCACCACCAAGGTAATGAAGGTGGCAAATTCCCCGTTTTTCTCTTCCACGAAGGTCAGCACGATTGACAGGGCGATGGCGGTACTGGGATTAAAGGAATTCCACAAGACGGTTGTACTGTCTTCCATACAAAACGCTCTCGGCGGCGGAAAGCACGTGAGCGACGAGTTCTGGAAACATTCCATGTTAAATGCCGAGATAGTTCGGTTTATAGCCGAAAAAAAGGGTTCCGAGTACGGTTTCATAAGCCCGCAACCCGCGAAAATCCAGGAATTCGAGAATCAGGCCTATCTGACGGGCCTCCTGCACGACTGCGGTATGGTGCTGATGCTCAACAAGTTCGACAACTATGACATCGACAAGTTCCTGAAGATGAATAAAGACATCGTCGAGCACGAGGACGGTGAATACTATACGAACCATTGCTCCTTAGCCGCCATAATGCTTCGCCAGTGGGGATTACCGGAATTGGTATGCGAGGCGATACGTTACCACCACGGTGCGGAGGTGCCGGAGGTGCATTTATCCGAAGGATTGGAAACCAGGCCGCTTAAGAAGCTCTGGTCAGTTATCCAGCTTGCGGACTACATGATTAGCCTCTATTTGGCCTCCGTGTCGTGTGACCTGGAAAGTGACAATCTGTGGGCACAGGCACACGCATCGGCCATGTCGGAACTTAACCTTGAGTCGGGCGCTCTGAAGACACTGAAATTAACCATCACGGAATTTCTGTTAAAGAGGGAAAAAAAGTAAAAAGGGGGACACCCTCATGGGAATCCCCCAACCAAAGCTGGCACGATTAAGCCGGGCTCAATCAAACCGCTACAATCGATCAGTAAGCTCTTGCCATGCTCGGAACGAGCGACTGTGCACTCTTTGCAATCTTTATTTCCGTGCACCGTTTGTTGGCGTCGCATTCCCAGAATACCCTGTGGGGGCATTCGGCACAGACGCTCTTGTCCAGGTTCGAGACGATCTCTCTGACGGCCTCTTCTTTGCCCTCGAATATGTGGTCCTGGCCGATCTCGTTTATGGCCCCGGTCTTTTGCATCATCGACACCACTTCGGGTTTCAGCTTGCAGAAAAACATTTCTATGCCGCTTCTTCTGTATTCTTTGACAACGTTAACCATAGATTCCACGCCCATGAGGTCTATGTGGTTAATACTGGTGCCAATGACGAGGATCTTGTTTTGGGTGGGCACGTAAGAGTGGATAGTGGATATGTTTGCTTCCACGTGGTTCATGGCCGCGAAGTACAGATCCCCCTCTATGCGGATAATGCCAAACTGTGCGCATTGAGGCAGATAGGGGTCGGTAACGAACTGCCTGCTTCCGGGCTCCGGTATGCGCGGCTGCACTTTGGGTCTGGCCGTCTTGTTCAGATACAGGCCAATGGAAAGGAGCGCTCCAACGTAAATGGCGAATTCGAGTTCCAAAAACAGGGTCGCCATAAAGGTAACGCCCATTACGGCCGCGTCCTGCTTTGACAGGCGCACCGTCGCTACAATGTGGTGAAAGTCTATGAGGTTATAAGCTACTACCAGTATGACCGCGGCCATAGAGGCTATGGGCAGGTAAGCCGCGAATTTGACCACGAAAAGAAGTATGACCATGAGCCATAGTGCGGCACATATGGCCGCGAAGGGCGTTTTGGCTCCGGCGGAGTAGTTCACGCCGCTTCTGGTAAAAGAGCCCGAAGACGCGTAAGAGGACAGGAAGGCTCCCACCATGTTGGACAGCCCCTGGCCGATGAACTCCTGGTTGCCGTCTATTTTCTGTCCGGACTTCAGTGCCACGGAGCGAGCTATGGAGACTGCCTCCATTATGCCGAGCATCGCTATGGCCATTGCGGGAGAAGCCAGAGAATGTATGGTATCGAAAGATAAGACCGGCATCGAAAAAGACGGTATGGGCGAGGGAAGAGCGCCTACTACGCGGACTCCCATTTTATACCAGCCCAGGCTGTAGTTTAAAATACCGCCTGCAAGCATCCCTATGAGCATCCCCGGCCATTTCGGCCTGAACTTGCGTATGGCCACTACCACTATCAACGTAATTACGGCTATTATGACGGAATAACTGCTGTACTGGGAAATGTTTTCGTAAAGACGCTTCAGGCTTTCGACAAATCCGGAGACGTTTTTATATTTGAGGCCAAAGACGTGCTTGAGCTGGCTGGCTCCAATGAGTATGGCCGCTCCGGAGGTGAACCCTATCACGACGGAATGTGAAACGAAGTCCACGAGGCCGCCAAGGCGCACAAGCCCAAGAGAGAACTGTAATATGCCTGCCATTAGGGTCAGAAGCATTACTATTTCGATGTAGTGTCCCGAGCCCGGCTCCGCCATGACCGCCACCGTGCTGAATATAACCAGCGATATGGCCGTCGTTGGGCCCGATATCAGGTGGCGCGACGAACCAAACAGCGCCGCTATTACAGCCGGCACCATGGCCGTATAAAGACCGTACTGAGGGGGCATGCCGGCAATCATGGCAAAGGCCACGCCCTGGGGCAGCACCACCACCGCTCCGGTGAGTCCGGCAAAGAAGTCTCCTTTCCACGTATCTCTTACCTCATGTATCCACTTAAGAAATGGGAATATTGTAGTCATCCACGTCTTGTGTTGTCTGTTATGTTGGCCGTTATTTTGCCCGTTATTTTGCCCGTTATTTTGCCCGTTGTGTTGCCCGTTTTTATTTTCTCTCATCTCACCACCATTACGGAATTATCTGCGTTTAATACCAGGTTAAAGGCAGTGCCTCCCATAAAGAAGCGCCTTAAACCTACCTGGGCATCCGATGCCACCACTATGACGGAGTACCTGCGTCCATACTTAACGATCTCTTCCACCGGGTTACCTATTGCCACCCTGTTGTCCAGACTCTCGAATCCCGCCTCCCTGAGTCTCCTCAAACCCTCGCTAATGACCCTTTTGTGAGTCTCCTCATCCTCGGATTTTGTGGCTACCGACAGGAGGGAAACCGAACAGGAGCAGAGACTGGCCAGAGTGAAGTCTTTGAGCATCACTTCGTAGGCCCGTTCGCTTCCGTCCAGGCACACTATATGCCCATGTCCCTCTTCGAGTTCCCTTGCTACGAGGACCGAGCACGGTGCGTGTACCACCACCTTTTGAACCTCCGAGGATACGAAAAAGCGTCCGAAACCGCGCTTGACCTTCGACGCTCCAAGGATTATCAACCCATAACCGCCACCCTGGGCTTCGTCCAGTATTTCTGCGGCCACGTTGCGTCCGCTTTTCATTTTCAGGTTGATCTTCTGCCCGTTAGGTGACTTGTAGCATGTCTGGAAGTTTCCCAAAAGTTCGCCATCGAAGCTCCTCGATATATCCTCGCTCCAGTTATCGCTCATCCAGCCGAAACTCACAAGAGCCTCCCTGGCCTCCTCCAGGTACCGGAGTTCCGGTACGGACATACCCCAGTTACCGGCGTCGCCGTTTTGGACGTGAGGTTGGCCGCCAACGGCTTCAGGCCGGTCATCCGAACGAACATGGAATATAGTTATATCGGCGCCTATACCACTGCTTAACCTGGCACCGTAGCGCATTCCCCTCAGCGCGTCGTTCGAGCCGTCTATACAGATCAGTACTTTAAACTCGGATTTTCTTTCCATCGACATCACGTCCTCACTCTATTGGACGGGTTCGTGGCCTCCGATATAACCTTACCCGTCGCGTTATCGTATGAATGTTTCTTCTTTTGGCTGCTTCCTTCACCGACTCCCTTCACTACCAATAACTTCCAGTAACCCTTCATAAGTATTCCCTCCTGCTATGTTAGTTGCCGCGATGCCGTTTCTTTTTGAACCGTTTTACTTCACATTATGCAATAATGATACCAGAGGCGTAAGTCGTTGATTCTAATAGCATTACCAATGGCGGGACATTATCAGTCGTTAATATTCTTAACAGTGTAGGCGAAAGTGTTTATTTTACGAACGGTGCCGCAGACAAGTCAGACGGCCTGAGGCTGCCGATACTACTTTGAAATTCCCGTGCATCGAGATAACAGGGGTTCCCCCAAAAAATAAGGCTCTTTTCGCGTCGGGTTGGCCTGAGGGGTTGAGCCGAGTAATCGCAAAGCATCCATTCCCCCCGCCCCTTCCTTGAAAAGGAAGGGGAGCCTCAGGGGAAGGACTCTGCCCTTCCCCTTGAGAAACCCCAACCTGCAAGGGGCTTCGCCCCCTTGACCCCCGACGTCAGGCGCGCCGAGAGCAATGAACCCCGGACAACGATGTGGTCCTTAAGGGGGTTTCAAAAGGGGGCGAAGTCCCCTTTGGCTCCTCTTTCCTATTAGGAAAGAGGCGGGGGTGATTGGTGCCCTTGCCCTTTTAGGGCGAGCGGATGATACCCGGGACAATTACCATTATCATGTACCCTCGTCAGATAGCCGTGAGGCATTCGGATTCGGCGGCGATTGCCCCGCCGCTACGACACCGGCGAGACGGCCCGCCCGAGTCGCTTTCCCTGCAAGCATGCCTGCTATTTTATGCCGCCAATACCGGCTTTGGCTTTCTTCACGATATTTTTTGGGGGAATTCCCGGATCAAGATAATGGTTCACATTTACATATACTTAATGGTATAATATAAATATATACATTTGACGTTTACTATACATATTATACAATGTCTAAGATGTAATCGGCGGCGGAAAAAGGAGATTTTTGGAGTATGCCATAAATGTAAGAATACTCGCGTGGATACGCTGTGAGAAAAACGCTTCGTTTGAAGCGCAAACAAAACACAAGCGAAACAAGATATGACATCAGGATATGATAGATAACACGGTTTTACACAAGATTAACGATGCCTTCATAAAGATAGGGTATGAGCCCGGCTTGATCAAGCCGGATTACCGGTTTGCAGATCTCTTTTCGTCGAATGTGACTGACCGCACCGTTGACGTCGCTATTTTCGGGCAGGAGCCGCCGGATTACCGTTCCGCCTGTTTTGGTATCCAGGCGGCAAGGAAAGATCATTCATCTTTTGAGCTTGCCAGGGAACTAAAAGCTTTTGGCGCTCCACAAGTATTTATTGTGCTCAATGGCGTTACCGAACAATGGGCCGTTACCGACAAAGACCCTGTCCGTAAAATGAAACTTAAAACCGTCGATTTGACGGAATTCATAATTCGGCATGAAAGCGAGTGGGCCCCTAAGACTATCATAAGAGCAAAATCCGGTTTTGCTAAACCGTCATCACGACAGTTGGATTTTGTTGACATCGGACTTCTTCCGGCATTGGAAAATCAAGCGGCGGTAAAAATTGACTATTTACTAAGAGATATACTAAACAACGCCGAAAACCGAATGAAGGATAGTCTGCTTTTTGATACTTCAAAAGAACGTATCGCGGCGGTTTTCAGAGTCGTTTTCAGGTTGTTGGCTGCAAAACTGTTCAAAGAACGGGATATAAAAGGTTTTTCGAATGTCGATTTCTCTTCCCCTTATGATGCATTGGGGGCTGTTAGCAATCATTACGGATCGTCATTACCGTCCGGCGCTTTAAAGTTTCCCGATGAAATTCTAAAAGATATATGGCGTGAAATATGCGGTATCTTTTACTTAAGAAATATATCGGTAGACACACTTGCATATATTTACGAAAATACTTTTGTCACCCCGGAAAACCGCAAAGAATTCGGCATTCATAGCACGCCGTCTTATGTCGCGGATTACGTCCTGTCACAGATTCCTTTTGAGGAGTTGCCTGATCCATCGGTAGAATTGACGGCAGCGCAGTGGAACACTACGGATCTCACGTCCGGCCAAGGCATTTTCCTCATAGCAGCCATGAGAAGAATGCGTGATTTTCTGCCTCAATACTGGAATGGCCAGCAGCGTCATGAATTCTTTGTTTCCCATCTTCACGGCATAGAAATCGATCTCTTTTCGACTGAGGTTGCCCGCATGTGTCTGATGCTTGCCGACTTTCCCGAATCTAACGGTTGGCATTTGGACAACGCGGATGTATTCGAAGGCAGAAATCTCGAAAATGCCGCGGCTAATACAATGATACTCGTGGGCAATCCCCCATTCGAGAACATTAAAGGAAGAAGACCCAAGACGCCTTTCCCCGCGGAGCTGTTAAGGCGGTCCTTACCTTTATTACCGGCGGAATCTTTAATCGGGATGGTTCTTCCACGTTCTTTTGTCATTGGGGACGATTATAAGAAAGAACGTAAAATGCTCCTTGACGACTTTGAACTTATTTCTATTACCGATTTGCCATATCGTATTTTTCAGCATTCGGATATGGAAACAACGGTTATAGTTGCGCGTAAACATGAACCTCGCAGTAACGGATTCGTCGTAAATCGTAAAGTGGAAAATAGGGACAGGGAAAGTTTCAGCATAAGGCATCAGGTTACATGGGAAGATAAAGTACAGCAGTCCTATTTCAATGACAAAATGAATGGGCAACTCTTAGTTCCTTGGCCGCGTGAAGTCTGGGAATATTTGGAGCACTATCGAAAACTCGGCGAGGTGTCCGATATTAAAAAAGGTGTCCAATACGTACCGAATTTGGGTAAAGAAAAATTACGTGAGATAGTTCGTAACGAATCCTTTGACGGATCGGTTCCCGGTATATATCATATTACCAAGGGGTTCTATCAGTTTGTAGCACGGAAAACCGTTTATATGTCCACTGACGAAAATATCAGACGACGTAAAGCATGGAATTTGGATTGGGCAAAACCTAAAATTGTCATTCCGGCAGCGATAATGTTGAGAGGTCCGTGGAGATATGCGGCAATTATCGATAATGAAGGACGATTTGTAAGCCATAGGTTTTTTGCTCTTTGGCCGAAACCCGGAACCTTAACCGTTGAAGTATTGGCGGCATTGCTCAATTCTCCGGTAGCTGAAGCTTTTACTTATACCCGTACTTTAGAAAGGGATCTTACAAAAAGAGTCTACGAGAATATACCTATCCCTGAAATATCCTCCGATTCCGGGCAAATTATTCATTCCCTTGTTAGAGATTATCTCACTGCAGTAGAGAGCTTTGAAGCCGTCCCCAAAACGTCAGGTAAAACTCACTCTTTGGATTTACTCAATGATGAATCTGAGGCTAAAAAGATTCTGCTTCGCATAGATGCCGAGATTCTGAAGCTTTATAAACTTCCACCCCGACTTGAAAGAAAGGTGTTGGACATTTTTTGGGGGCCCCAACGTCATGTCCCCTTTAAATTTACGGGATACATACCTCCAGAAGATGAATCATGGATTCCATTGCATATTTATATATCCGACCGATTCAGGGATGCGACGCCTGAAAAACTCATGGAACGTATGCCTGTGATTCATGATAAAGCGCTCCTTGATTATCTGATTAGCCTTGGAAGGGAAAGCGAATGAAGCATTATCTGTTCGATACAAACATCCTTGGCCATCTTGCTGATTTGAAAGACGGTAACGATAGTACTGAATGCAAGGCTCTGGATAAGCATATGAAAGAGCGCCCAGAAGGGACAAAAATTCTCGTGTGCCCGATAAGCGTTGGAGAGGTTGAATATGGGGTGCGGGTAGCTCCACCAGATTATGATAAGCAAAAACTTGAGCGATTCAGAAAGGTTGTTTACGAATATTCTCAGGGTGATATGGATATAAATGCCAATCTGGCGCGTAACTGTTACTCTGTACTTCGGGCAAAGTTATACGATCATTGTTTTCCGAGTAGCAAAAAAAAACAAAGAGTTGAAGAATGGATGAATCCTACCACGTCGAAGGAGCTACAAATACAGGAAAATGATCTCTGGATCGCGTCCGTGGCAATGGCTTACAATCTGATCTTAGTTACGCAAGATAAGATGAATGTAATAAAGACGGTTGCCGGCAACGATATAACATTCGAGAATTGGCTGGTGTGATGAAACCAAGGACACCCAAATTCCGATCCCCGGTCGCCGACGGCGACAAGCATAGAAACAGAGGAAAGATGCGATGAAAGGTTTCGGGAAAGGTTCCGGTAGCGATCTATGTACCTGAAAAAAAACATCATGCTCAGGTTTTTAATAACCGCCCTGGTGATTGTAATAATGGCGGGTTTCGAGTACGTTAATTTTATCGGCATGAAAAAGGAGATACTCTATCTCGAATCCACCGACACCATACGTAGTAAATGCCTGCAACTAAGGCGCCACGAGAAAAACTTCTTCCTCTATAAGACTTCCAGCTCGCAGGACGAGATCGAAAAGGTGCACGTTTACATAGAAGACCTCTACGGGATCCTGAACGAAAACGCAGGTATTGACACCACCGGCAAGCTTTACACGCTGAGCTTGCTCCTTAAAGATTATGAGGGTAGTTTTAACCGGATAGTTTCGCATACGAAAGAGCTCTCCGGCAAACTGGAAAAGATGAGGGTCGTCAACGGCAGGAAACACGAGTTCATTCCCCTTATCGAATTAATCTTCATGGAACAGCCCCAAAAGGTCAGCGACTTTCTCAAGGAGACCTTCTCCCTTATGCCGGATAGTGACATTGTAAAAGAGCTCAAAGCCCTCGATCGGGAAATCCAGTCACTCAGGAAGACGGGTGAGACCATCATAAGGGTATCGGGCGAACTCGACAAGGGGGCACGGCAAGACGTAGACCACGCGATAAATCTCTCCCGAAACGCCATACTGATATTTTTACCCGTTTTTTTCATCGTCGGCATCAGTTTGCTGTTCTTAATGAGCAGCGGCGTTGCCAACCGGCTTAACGTGTTGGCCACGATGGTGGAAAAGGCCGGCAAGGGAGTTTTCACGGACAGGTACATAATGCCGGCGAACTGGAAAAACAAGGATGAGATAACCATGCTGTTCGAAAAATTCAGTGACATGTCTATCCAAATCCTTCAGAGGGAGCAGGAACTCAGAAGGAAAAACGAAGAACTCCTCCAAACCAGGAAACTGGCGGCCATCGGCACGCTTGCCGCGGGTGTGGCCCACGAACTTAACAATCCTCTCAACAATATTTATCTTTCGGCACAGATACTTGACAGGGAGGTAGTGGACAATTTTTCTCCTTACATTGGAAAAACGATAAAGGAAATGCTCGGCCAGACCAGGAGGGTAAAACGCATCGTCGGGGATCTTCTCGAATTCGCACGGGGAAAGGAACTGATCGTAAGGAGCGTGGACATCTCTCACGTTATCCAGAAGGCATACGAAATGGTGTCCGCCACCGCCGACACAAAAAACGTCGCTTTTACCCTTAACGCTCCCCCGGAGGGTTTGCCTGCCGTAATGGACCCGGAGCGAATGGAAAGAGTGTTTATCAACCTTTTTTCGAACGCAGTCGATTCCATGGCAGGCGAGGGTGCCGTCACTGTAGACCTGGAGACGAACGGGGACAATATTGGTATAGCCGTTTCTGACACCGGTACCGGGATAAGCACGGAGGATCTCGATAAAATTTTCGAGCCGTTTTTTTCGAAGAAAGAAAAAGGCACCGGACTTGGCCTTGCGATTGTGTATAATACAATTGAAAAACACGGCGGCGACATAAAAGTGGAAAGCGAAAAGGGCAAGGGTACCACATTCTATATCACTATTCCCGTATGGAGAGACGGTTATGGTACTTAAAATACTCGTTGCAGAGGACGAAGAGATCACACTGGAGCATCTCCTGTACATTCTCGGCAAGGAAGGCTACGACGTAACCGGCGTAAGCAACGGCCTGGATGCTCTGGAAAAAATCCAGAGCGAAAGTTTTGATGTCCTGATAGCGGACATAAAAATGCCCAAACTCAGCGGCATGGAATTGCTCGAAAAAGTATCGGCAAAGTATGGCGACCTCATCGACGTAATCGTCATAACCGCCTACGGCAGCATCGAGTCGGCCGTGGAGGCCATGAAAAAAGGGGCCGGAGACTACATAACGAAACCTTTCGATCTCGACGAACTCATCATGAAGATAAAGAAGATCGAAAAGCACAAGTCGCTGTTGAAGGAAAACGCCGCGCTAAAAGCCTCCGTGGAACCGGACAAGAACCTTCGCATCATAGCCAACAGCCATAGCATGGGTGAGATACTCGGGCTTATAGAGAGCATAAAGTACTCCGACTGCAACGTTTTACTTACCGGGGAGAGCGGCGTGGGAAAAAGCCTCTTTGCCAAAAAGATCCACTTCACGGGAGAGCGGCGGTTGATGCCCTTCCTGTCGTTAAACTGTGCCACCTTTACCGAGGATCTCCTGAGCAGCGAGCTCTTTGGTCACGAACCGGGCGCCTTCACCGGCGCCGTTAAAATGAAACACGGCCTCGTCGAAATAGCGGATACGGGTACTCTTTTTCTTGACGAGATAGCGGAGATGTCGCCTTCGATTCAGGCAAAACTGCTAAAATTCATCGAGGATGGGGAGTTCTTCCGGGTGGGAGGCGTCAAGCCCGTAAGGGTCGACGTCAGAATCATAGCCGCAACGAACAAGGACATTCCTTCGCTTCTTTCAAGCGGGGGATTCCGCAAGGACCTGTATTACAGGCTCAACGTCATGGAGATATACATACCGCCGCTTCGTGAGCGCCCCGAAGACGTCGGGGCATTAAGCGCCTACTTTCTTCAAAAACACCGCCCCCGCTACGGAAAAAAAATAACCGGCTTCGCTATCGATGCCCTTGAAGCCCTGGTAAACTACCCGTACCCGGGAAACGTCAGAGAACTCGAAAACATCGTCGAACGCGCCCTGATTCTCGAACAATCGTCTCTGATTACAACGGAAAGCCTTCCGCAAAAACTCGCGAAATCCTCCGCCGCCTCCTGTGCCGCCTCCGAATCAGCCTCCGGTGCCGCTTCGGATCAGGTACACGTCGGCAAAATCGGCGAGATCAAGACCATCGACGAGCTAAACAAGCAGTACGTGCTAAAAGTGCTCGACGTCCTTGGAGGCAACAGGTCGAAGGCGGCGGAGGTACTCGGAATATCGAGGACCAGCCTCTGGAAAATCCTCAAGGAAGAATAAAGCCGCCACTGCGTTCACCGGCGTTCAGTATTTAAACACTCCACAAGACCATTCGTTACATATCTAAACACCTCCGGCAAGAAAGCCAAATATTATCCTTTAAAATCAGCTATTTATAATCTGGCATGATTCCTGCTTTATATATTCCATAATAAACGAAAATCCGAAGGAGGAGAATCGATATGAGGAATTTTAGAAAGCTGTTAATCGCCATCGATAGTTCCAGGGAAGTTTTGAAGGCCGGACTGAAGATGGCTAACGACGAAAAATGCTGGGTTACGGTTGTAAAAGTCCTTCCGAAGTATGAAGGGGACATAAACCTGGTTGGTGTAAAAAATATTGAACAACTGCTGACTTCGGATGGTAACAAGGTAGCCTCCGATATCAACAACGAAACGAAAGACGAGCGTCTCAACATAAGGACAAGAGTGGAGTACGGCGAGCCGTCGGAGAAAATCGTTGAGGCGGCAGAGGACGAACGGTGTGATCTTATAGTGATGGGTTCCCGTAAGATGGGATGGCTGGAAAGATTCCTGCGCGGTAGCATCGTCGAGAAAGTAATAGACAACGCAAGCTGCCCGGTACTTGTCGTAAGGGTTTAGCCATAAGGGTTCAGTATAGATATAGATCATAAGGGTTCAGCCATAAGGATTTAGTCATAAAGTTTCAGTATAGATCGTAAGGGTTCAGCCATAAGAGTTTAAATGTAGAGAATGCGATTAAAGCCATAAGGGGTTTAGCCATGAAGGATTAAATGTAGCTAAAACTATTAAAACGGATTATCAGTACGGGCAGCACCATAAGACGGAAAGGGTACTAATACCACGTTGCATTCATTCGATTAACTCCGCTTTCATCGTCGAAAGCTCCTCGACGTACGTAACGAGTTACCCCCCTCACGGGGGGTAGGGGGATACGCCTGTGTCGCTTTCTCCTTGCCACCTTGTTGGTCTTCTGACTGCATCTTGGTATATAGGCAACGAATTACACTCGTTGCCCTGAAACAGACAGGCATACCGACCGTGTCCGCTATTTTGAAACGGCTTGTTTCATAGTAACGGCCACGGTGGTGGTTCCGCTAACGATAGAAGCTGCATAAAAAATAGCCGCCTGAAAAAGAATATATTTTCCGTCTTATGCCCGGTTAAAACTGAACATAGTTAATTATATTACGACATGTTGCAGTTAGCAACACTGTTGCGTTTTTATGAAACGGTTAAAAACCCAATCATAAAGGGCATTTTGTTACTCCATGTTGCACAATGAAACTGCGTCCAAATCCTCCTTCCGTAAAATAATCTCGTGTTTCCAATAATATCAATCGGTTACCGTTTTGGCATGGTAATTGCTTTATATGAAAACAGCATGAAACAATATAGATTAAATTTACTAAAGAGGATACAAACACTATGATGCATTTTAAGTTTTTGGGAAACTGGTTTTACCCCTGAGGTAGTTCTTTGCAGATTATGTTTGGGTAGATTTTGGCAGATTATGTTTGAGTAGATTAATAACTGGAAATCGAAGAAAGAACCGATGAGGAAAGTAAATTATGGCAGACAATTACGGCAATTTAAAGAAGAAGCCTTACAATAAGACGCTTATACTGGGTCTTATCAGCATAGCTCTTTACCTGTTGCTTTACGAAAAGCAGCACGAGATCAACGAGCTGTTTTCCAAGGGTGGGGTATACGCCTTTCTTCCTATAATCGCGGCGTTTGTATTCTCATTCTTCCATGGTGGTTTTACAGGTGGTTTTTGGGAAATTATTGGTATCGACGCAAAAAAACAAAAGAGGTGATAACACTATGCATGATTTAGCAGCGCAGGCGACAAGTTTCATTGATCTGGATACAACGAAGATTGTTTATTTATTCATAGTCGGGTTTATCGGGGGTCTCGTAAGCGGGTTCATTGGCTCCGGTGGGGCTTTCGTTCTCACTCCCGCCATGATGAGCCTTGGAGTGCCGGGATTGGTTGCCGTGGCCAGCAACATGTGCCACAAGTTCCCGAAGGCATTGATTGGCTCCATGAAACGTTACAGGTACGGGCAGGTGGACGTGAAGCTTGGCGTAGTCATAGGCATTTCTGCTGAGGCCGGGGTTCTATACGGCGCGGGGTTACAGGAAAAAATCAAGGCCGCCTTCGGAGACGCAGGTTCGAACCTTTACGTCAGCGTCGCTTTCGTGCTCGTCCTGGGTATCGTAGGCGGGATAATACTCAAAGACGTCCTGAAAAATCTCAGGGAAGGCACGTCGGACGAAGAAGAGAAGGTAACGCCGCTTGCAAAGTGGGTGCAATCCATCAACATTCCCGGAACGATGGTTTATTTTAAAAGTATGAACGCCCGCATTTCGATACTTTTCACTCTTCCTCTGGGTTTTGCCACGGGAATGCTGGCGGCGACGATAGCCGTTGGCGGATTCTTAGGTGTTCCCTCGATGATATACGTCATGGGCGTACCCGGTCTTATGGCCTCGGCGACCGAACTGGTCATCGCCTTCGTCATGGGTCTTGGAGGCTCATTCAAATATGCCATGCACGGGATGGTGGACATACGGCTTTCCATGATAATCCTTGCCGGGTCTCTCTTTGGCATACAGCTCGGAGCGATCGGGACGACTTACGTAAAGCCGTTTTTGATAAAGGTTGTCATGGCCACTATAATGCTCATCGTGTTATTCAGCCGTGCCCTGATGGTGCCTGTTTACATGTCGCAACTAGGTCTTATAAGCAAAATGTCCGCAGAGATGGTTAAAGTGTTCAAGGCGACGAGTTTTGCGATTATGATTCTGGCGTTGTTTATTGGAGCGTTTATAGTATTGAAGGCTCTTTTCCAGGGGTTTATGGCAGAACGAAGGATACTGGCCGGGAAAGCCGAAGCCGTCAGCGTCGGGAAATAAGTAGCAAAGTAAGCTGAAAGATAAAAGTAAGCAGAAAAATAAGTAGAAAAAATATGACCAGGAGGAGTAAAAAACAATGGAAGCAGTCTCCAACATGGATGTAATGTACAAGACACAGCTTATGGGCGAGCTCAAGTCACTGCTTTTAGCCGTAGACGGCTCACCTTACAGCGATGGAGCGATAAAAGAGGCGATGTTGCTGGCAAAGTCGTGCGGCATACGTCTTACGATGCTTTACGTTTTGGGTCTGAGCGACGGTTTCGAATCGGGGGGGCTAACCTTCGTAGAGCACACCGACACGGCAATGCAGGATTATTTCGACAATCTCAGGGAAGAGGCGGCAGAGGAAAACGTAGAGCTCGACATAGTGGTGCGCAGAACCAGCGATGCGTACAAGGGGATAATCGAGGAGGCTATCGATAAGAAGAGTGACGTCATTATAATGGGCAGGCGTGGAATGACCGGCCTGAAGAGGGTTCTCATGGGCAGCGTAACCGCGAAGGTCATAGCCTATGCTCCGTGCAAAGTGCTCGTTGTACCGAAGGAGGCCAACATAAAAGGCGAGAACATAATGCTTGCCACCGATGGATCGAGATTCAGCGAGGCGGCCAAAAAAGAGGCCATAAACATGGCTAAAAGGTGTCCGCATGTGAAGACTTTCACTGCACTTTCGGTGGCGTCCTCCAGTGACAAGTTGGGCGAGTCTAAGGCTATCCTCGAAAAAGTGAAGGTGGCGGCAAACAAGGAAGGCGTCGAAATGCAGGAACTAGCCACGGTGGGCATCCCTTACGAGACTATCCTGCAAACGGCAAAGGAACGGGATATAAACGTCATACTCACGGGCACCCATGGGAGGACTGGCATAGAAAAACTCCTGATGGGAAGCGTAGCCGAGAGGGTCGTCGCACTCTCCCATTGCTCGGTGCTGGTAGTAAAGGATAAAACGTACCCAGAAATAGAGCAGGCTTGCAACTAGTTTTACGAGTACGGGCAATTTCCGGTAATAGTTAACAAAAGTATTACGGCCAATAATAAAGTATTATAGCGGCAGTTAAGTGGCAGTTTATATACAATGGCAGTCGATACAAAGGATGGATTCCCGCAAAAGCCGGAATCCATCTCCTTTTCGGTTGCGCACGGCGAATGCGCTCAGGACTATCGGAGCCGGCGTAACACAACCTGTGCCCGATATTTCCCTGAATACAGAAAACCGGAATCCACAATACAACTACTTGGAAGAAAACGCCACGCGAAGACCGTATTCTTTGTTGCTACGAAACGCAGGTTTGCCCCAGTTGCGGCAAGACACCCGCACAATCTGAGACGTGTGGAACCACGAACCTCCGCGAAGCACTCTCTTTTGACCGCTTGAAGGCCCTTTAGGATTATCCTTAGGACTCTCTCCGTAGTATTTCTCCCCGTACCAGTCCTGTACCCACTCCCATACATTACCATTCATGTCGTATATCCCTAACCCGTTTGGCTTCTTCTGCCCTACAGGATGCGTTTGTTTGTCTGAATTCTTATCGTACCACGCCACGCTGTCTATATCGTTTCCTCCTGAATACTTCTCCGCTTTCCCACCGCTGCTCGCCGCATACTCCCACTCCGCCTCCGTCGGCAGCCGATACCCCTTGCCGCTCATCCCGCTTAGCTTCTTAAGAAACTCTTGCGCATCGTCCCAGCTTATATTCTCAACGGGATAGTTGTCGCCATTGTTGAATCCAGACGGATTACTCCCCATCACCTTCTGCCACTGCCTCTGTGTCACCTCATACTTCCCTATCCAAAAATCTTCCACGCATACCTCATGTACAGGCTTCGCATCCGTTATATCAATATCTCCAAACGTGTTCCCCATCTGATAACACCCACCTTTGACAAAAACCATATCTTTTTCGAGTTTCGAAATAATTTCTTTCAAATCCGCTTCAATTTTTTCTGATAGTTTCTTTGCCTGGTCTCTATATTTACCGGCAGGGTACTTCTTGAAATATGCCTTAATGTCATCCAGCGAATCGCTTTCCTTCGCTTTCTGGTACCAGTAATCTTCCTCTGAAGGGAAAGAAGCGGAAAAAACTATTCTGAAGCCGGTATCCCGGAAAGACGCTGTTGACGGGTGGTCAACGTGGTAATTCGATGAACTGAGGTTCGCAATTTCTCCGTAGCACGTGCCGCCAAGATCAAAATGTTTCCCGTCGGCACGTGCATCCTGCACCCATTCACTAACGTTACCCAGCATGTCATACAAGCCCCATTGGTTTGGGTGGCGGGTTGCAACGGGATTCGTTCTTTTGCCGGAATTGTAGTTAAACCATTCGTATTGCCCGGCTTTATCCTTGTCGCTGCCGAAAGGCGCCTCTGTCCCGGTACCTGCCTGTGCCGCATATTGCCATTCAGCCGCGGTAGGGAGACGATATTTGTTTGTCTTTTCTTTATCGATCAGCTTTTGTATGAATTTTTGCGTATCATCCCAGCTTATTCCCTCTACGGGGTTGTTCCTGCCATGGTAAATGCTGGGATTCGTTCCCATGATTCTATTCCACTGTTCCTGTGTCACTTCCGTCGTTTGTAGCCAATAGCCTTCGGCCAGGGCTGTTTTTTGTTTCACGCCCTTCACGTCGCTCATTATGAATTCACCCTTCGGGATATAGACAAACTCCATGCCGAGGCTGTTTACGTATTTCTTGTTGGCCGGGCCCGATTTCATTACCGGCGTTTCAACTGGTTTTAAAGGGATGGATTGCAAACCGTCGAGTAACTCCTTTGCACTTTCTGCAGCGATTTTGTTTGACTGGCTTTTATCTGGTTTGCCTTCACTATTCAATGAGTCGTAACCAACTTCACGATAGTGTTTATAGCCAAGCTCTGCATAGTGGTTAGCCTTATCCATTTCGCCGGCCGCCCAGAAATTCCTCGCTGCTTGCACGGAAGTCAACGTGAGGCCGGCCGAACTTTTTGACACTCCGTCTTTGACCTGTATCAGATATGCTTTTTCATACCAATACGCCGCCTTGGCGTAATTGTATAATTTCTCCTCGGCAATGCCTAAATTGAACGCTATTGCGTCTGAGTTGGGATTTGCCGCCTGGGCGGCTTCCCAGGCTTTAATAGCCTCCTTATATTCTTCTTGTTTTAAGAAATCGACGCCTTTTTTTACCATGTCAACGTAATAGTCGCTTGCATAATTATTTCCTGTAGCACATGAAGATAAGATAAGGGCACACACTACCGCCAATATACGGACAGAGTGATACACTTCCGGGAAATAGCCTTTCGTTCTTGGTTCTGTCGCGGTTTTCATATTTTCTCCTTTATTCTTTCGTAGATTAGTTCCGACCCAATCCTGTTCATGCAATGCTCCCCTGGCCCTCGTTCGCACAGTCGGGCATAAGCATTGTTTTTCGGCCCTATGCATCCGGCGCGCTGCGCGCACTCCTTAACCGCTCTCAGATGCACATGTCCCCGATAGCCGTATGTTTCGGCGATTGTCGGTCCCCACAGCACAACGGCAGGCGTACCTGTAAGATGCGCCAGATGCATGATGAAATTGTCCGGTGTCACCACCATATCGCATCGCTTTACCAGCGCGGCCAATTGCCGGGGCGTGGTGAGGCCGAGCAAAGAGTACGCCCCGCGTATATGTTTGTTATTCATCTTCCCAACCTGAAGCACAAAGCACCCGTCACGCCTCAGCATCTTCACCAAATCCACCCAATAACCTATAGCCATCTCTTTTCTTGGTGAGTCGGAGGCGGGGGCTATGATGACGTTGTTCTTCCCAAACGGGATGTCGGCAAAAAGAGGAACATCCTCCGGCACTCCTGGCATATAGAGTTTTTCTTCCACCGGCACGGACAAACCGAAAATGGAAGCGAGTATCTGAAAGGCACGCTCCGTGCCGTATTCTTTTCTCGACCAGTAGCCGGTATCGATAATTTCCGCATTCTTTGGCGGGAAGCCGACGGCGTCAAGCGCCGGGTGGCCCTCAAGAATGCTCAGGTATTTTGTGCGGCGTATGAGGTTGTATTTTCTATCAGGGTTGCAATCGTACGCGAGTTTCAATGCTCCGGAGAGCATCAGTGCGTCGCCAAGCCCTCCAAGTGGGTTTATCCAGAGATTATCGTGTTTCATCGAAGGGTTCAAACCTCAATCCCGTTACCGGTTCAAAGTAGCGTTCCAAAAAGCCGCGTTTGGCGTGGCACCAGTTCGTCTTGTGCCTGAAATCCTTGTGGGTGAACCACGAATCCAGCGGACAGCCGCCGTGGCAGATGGTCCAAAATCGGCACTTGCCGCAGCCGGAGTTGCGGAGCAGTTCGGTCCGCACAAGGAGTGCTTTGCGTTGCTCGTCCAGCATTACTTCGGAGAAACTCTTTTGTTCCACGTTTCCATAGTCGAGCACTCCCCAATCCGAGGAGCGGCCGCAGTGGGAAAGACTCCCGTCCGGTGCGATATTGATATGGCTGTATGCACATCTGCCCGAGTCGCTGCAAACAAGGGACTGTCTGCGCTCATCGATAAGGGTTAAATACGACTTAAAAGGGTTAACGTCGGGGTATCTCTCGCGGTGCTCCCACCAGACGGGAAAGATCGCTCCGAGAAATTCCACAAACTGCTTCGGGGTGATTGCGAGATCCTTTTTCCGTGAGTCGTCTATCAAAACCGGGTGGAAGTCAAAACCGCTCCCGATCTTGAGATTGGCCATATAGTGAAATAGTTCGAGGGGTTTTTGAAGACTTTTTTTTGTTACCACATAGATTACCCCGGAGGAAAATCCGTGCTTCTTTGACAGTGCATCACCCTTCATAAATGCCCTGTTGTAAGTGTCGCTGTCGGGCTTTTCCACGCCGCGACCGCGGACGTGGGGGACAGGATCGAAACTCGACCCTATCTGATCGATGCCAAGCTTTCTGAAGACCGGTACAAATGCCTCGCTGAATACCGTAAGGTTTGACTGTATGGCATGGCATATCCGGCCTTTAGTGGCGCCGCAGGTCTCTTCCTGCATACGATATGCATTTTCGAAATAGTCGGGCCCGAGCAACAACGGCTCGCCGCCGTGCCATATAATGTGAATGTCTTCCTCTTGTTTATCCGTGAGATATTCGTTTATTCTTTCGAATATGATTCCGAGCGTTTCCGGAGGCATGGTGCGCACCTTGCGCTTTTTACGCGCCACGTCGCAATACAGGCAGTTGGAGTTGCAATTCTCGGTGGGCTTTAAGATTATGGTTGCCACAACGCCCTCCTGTTTCGGAGCACCTTCAGGTGCTCCTCTGCCGCGGCAAGCATTTCACGAAAGAACTTTTTACAGCCATCTTCCTTGTTGCTGCATACGCCTTCAAACTCTCCAAGACAGACCCTCCATACATCGCAGTAGGCGCAGCCCTCGGCCTTGAGAAAAAACTCCCGCCATGATTCGAGAGCATCCTGAAATGCCGGGTTTTCGGTTATCGAGGGGATGTCGGCAATATCATGCGCAATGAAGTTTCCGGATTCAATGTCTTCCATACGGAGTGCGATTTGGCCGTCTTTCGACAGATGGAGATAGTATTGCGGATTATTGAAAAATACGGCCTGCCATGAGTTGCTCTCCGCCTGGTTGTAATGGGTCAGCAGATAGTAAAAAGGTTCTATGGGCGCATGAGGGCTCTTGCCATACATGGTGTAGGCGGCGAGGTCCGCGAGGGCATTCCAGTCCGGCTCTGCACCCGTGAAGTAAAGGCCCGTGGCTATCCCCATGGATGACAGTATGCGGCATGATATTAAATTACAGCTTTTGTCGGCGGGGAAA
Source organism: Nitrospirota bacterium (assembly GCA_015233615.1). Taxonomy (GTDB): domain Bacteria; phylum Nitrospirota; class Thermodesulfovibrionia; order Thermodesulfovibrionales; family Magnetobacteriaceae; genus JADFXJ01. The sequence goes on from JADFXJ010000011.1 coordinate 34,695, forward strand.
AAGATTCGGCTGTTGAATCCGCGCAGCCGTTCGACCACGCTGTCCACGTCTGCGTATCTCCCCGCTTCAGCCAGATAAAGGGCCATCGGGATATCCCTGTGCTCCTCCGAAAGGGGCAGTTCTGCAAGACGCGCATCGGACGAGACCTTTATAGCAAAGAGCGAATTGGCGTCATGAACCGTTTTGTAAATCTCAGACGCAAGCGCGAAGTTGCCGGTACGTACGACGAAAGCGGCGCCATTAAATGATTTGATGAGTTCTTCGTGGTAATCGACGACGAGGGTATGGGGACTCATTGGTAGAATTCCGGAAGCCTTACGTTGGCTTCGTTGACGAAGGCTGACAGTGCATGTGCGGCACAGCCTCCCATGCAGATATCATCTTCACGAAAGCGGCAGTCGTCGCATTCCCCGAATATGCCGCCCACTTCGACCCGTATGGAGCGGTGGCGTTCATGGTAGAAATCAAACACATCACGCATGGAATCGAACTCGAAGATGGACTTTTTGTGGTGTGCGGAGAGGGGAAAACAAGACCAGACCGACATGTCCGGGCCGATGTCTATGACCGGCGAGCAGCCGAACTGGAAACGTCCGCCCGTCATCCTGTAGAGCCACCCTTTGTCTTCGGTCGTAAAGTGGCACATCGGGAACCCGCAGTCCGGCAGGGGCCTGACCCTGTGGCGCTCGAACTTATCGCGGAACGACATAAGCCGCCGAACCGTAATCGCCATGTCTGCTATTTTAATATGCATGTTGCGTGTGCCGGGGATGGGATGCGCAAGACCGAGCCTGATTCCCTTTCCAAGACCATACCGATTGATGTAATCGAAAAGGAAGTCGATATCGAAATCATTGCGGTAGATGTTGAATCCGGGGGTGATGCGCCTGCCAAAGGCCTCCAGAAAATCAGCCACCAATACCGATTCGCTCTTTGGGGTATGCTCCGGGTGGTTCAGATTGCATACAAAGCTGAGCCGGTCCTCGCGTATCCCTGAAAATCTCCGCACTGCGTCCGATAGTTTGTCGGGAAGCAACATCCCGTTGGTGAATACGGTAACACCCATCCCCCGCCTGAGCACGTAAAGACAAAAGTCTATGAAATCCGGATGAAGAGTCGGTTCGCCACCCAGAAACTGTACTCTGGTCTCTCCGGATAACTGGAGAAAGTCTACGAGATATATAAGGTCTTCCCAAGAGAGGATATCGTCGGGGGGTGAGCCGGCCATGTGCTTTTTGGCGAAGCAGTAAGGGCATGAGCGGGTGCAGCGTTGCGTGAGGAGAATATTAGCCATTTCAGCAATTACGGATATATATCGCCATGGAAATAGTAGCGGCTGTAATTAAAGCTGCTATATTTCCAATATTGCCGATCATACATACTACTATATTGGCTGAAGTAACTATGACTGCCGTAACTACCATACATAGCACTACCGTAGTTAGCGCTATAGTAATAGGAGCCATAGGGGCGAAAGGCTGACGAATATTGATCTGCGTAATTCCCCTTGTCGAAAGTACTCGAATACGTATGGCTGCTTGAGTAGCTCGTGTAATCGGCATAGGTCGTGGGTTTTTCCTGCTCACCGGCCTCGGCATGGCTGTTATAGCGTATAATCTCTTCGGCCTCCTGTGCGGCAAAGACCTTTGTTCCGACCATCAGCGACCCCATTGCCAAGCCTTTAAGAGCTATCCTCTTCATCGCTTCTCTTCTGGTAATCTCTTTTTTTGACTCGTCCATAATACACCACCTTTAGCCATAAGTACAACAGCAGCCCGGTTATTTACTGCGTGCACGCCCTGCGCTTAGGCACGGAGTTGCTTCGGTCGCGCCCGCCCAAATAACCTCAGAGGCGACTTCGATCTACGTTTTGCGGCCCAGGCATTCCACGGGACCGATATTAAGATAGTTTAACAATATCGTTTTTATATCATCTATCATCACATCTTTGTCAAGAATTTTTAACAGATGTTTTTTACCAGGAGTTCCCCCCCTTTTGCTACATTTCTTACCCCGCCGCTTCAAACACTCCACTTTTACCCGTTTTATCAAATGCTTGCGCCTTCAACCTGGGAACGCGCGATGTCAAAACTTCTCTTAGCGGCACGCTCGGCGGCGACATCCGCTTTCAGGGTGTCGGCGTCGTAGGCTACGGCGTGCAGAGTGTCGGCCACGTTTTGGAAAGCGGTGAGCACGACGCTCCGATACTGCGCCGCTGCCTGGGTCTGGGTCGCTTCGGCGGCACGCTGCCTGTGAAGCAATGTCCCCCCCCTGAAATATGTATAGACGGCAAGGACTAAACGGCTGCCGTCATTGTCCGTGAGTCGGGCGCAGGAGCGTTGTCAGCAGAGCCGTTTAGACGTGTATTGGCGGCCGATAGCGTGACTGGCATTCTATAACGGCACGCATATTTAATGCTAATAGAGCCTTTGCGTAACATGAGTGATTAACTTTCGATAAGTAAAAAACGTATACGCTATTAGCTTTCGATAATTAAAGGAAAAGTATTCGTTACTATAAAGCAGCCATAAAAGTAGTGGATAGGAAATAACCTGTAATCATCAAGTCATGGGGGGGGGAAACGTTTTGGATGTTAAAGCAAGCCGGCGTGTTTTAAGGCCTTTTTCAGTTCCGGGTCTTTCTCAGCCTTCTCTTTTATCACGTGTTCTATTTTCGTAGTACGTTCTTCGAGTTCCTTTGTAGTTTTTACGACCGGCGCAAGTGTTGTGCGCCTGTCCCATAACACAAACGTAATAAGGACAAATATACCGCCTAATATTACGTATGATAAGTCTCTTAATGACTTAATGTCGTTATTCATCGATTCTTTCAGGTCGTCGATTCTCTGGTTGGTGGCCTTTAACCCTTCGTCAAGCCTGACTTCAAGTCTGATGGCTCGCTCTCTGTCCGCCTGCGTGAAAGAAGAATCGGCCGCGTTAAGAGCTCCTGCCATTCCATTGATCATACAAAACAGCAGAAAAAAGAATATAAGCAAACTTTTCATGTATAATTATAACATAAAAACGCTAAAGAAGGAAGAACACGTCGGCTACGATAAATTTGTTCTCCATCGTAGAAGGAATATGTGGAACAAACATGTCGTTGAATTTCCATCGTAGTCATAGTGTCAACGTATTGCAATTGCCCAAAAGTCCGAACTGCCGTGGCTAGCCTGATAAATGGTGGTAACCGGCATAAGACAGTGCATCCATCTCCCCCGCCTCTTCCTTTTCAAGGAAGAGGCGCCTAATCGATGAGTAGGCGCATGATGAGTGCGACAATAGAGAAGATAGTCTCCGCGTATAAGCGGAGAAAAGCAAACTCCGTGTCCTCTGCGTCTCCACGTGCCACCTTGTCGCGATATCGACAATAGCACGCATATTTAACGCCAAAAGAGCCTAAAATTATCATGACTTTGACCCCGGGCAAAAGGCAAGAGCACTAAAAGATAAAATATATATAAATATTCACGATTTTTTCACGATAGTGGTGCTATAGTTAAATCAGCTCAAAGAAGTGGAAAGCCGACTGCTACAAAAACCGGCCGGATATGATATTATAATAAAGTTTTAATGTCGCGAATAATATCGCAAATAACGAATTGGCCCCGATGCTGGAAATGTGGATTTCCGAGGATACCTTTATGAAGAACGGTAATGGCTTTACGTTAATCGAGGTACTTGTGGTGTTGACCATCGTCGGCATTCTCACCGGGTTGCTCGTGTATCAGTTTGCCGGGCAGACCACGAAAAGCAACGTCGAGTTAACCATAAAGCAGCTCTACGCCGATCTTTCGGAGATACGGATGCGGGCGATGTCAGATAAGTTGTACGCCGGATTGTACTGGAATAATATCTCGCTTGTTGGAAATTATAACATCACAAGCTATGAGATGCGGACGGACGCTGCCAATGGGGCTACCATTGCAAACGGCTCAATCAGAGACGCGGGCATGGGATTATGTACGGGCACCAACGGCTGCACTCTTGTAAAGCCGACGGTTACACCCGTGACGGTAGCACCCGCTGCTGCGTTATACACCTTATATTGGATAGACAACGTTACCTTCGACGACAAGGGGATGCTGGCCCTTGACCCTAACCCCCCCAGCCCACTCTTCGTCGCCCCTATAGAAATCTACGCAAAATGTTTTGGGTGCGATACATCCTCTTCATGCAGCGATAGTAACCTTAGCGCTTGCAGGCCGGCCGACACATCCCCGAACTGTAATGATACGTCCTATCCGGAATACTCGTGTTTAGTAGTAAATACGACTTTTATAAAAATGGGCAAGTGGTGCGATGCCAATCAAAATGGAGTGTATAACATCGGTGAATGCTCACTTAGATAAGTATTTGGATAACGGGGGGTTTTCCCTGGTTGAGGCCATGGTGTCCATGGTGATTCTGACGATTGTCACGCTTGGACTGCTTCAGACCATAATCCTGGTCAACGACGCCAACATGAAGAATTTCCTCAGGGACGAAGGCGTAAAGGTAGGCCAGGAGGACATCGACAGCGAGCGGCTTCTCGCTAAAGGCACCGGCGACCTGAGCGCCATAGTATCGGCAGGCTCACTGCAGGCCTCCCCGCCTGCAAAGTACCCATGCGTGCCGAATTCCACGGGCACCGTCAATATTACCAGGCAGTTTAAAAACGCGACAATTACTTTTAACATATGCAGGTCGGTGACTCCGGCCGGTACCGGCAGCGTGAGGCTTGACGAAGTCGTTACCTGGCTGTTTAAAAATGAAACCTTCTCGTACGTCACAACAACTATAATAAGGCCTTTATCATGAAAAATTTTGGAATTTATAAAATCTTTGGCAATAAAGCAGGCTTCACGCTTACGGAGCTGCTGGTGACGATGTTTATTCTTGCCGCCATATTAGGTGCCGTCTTTTCATCTTTTATCACTCTTTCGCGAAGTTTCAAGATGGAGACAAAGTCAACGGAAACGCAGATAGAGAACCTGTTAGGCCTCGAATTACTCAGGTACGATCTCGAAATGGCCGGTTACGGTCTTCCGGAGAGTTCTTTTGGGACGACAGCTTGCACACCTGTACCGCCTAATACGTCGGAAAATTGCTCGCCGTTGCTTTCCGCTGCCGGCGTCTGGTACGCAGAAGCCGCTAACAACACCGCTTACACAGCTACACATTATAATTACATACCGACCCGGTACACCCCGGACCCTGCGACTTTCAATGACCAGCCATGGGAACCGCGGGCCATCATTCTTTCCAACAATACAAATCCCGGTGAGAGTACCAACACTAACGATGACTCGGACGTGCTTATAATTAAATCCCTCCTGGCAAGAAGGCTCGACGTTAATAGAAAGTGGACGGTAAGGTACAATTCAGGCGTCAACAAGGCCTGGAGTGACTCCAAGTGGGACTTTAATAGTGGTGATAGGATGATAGTGTTATCGGCGACCCGGCAACTACAACTAGGTTCCGATGGTGTAACCTGGCAGTGGATGCAATCGGGGGCATCCCCATCGACGTCCTTTTACCCTACCGGAGTCGCGCTGCCAACTCCTCCCCCAGGCCAGGTTTATCTCCTGTACGGAATAGACACGTCAACTTCCACTACAATGCCATTCAATCGTGTCGATTACTATTTGCAGAGGCAATGTCCCGGTAACATAGTATCTACCCCGCCACTACCTAGCCCGACGCCAAACTGCTCGCCGCCGTACCCCAAACAGTGCCATCCAAGTTCATATTCCCTTTACAGGGGATTAATTGACCCCGCTTATTATGGCACAGGCACCGGCGGAGGATATATAAGAACCGAGTTGCCCATCATGGATTGCGTTATGGACTTTCAGGTAGCCCTGGGTATAGATATAGGCACCACCGGTACCGTTACATGGCGTTCTGGAACCGATACCGATACTGCCACGGCCCTTAAAATAAGGAATAATCTCAAGCAGGTAAAAGTGTTCATCCTGACCCACGAAGGTCAGTATGACCCGAATTTTACGTATGGGAGCAATACCGTGACCCTTGGCGACGCCGGCATTACTCTTAAAACTTATGACCTCACGCGTTTGTCGAATTGGCAGCACTACAGGTGGAAGGTAGTAAAATTAAACATAAAATTGAACAGCCTGTGAAAATAGAGGTATGTAAGAGGTAAGCAATATGAGAAACTTAACGTTGCATCCTGAATGGAATAAAAAAATATATAAGGAACTGGACTGCCGCTTCCCGGTCGTAGCCGGGGACAAGTTTCGCGACAATGACAGAAAGGGCAGGGAGGAGGGTTTTGCCCTGGTGATAACCATGCTTTTTGCTCTTATTGGGCTGGCTCTAAGCGGAGCCCTGCTCTTTATGGTCATAGAGGGGTCGAAAATATCCGGCATTATGCAGCGTTACTCTACCGCACTTGACGCCGGCAAGGGGGCGTCCGAAGATATGATGAACCTCATGACTGGCTACCCTACAACTATGACCCCCGGTTTTGGAACAATCCAAACTACCAACGGAGCTAATTGCATTTATGACAAGCTCTCCAAGTCCACCCTCACTTCGGCCGGCACGTACCAGTGGACAAACTGCACCGCGAGCCAGGCAAATACAACGAGCACGGACCCGACAAATTACCCGGATATAATTTCAGACCTTGGTAATTACCGGGTATATTCGAAAATAACGGATACGGAGCAATCAGGGACAACGTCACCAATCTACATGATATACACCGTGGTCACATTATCGCAAAAAATAAACAACCCAAGTGAAAACGCCCAGATTACATATTTATTTCGCGTTACCGAATAAATCCGGCAACTCCGCCGACGCTTTGCGCAGCCGTACCGGATTATGGTTAAAGACGCATAATGATGGAAAAGACGCTTGATGAAAGAAAATACACGAACCTTTGTGTTACGTTAACGTTACATTATCAATGTATATATACATATACACACATATATGGAGGTAAACAGCATGAAAGAGCAGAGCACTATACAGACCACTATAATGTCTCCGACGGGAGAGTTGCCGTTGTCCGTTCGATCCGAAGATGGAAAGGATGGAGGTTTTACCCTTACGGAGCTTCTCGTGACAATAGTAATTATAGGAATATTAACCGCCATAGCGGTGCCCCTTTACCTTGGACAAAAGGATAAATCCATAAGAAGCGAGGCATCGGGAAACCTGCTGTCGATAAGAGCGCTGTTAGAGCAGTACTATAACGAAAACGGATGCTATTACAAAGACACTACCAATACCTGCCCGGCGACCTCCACCACCATTACGGGTGTTACAAGCATCCAGTCATTCCTGCCGGCCTTTAAGCCGGGTAACCAGAATGCGCTTAATTATTCCTACAGCATCATATTCACCAGCTCTGCCACCTTGTACACCGCTTACGCCAATCGAGCAGTAAGCGGCGGCACTCAAACTCTGAGTATCGACCAGAACAGCACCAAGGTAGGGTTCTGATATGATTTACAAAATGTTAAACAGGGCTATAAACGTAAAGGATATGGAAACATGGAAGCCAGAGCCTTATTTACAACGAGATATATAACCGAATTGTATAACAATAAGGGGGATTTATGCTTATGAAAACTAAATTGGTCTTAACGATAGCCATAGCCGTAATCATAACGATAACCGGCAATATCGCCTATGCGTATAATTCGAAGCAACGTCTGGATACCGGCAATGCATCAGCACCGCCAATAAGGCAAAACGGCGACAAAACAGGTTTCGTTTACGAAACTTCCCTCTCGCCTCAATATTTAGTGATAGGCGAAAGAACGTATAATACCGACCAGGCAGTTTTTTCTACCGTGGACGGTGCAGCGATCTCGTTTTCCGACATATCGAAGGGCAGTAAAGTGAAGCTTCTTTTCGATCAATCGGGAGTTGTGACAAATGTAATTTTGTATAAGGATTCGGGACAAAATACCGGAAGAGGCCGCTACGGCACCGGTACCGGCAGAGATCACAATCTGGATTTACGCAATACCCGATGAATAATCCATCGCATAAGATAAGCAGTAACATAAAGATAAGCAGTAACATATTTAAATTATAAACCACCTAAAAAAGAAGAATCGGGAGTGTAGATCAATGAAAAAGATACTTTACATTTATATTCTCATATCGCTGTTAGTTTTCACAGGTATCGGTTACGTCGAAGGCGGCATGACAAATTATTGCTCTACACCTCCCTTCGTTACGGCCGCAGTTTCGCCTAATTTAATGCTCATCCTCGACAATTCGGGTAGTATGAAGGATAACCAGGCTTACCCGGACTGCGTCGGTAGCAGTTGTCCGAGCTCGTCCGACTGTGGAACTTCGACTACTCCCTGCACCGGGTTTAATCCCAACGTCAAGTACTTTGGCATATTTAACCCGGATTACTGGTATACCTATAGTGCCGCTGCCGGCTCCAGTTCGTGGACGGCTAGCTGCTGCGTTAATGACAGGTTTATTTCCGACGGAAAGAAAACTTCACATACTAAGAATGCGAATGATTGGGACGGCAGTTTCTTAAACTGGCTGACTATGATCAGGGTTGACATTGCAAAGACGGTTCTCACGGGTGGCAAAATTATGACCACTACGATTAATTCCGGCTACACTGCGGAACCCTCGGGCTTCACGCGGGTTTTTGCCGACGACGCCGATACTAGTTTTTATAAAAGCGTATGCCAGCCTTCGCTGTATACCTCTTTAAGCGACCCTGCAAACTACTGTATCAATACTCTCAATACCACCAGTTCTCTTACCGCTTCGTCGCCTGTTACCGGAGGCAATCTGGCTCACGGCACCACTTACTACTATAAAATATCTTCCTGTGACGGCACCGGCCATTGTACCATAGTTAACCAGTCAAGTGTAATCGAAGCGTCGCAATCTATTGCAGCTACGGGCACGCTACAAACCATACCACTTGCATGGAGTGCCGTTACCGGTGCAAGTTCCTACACAATATGGCGTGGCACAACCACCGGTGGTGAGAATGTATGTCTCAAAAACGTTGCAACGAATTCTCTTAACGATGCAAATGTTAATACTACCGGTACCAACGCTTTTACCGCGGCTCAATGTCCTACTTTAGCAATGACCAACTTCACCGTTGCCGGAACAAACGGCGATTATACGACTATACCACATTTTTACAATAGTTCCGCAAGTACCTCATGGATGCAACAGTTGCAGGCTCCCTCGCCGCTTTCGGGCGCCATACAGGAGATTAACACTAATGTAAGATGGGGCCTTACTTATTATAATAACAATGAAGGCGGCCACGTTCAGGTAAATATAGCCAGCAATAATTACCAGACAGTTATCGATCAGATAAATCAGATGACGCCTTCGACGTGGACCCCCCTTGCCGAAACGTTGTGGACCGTGGTCGGATACTTTGCCCAGAAAGCTTCGGGTGTAGGTACAAACAGCTATGGCACGGGCGCCGGAGGCACCGGGCCATTGTACCATACCGGAGATTACACGATAAGCGCGGCGGCTGACCCGTACCAGAACTTCCTTACGTTAAGCGGAACCTACGTTACCGCTCCATGCGCCCAAAGTTACGTCATACTGATAACCGACGGCAACCCGACCCAGGATGCAAACATACCTTCGGGTATAACCGACTACGCAAGAGGCTCGGTAAGCGGGGTGCCCGCTACGAGCTATAACTGTGAGCCTTATGCCACTTCGTCGACGTCGTCATCGACGTGCGGCGGCTCTTCCAGCAGCACCTGTGCCTGCCTTGCGGCGGGGCCTTTTACCGCATCCAGCATTTTCTATGATGGAGGCGGAGCTAAGGGGGGACTCGAAGACGTGGCTTATTTCATGCACACAACCGACCTCAGGCCGGATTTAACGGGTACCCAGTCGCTGACTTTATATACAGTCTTTGCCTTCGGAGACAATGCAACACTCCTCGAATATGCGGCGATTAACGGGAGTTTTACTTACTCAGGTACCAACACGCACCCCAGTACGAGCGGTACCTATTCAGATTGGACCACCGATACCACCACCCATATTCCAAATAATTACTTTGTTGCTTCAGACGGTTATGGTTTACAAACGTACCTTAGAAAAACATTCCAGGAAATCGTAAAAAGGGCAGGGGCCGGAACGTCCGCCTCCGTGCTGGCAGATAAGGTCAGTGCGGGTGATAACGTTTTACAGGCGGCTTTTTTCCCTTCCAAGGACTTTAATAACGGCTCGACTACTTTAGCCTGGATGGGCTATTTAAACAATCTCTGGCTTTATAACTCCAACACTGTAACAAACATGAGAGAAGACACTAATCAAAATGACATGCTGGATTTAGTGCCGGACTATATTATAGGATTCGATTTCGTTAATAACCAGTTAGTCGTCCACCGTTGGCAAGATACAAACGGAACCGGGAAAGCCACGACCCAATTAACCGATGAAACGATGGACCAATTAATCCCAATCTGGGAATCCGGCAATCTGTTATTTCAGAGAAGTCCTCTCTCTTCGGATACCAATAGAAGGATAATTTACGTAAACGGAAAAGTCGACGCGGGAGATACCTATCCCAAATCCACGGCCAATGGAAAGTTGGTGGAGTTAACTTCGGCAAACCAAAGCTCCTTCTCGAATTATATAAGTACTCTCGCCACGCCCGTTTTAGCTACTATAACCGCTTCCAGCGGTGGTTCTCTCGTTTATACCACTCCGGGTGCGACTAATTATTATTATAAGGTAACCGCTTTAGACGGTATTAACGAAACGCCTCTTTCGAACGAACTCTTCGTCCCAACTACAAGTGCGAATAAGACGATAACCATTACGTGGAACGCAGTAGCCGGTGCGACCGATTATCACGTTTGGCGTGGAACCACCGCCGGCGGCGAAACACAATATTTTGATACCGGTTCGACGGCATTGTCTTTTACCGACAACGGTGCCCGTACTTTTACGACGGCCACGCTTCCCACGTCGATAGCCGACGAGGTAATTTCATATACCAGAGGTACGGATACGACGGGGTCAAGAAGCAGAACCGTAACCCTGAGCATTAATGGATCGACTACGAACACCTGGAAATTAGGAGACATAGTTTATTCCACTCCCCTCGTTCAGACGTACACACCAGCCGCCGGCCAGACGACACCGGATTATTCCGTCGCGTTTGTCGGAGCCAACGACGGTATGCTTCACGCTTTCGAAGTCGGCAAAATTTCGAAAAGCGGTCTTCCAAGCGGCAGCGTAGATAAGCTTGTCGACGAAAGCGGTAATAGTCCCAGCACCCTGCTTGGCAAAGAATTATGGGCATTTGTCCCCCGCAATTCTCTGCCGTATCTGAGATACCTTGCCGATCCTAACTACTGCCACCTTTACTATGTCGACTTACATCCCTATGTTACCAAAAACGGCAGCCAAATCATCCTTATAGGAGGAATGAGGCTTGGCGCCGCCTGCGGCTGCTCCGTCTCCGGCGGCAGTTGCACGTCCGACCCCACTATAACTCCCCCGGTCGATACGTGTCCAAACAGCAGAGCCACCGACGGCTCTTGCACCGGAACGTCGTCCTACTTTGCCCTCGACATAACCGCTCCTAATAATCCGGTAGTTCTTTGGGAATATACCGACCCCGATTTGGGATTCAGCTTCTCGGGACCTGCCGTTATTACGAAAAGCGGCACCAAGTTCGTAATGTTCTTAAACGGGCCGCAAACCTACGACGGCAAGTCTTTCGAATCTTTAACCGCTTTTGTGCTGAAATTAAACGCTGATTTTACCATTAACGCCAAGTACAAATTAAATCCCTTTAACGGCGCAGATATTACCTCTACGGGCGCCGTTTATTCCACGTGCGATTCCACCTCTTACTACTGTAAGGCCTATGGCGGACGGTTGTTCACCGACAGTACGGATATTGACGGCGACGGCAATACGGATTACGTGCTGTTCGGATTTACTCAAACATTGGGGACGTGCGGCGGAACTACGACGGGCAAAGTCTGTAGTACAAACAGCGATTGCCCTACTAACTGCGTTTCGGCCACGTCGGGTACGTGCGGCGGAGTTACGGGTGGAATAAGCTGTACTAGCAACGCCGCTTGTCCGACTTGTAGTCTTACTACGTCAGGTGTATGCAGTTTACATAGAACACAGAGTTGTGCAAATAATAGCGCTTGCACTACGAATACTTGTAGCGGTGGTGGCGCAGGCACGTGCGGCGGTATCTCAGGTGGTTATAGCTGTACGACAAACGCCAATTGTTCGACAAATACATGTCAACAACAACAAACTTGTGGTGCTATCATTGGGGCCACTTCGTGTACTTCGGACAGCCAGTGTTCCGGAAATTCATGTACCATCAGTTCTGCAAAAAGTTGCGGCGGTTTGGGGAATGTTAGCTGTACGACAGACGGCAATTGTTCGACTAATAGTTGTTCCCACAACGCTTGCACTTTAACGGGAGAGTACTGTTCTTCCTACGGACACCATTGTTCGACGAGCTGTAGTGCGCCTACGTCGGGAACTTGTAGTTTAACTGGTGAAACCTGCTCACATAACTGGGATTGTTCAACTAACTGCGACGCTCCCTGGAATGCGTCCAGTACCTGCACTTTATCGGGGGGCACCTGCACTATCGATTGGCGTGGTAATGATAATTGCCCGAGAACATGTAGTGGCGCCGGGTCGGGAACGTGTGCCGTAACCGGAGTCGCGTGTTCCGGCAGTAACCTGTGTGCGAGTAACTTCTGTGGTACGGGACAGTGCGGGGGAAATGCATTAGGAAACATATGTGCTTCCAGTGCCGACTGTCCAACCGCTTGTACTGCAACCACATCGGGTACCTGCGGCGGATTAGGTGTCACAACTTGCACTTCAGACAGCGCTTGTTCTGCGGATACGTGCTCCGGTGGAAGATGTAGCGTATCGGGCGGGAGTTGCCGCTACAGCAGCCAGTGTGCAAATACTTGTGTTTTTACGAATACCTGCGGCGGAACTTCAGGTGGAATACCATGTACCGTTAACTGGAGGGGACAGAGTGATTGCCCGACGACTTGTTCCGGTATTGCCACCGGAACATGCACATTGCCAAGTGGAGCTTCTACGGGACAAAGCTGCTCTACAAATGCGGATTGCCCCGCTAGCTGTGTAACGCACACGGTAGGGACCTGCGGAGGAATTTCAGGCGGATTAGCCTGTACTACGAATGCCGATTGTCCAACCGGCTGCACTGCGGGAATATCTAAATTGCAGGGTAACGTTTTGGCGTTGTTTATATCGGGTACGGATCCGACGTCCGCATGCAGCGGTGCCGACTGCACCACGTGGTCGGGATGCTGGAAATTCCGGCCTGTTTTCAGCACCGCCCAGGGGCCGTTTACCGCAAGAGTAACTACGGGCGAGTGTCAAAGCCAGGGCGCAACTAAAAGTTATTACCTCTTTACCGGTTCGGGAAAATATTTTATTCCCGCCGACGATTACCCGCAGAGCGTCCTTACCAACGATTATATTTACGGTATGCACTTCTGTGATTCGAATGAAACACACCTTGGGTGTTGCCTGAGGAGTGGAGGCCTTTATGTTACTGCCAGCGAAGCGGCCAGTTGCGCAGACTACGCAACGTATAAAAGCAGCACAACCAATAATTTTATGTGGAAATACATGTTAGACCCCGCGGAAATGGATGCCACCACCACTCTGAATTATGCCAGGGAAAGGGATATATCCGATCCGTCGGTTACTAGTGCAAACATAACGTTTGTTTCGACGACGCAACCCTCTTCGGATATCTGTGCATATGGAGGAAGGTCAAGGGTGTGGGCCCTCAACTGTGCAACCGGTGGAGCTACATTTGCGACTAGCTGCACGACTGCCGCCGATTGCGCAGCCGGCCAGACGTGCACGGCCAGCACGTCTAAAACCTGTGGTGGAACCATGACTGCGGATGCTTGTAACACCAATAGCGATTGTACCTCCGGCACTTGTACGACTATCAGCACGTGCCAATGCTCCACTGCCGCCATAACGAATTTTAAAGGTACAATGCTGTTACAACTTTCGACTGCGGCAATTTCCACGTTACACTTAGCCCCGGGCATGGGAAGCGGCAACAGGACGGGTACCGGTAACGACTTCGGTTACTCCGGCGATAAGACGACAAACTGGATAAACGGCATAACACCGGAATCTAACCCGCCGTTTGTAGATCCACCGGCAGCCTCTCTTAAAACCGGAGCGATACTTCATTGGCTCGAGAGGTAATTCCACAGAGAAGGAAACCGCTCAGGCTATAGCAAACAAGTTTCAATTGAAATGCTTGTTAAACGGATACGCGGATTCCGGGCAAGTCCCGGAATCTGTTCTTACTTTAAAATGATATAATTATTCCTTTCAAGGAAGGGAGGCCATAAGGGGAAGGATGGCAAGTGGTTAACCAGGTCAACTATTATAAGAGTAATATTAGCTTAGCGATTGGCAGCCATAGGAGGGTGTTGCGGGGGGCGCTCCCCCGCAGAAGGGGTAGCGGAGGACACCGAAGGTGGCCGAAGCTAGGGGAAGGCTTTCCCCTCCTCATCTCTTATACTGTTATTCGTGCAACCTGGTATTACTATAAGTTGTAAGAATAATATAATGCTATACCTTTTTCTTTTACGTAGTCTTCTACGTCGGATTCCGAAATCATATAAGTCACGATTACCGGAAATATGCTTTTAAGCTCCGATTCGAGCCTTTTCAGCTTCTTTTTTATAAATTCGTCAACGTTGTTTTTCGATAACTGGCTTTTCCCTTCCCCCACGATGGTTAATTTATTTCCATTTAAAGTCGCGTCGCCTATTATATTTACCTCGATTTTCTTTCCCTTGTTGTCAGTTACGTATCTTCTGTTTAAATGGCCCTCGACGACAATTCCAAAGTCGTTCTTTAATAAGGCAGGAAGCGATTTATATGCTTCGTCCTCTAATCTGTATCCCACGGTGTTTGAAAGCCCTCCCATCTGCCGCCTCGTTTCCCTGTGCTCTACCACGAGATCACTTAACTCCCTCTCGGTTCTTTGCTGGGCTTCCGCCAGGCCTAATATAGCGTTTTCAATGCGTGTCAGCCGCACATCGCTTTCTTTTTGGGCCTCAGTCAGGCCTGCCAATGCGCTCTCTGTTCTTTTTTGGGCCTCAGCCAGGTTTTCCAATGCGCTCTCGGTTTTTTGCTGGGCGCCCGTTAATTCTTTAATATTGCTTGCAATGTCAGCAACCGTTATCGATATATCCTTTACTATTGCCTTTAACTCATTGAAATCACCGGTCTTTACAAAATCGTTATATTCATCGGATATTACCTCCGATAGCACGGCAGCCTGTTTAGGCTCGAATACGCTCTCTAATTTCTCTCTGATTTCTACAATTCTTTGCATTTTTATATAATTATTCTAAGTGGTCTATTTTCATTGTACCAAAAAACATAAGATTCCCGCAATCCTCCACTGCCGAACCCAGCGATTCCGCAATAAACCTGTTAAAGGCTTACAACATAGGAGGAATAAGC
>JADFXJ010000012.1:0-30061 GCA_015233615.1 Nitrospirota bacterium
CATTATATAACGATACTATGCAAGCAAGAAATGATGTTGCTCACGTCGGAGGCGCTCAGGAGCCACTGGTGGCCCCCCGCAACGCCCCCCCGGGATTTCCACTCGGATTTCAGCGCAAGCAAAAATCCAGCTTTTAAAGGAGAACATGAAATATCCTGAATGTCAAAGATGCGGCAGGTTATCGCCACGGTTAAGTCTGGCCGGTAACTTAACCATATCTATGTTTAAATTCATTATAGGCGGTCTTACGGGAAGCAAGGGGCTGATAGCGGACGGGGTGCATTCCATAGCGGACGCAGTATCGTCCTTCTTTGTCCTTATAGCGCTGAAGATATCCGGCAAGCCGAAGGACGAAAGTCATCCCTTTGGCCACGGCAAGGTGGAGTACATAAGCACCGTTTCAGCCAGTTTATTCATATTCATTTGTGCTGCGGCAATATTACTGGATGCATTGCACAGCTTTAAAACCGGCAACCACAAGATACCGGGCAGTGCCGCTCTTTTAGCAACGATAATATCTCTTATTTACAGTTGGCTCATGTATTCGTCAAACACCTGTGCCGGTACCCAGCTTAACAGCCCGGCCATGCTTGCCGACGCCGCCGAGAGCAAGGCGGACAGCCTTACTTCGGTAGCGGTGCTTTTAGGAATCTTAGGAGCTAAGCTTGGTTGTATTTACGCGGATACCATAGCGGCCCTGGTGGTGGCCATATTCGTTTTCCACATAAGCATGGGAATGTTTCTTGCCGGGGTCCACGGTCTCATAGACATCTCCATTAACAAGGACACCCTGGAAGATATCAGAGGGCTTTGCATGAGCATAAAGGGTGTAGAGGGAGTCAGGAGCATCAGATCGAGGTGCATGGGCCAAACGTGCCAGGTGGACGTGGATATAGACGTACTGAAATCAAAGACTATCCTTGAGACCCACACCCTTACGGAACAGGTTAAAAATGTTGTTTTAGCCAGAATAAATGGGATAGACAGCGTATTCGTCAGCACTTTCCCCGTAAATAAATGGAGGTTATGGAATTGAGAATCAATTCCGATCTCATGGGCTCAATCGCCGCTTTTTTCTTTATCGTGGCAAATGCCTACTATCCCGCAAAAATCATAACGAGAAGATATATAGGGAAGTCAAAGGAGATAACCCGGTTTTTCAACGGGTATCTGAAGCTGCACATTATGTTTAATCTCATCGCCCTGTGGCTCACGTTACTGCACGGTCACTACGCCGACGAGAGGAACGTTATCCTGCAAATGTCAATGCTTGTAACCGTATGGCTCTCCATTGTGGGAATAGCCATGTATTACAAGCAGCCGGTCGGGCTGTACAGAGAAATGAAGCTTCTGCACTCGCAGCAGGCAATGTTTTGGGTGTGGGTAGCTCTGATTGTAATTGGACATTCGTTATTTTAAGGAGGTATAGATGGAATTTAACCTGGATTCAGGTACATTTAGTGTTTTTGTCAAGACGGTTTCCATTAACGCAGGAAAGATGATGGACAGCCTTATAAATGCTTATAACAACGTACTTCACCTTCACCCCGGCGACGCCAAAAAGGTTTACATCGACATTGGCGACAATCTCAGGAATAAGGGACATTACGAAGGGGCCATAAAAGCCTACAAGAAGGTACTCGACTTGAATCCTGCCGACGTGAAGGCACTTGCCGAAATCGGTAAGACGTACCTGAAGATAGGTATGCCCAACGAGGCAATAGAGTCGCTCATGAGGGCGACCAACTTAGACAGAAGCAACGGGCAGGCTTATTACCACCTGGGTTCGGCGTTTTTCATGATAGACGACAGCGCAAAAGCGCAGTGGGCACTACATGAGGCTATCAAACTCAATCCCGGATTCGCGGACGCCTATTATAAGCTAGGGCTTGTGTATGACGGAATATCGGACTATGACAACGCTATCGAAGCCTACAAAAAAACTATCTCCATAGATCCCAACTTTATCAAGGCATACCAGAGCATTGGGCTATCCTATGAGGGCAGGGGGCAAAGGGAAGAGGCCGTGAAGTATTTCAAGAAAGCGCTGGAAAAGGAAGAAAAGAGCATATGAAGAAGATGAATCCGCAGATGACGCAGATTAACGCAGATAAGGAAAAGGCATATAAAAAAATGTATACAATGGGTTACCCATTAATAAATCTGAGCGATGGTGAAGGAGATGCGTTATGCTAAGTATAGTGTTCGGTTTGATCGCGATGTGTCTGGGTCTTTGGGGGCTGGTTACGTATTGGTGGTACGTGGTAGACGTGTTCCTGGCGTTGATGCCGGTGCTGCTTTTATTTGGCGGCTTTGTTGCCCTCATGGCCGGTATAAAAAACACCGGCCTGAAAGCTAAAATAAAAGACATGACTGGAAAGACGGCCGTGAACGAGACATTCGAAGACAACAAAAGATAGGAGAGTCAACAATGGCTGAAACCAGGAATGATTATACAGGAAAGGAAGACAGAAGCTCTCAACAACCCCAGGCGAGTTGCCCGAAAAGCTTCACGCCATGGATATGGACATTGCTCCTTCTTGCAATGCTGACACTCGGTTGGGCAGTTTATGAAAGCTACAAGGGTGGCGGTTTTGTCAGCAAATTTATAAATACTGACGATTACAAGCACTCATTCGACAAGGATGTGTCAGACAAACACGTGCCTGGTTTTTCCAGCACGGTGGCACTACCTGATACCCGGGCGGTAGTAACGGTTCAGGAGAGTTATCATGGTATAATAGAGGCAGTCAGGCCGGCCCTTATAAGCATAGACGTGGCCGTGGCCGCAGATGCCGGGTTACAGGCTGCACCGGACGTGGCGGGAGTCAGTCCCAACCTTGTGGCAGGAGCCCCCGTGGCTAACTATAACCGGGTTGGCTCCGGCGTGGTTATAGATCCGATCGGATTCGTACTTACCAGCTTTCACGTTATAGAAGGCGCAACCGCCATGAAGGCAACCGTGTACACGGCAGGCGGTGCCCGGGAGTACCCCCTTAAAGTCGTAAACGTGGATAAGTCCACCGATCTGGCACTTTTGCGCATCATAGGCAATGCACCCTTTGCCCATGCCGTCCTAGGGGACTCGGACGTAGTCAGGACGGGGGACGTGGTTGTTGCCATGGGCAGTCCATTTGGATTTGACCAGACCATAACCACCGGTATTATCAGCAGCCGTAACAGAACCATCACCATAGGCGGTAAAGTATACGAGGGTATGCTCCAGACGGACACTCCGATAAACAGGGGTAACAGCGGAGGGCCGCTCGTAAACGTACGTGGTGAGGTCATAGGTATAAACACGGCCATTTACTCCCCTAACGGAGCATTCAGCGGCATAGGATTTGCCATACCGGCCAACGATGCCGCTACTGTTGTGGCCGGAGTAGTCGATTTCGGAAACACGCCTGTACAGGTTGCCACGGGGCAGCTTGCGGCGTGGCAAAGGACGGGCAGACAGGTAGGCAACTCTTACAAGCTTCCTAATGGACAGATGGTCATCCCTCCCCACCCCTACAGGGGCAAGTGCCTGGACTGCCACCCGCAACTGTGCCAGACTCCTGGGCAGGGGGGAGGCACGGGTCAGGGCAAAGGCCTGGGGCAAGGCCAGGTAGCCGCGCCAAATAGCGCGACGGCCATTGCCGTCAACCCAACAGCCGCCCAAAACGCGGGCCAAAGCGATCCTTTCTTTGGTGCCGTAGTCATGGACGTGGACTCCGTCGTGGCAAAAAATTTCAACCTCGCCCACCAGGGTGGAGTATTAATAGATAGGGTATATCCCGGTACACCCGCTGAAATTGCCGGGCTGAGCCGTGGCGATATTATCTTGAGGGTAGATGGCAGGAGAGTCGGCAACGTGTCTGAATTCAAGCAGATAATCTCCGCCAAACCAGCCGGAAACAAGTTCGAATTGGTATTAAACTCAAACGGCGCACATAAGGTTATAAAGTTGAAAACCGCACCTATGCCGCCCTTTATGCCGCAAAACGTGCAGGCCGCTCAAGTGAGGGAGTTCGAATGGCTTGGATCGGAGATCACGCCGCTTACGCCGGCAATAGAGGGTTTTGTCAGGACGGGAGTATACGTGGCCGATACCGGAGGCGTACTGGCCGCCGGGGGGGTCATGCGTGGAGACGTTATAAAGGCCGTCAACAATCAAACCGTTACCGATATAGGGTCTTTCATGAAGATATCTAAAAAGGCAAACGTTACAGACGGCATACTCCTGGATATAGTGCGCCAGGGCCAGCCTATGTACCTGACGATAAAGGGTTAGAACATCGGGTGAAAAAACTGGGTGAAAAAATGGCTATGACCGAAAAAAACAATATGACAGAAAAAGACCAGTTGAATGACATTCTCAAAAAGATGTATGCGAAAGACCTGGGTCTTGTCGAGGATGCGCCAAATATCGTCTTCAGGAGGAAAAACCCTTTAACTGCTCTGGGCAACATGCTTTGGGCGAAGCAGTCGTTTGTGATGAAGGTAGCCATGACGGCCCTTTTATTCGCTATAATCTCCGCCGGCGTGTACTACTATAATTTTTTCACTATCAACGCCTATCAGGCCATGATGGAAAAGTCTAACGTGGAGGCCCAATTACAGCGACGAAATGACCTGCTCCCCAATCTTATTAATAGCGCCGCCGCTTACACCAACTATGAAAAGAACCTCTTTTCCCACGTGTCGGACGTAAGAAGCGCCGTAAAATCTCTCGACCTGAAATCTATCGGGAAATCCACGGGCAAAGCGGATATTGCTACGTCTGATTTGGCTAAGTCCGGTATGTCTAAGTCAGATTTGGCTTTTGATGAAAAGAGCGTCCTCAGTAAATTCCAGGCGGTGGCCGAAGCCTATCCAGCCTTGAAGGCCTCCGAAGCTTACACTACGTTGATGAAGGAGTTGTCGGACACCGAGACAAGAATCGCCGAAAACCGTATTAGCTATAACAAGATTGCCAACTACTATAATTCGAGGCTTAAAATGTTTCCTGGAAATATCTTTAACTTCTTTTTCAGGTTCAGGCCGCTTCCGGTTTTCCAATCTGATACGGCTGCTATAAATCCGCCTAAAGTAGAGTAAAGCTCTTATGATTATGCGATATAGATTATACGATAATGGAAATTAAGATCATGAAGGATGGCTAATGCTATGGATGACAAAGACTCTAACTCCGATAAAGAACATCGATATGGACAAAAGGGGATGGCCTCCCCTGGCGGATTGGGGTCAGCGGTTCCTGGCCGGCACGTGGTGGCATTGCCGGCAGAGGACGAAGCGCTTGCCGGGGAGCTAACCGTGCTTACAAAGAAGCATACGGCCTTGTGCAGAGAGCTCGATGAGCTAACTCAGCGGATAAATAAGAGCGACAAAAGCATAACCGATAGTGCCGGTATGCTGAAGCTTTTAAATAAAGAAATTGCAGTGCACACAAAAGACGTGAGAGCTATTCAGAACGAAATACTTCTTCTGAAAAAGAGTTTACGTCCTGCCACGGGTTTGGCCGATGCTATCGAAGGGCAATTTGAGAGACAAAGTGCCGTACTTGAAGAGTACCGTGAGAAAGAGCGGGCTTATTGTAAAGAACTCTCGGAGATAGATGCCCTCACAAGGCTGCTTCTCCATATATTACCAGTAGAGCAGAATTCGGATATAGAGCAGAATGCCGATAAAATGCTCCTGGAGTTAGAGGCCCGGAACATTCAGGAATCTAAAGCCATAAACGAGCTAACCGAAAGGAAACACGCTCTTGATCGTGAAGTTTCCGGGTTGGAGGGGATTTCGGCATCTTTCGTGCAACGCAGGAGGCTGCAAGAGGAATTATCATTACTGTCTTCATCATTGCTTAAAAATCGGGATTATTATGACGCGATAAAGGTCTATATAAACGACACCGAACTGCTCTTGCCTCAATTAATCAAAAAGGCGGACGAACTGGAAAGGCATTATAAAGAACTCGAAGAAGGTTCCAAAGATATAGAATCTCTTCTTTCGGAGAGATCGTCCCTATTAAAGGAAAATGAAGAGATTCACAATGAAAACTCTTTTTACGCTTCCGAAATAACTGCGATCACAAAAGATTTGGAGAACAAGACGGCCAGGCTCAGGGAACTTGTGCAGAGTAACGTACCTTCCAAAAAGGGCGAGCCAGGGCTAAAAGAAGAAATTAAGGTATGCCAGTCAAAGATAAGCGACGTTAAGGAGTCCCTTGCCCGGAATAAAGAAATCGGCGTGAAAAAGGACTACGCCGTCGCCGGCCTTATCGATGCTTTTAAAATCAAGAGCGAACTCGAAAATGAATTAACGACTTTAGATGGGCAGATGTCAAAGCTTATCCATTTCGTGAGGTCTTCGATATGACTGAAAAAGACGTGACCTATACAAAAGAAGACATGGTAAAGCTGATAAAACTTGCAGGGGAAAATATAGTCCTGCGAAGGAAAAAGATTTTCCTCGAATCGGATATCCAGAAGAAGTCGATCGAACTGGAGTATAAAAGGGAGATGCTGGCAAGGTTTGAGAAAAAGGCCGGGACTCTTGCCGTACAATACAAAGAAGCTCTTAGTAAATCGACGGAACTAAAGAATCTCGTAACTAACTGTTCTCAGACAAGAGACGAAGTCAGCAATGAACTGCAACATATTACGGAAATAGAAAAAAAGGCCGCCATTATTAAAGAAAGAGATGCGGAAATTGCTGCCCTTGCCGATTCGGTTAACAACCTCGAAGGCAAGCTTAAATGGCTCAGACCGCAATACCAGGAGATAATAGCCCGTAAAGAACGGTTGGAAATATCGATCGAAGATAAAGAGAAGCGCAAAAGCACGCTAAAGGAATCCGTGTCGGAGCTTTTGCGTAAAAAACAAGAGCTTCTTTCCTTAACTCCTCCCTATGAAAACGTTGAGGACCTGGCTATAAAGCAGGCCGGGGCCGAAAAAAACATTCTTGAGTTGAAAAATAATTTAAACTCCATCAAAGAGGAGATGGGTGTAATAGAAAAGGAAATTCCTTTCTATAAAGAAAGAGCCGCCTCACTTAAAACGGAGAAAGAAACACGTGATGCCCGTATTGACTATCTTAAAAAAGCCGTCTCAAATATAAACGTTATAGAAGATAAAGAGAGCCTTGTCGGAGAAGTTAAGCAACTGAAAGAGCGCAGTGAGGCTGCAAGATCGGAGATGGCTAAGAGTTTAAGCTCGATAGAGGCTTTGAAGAAAGACAACGCCAACGTTGAAGCCTCCATCACAGAAGAAGAGAACTATGCAGAAAATTTCAAAACAACCGCCCGACTTCTCGATGCTAAAAAGGCGGAGCTTATGGAACTGGAATCGGAATTCGCTACAATTGAAATAAAGCAGGAAGCCGACCAGTCGGTACTTGAGTTACTTATTCCCGTTGTTGAGTACGTAAATGGCGTAAACAATGCTCTTGAGTCGGTGGCTAAAGAGTACAGGGATGCATACCGGCACCTTGTGGACACGGTTGTTGCAGGTGTGAAATGAAGAGAAATCAAGAAAACAAGACTGGAAGCCTGTACCGCTTCCTTACGATAGTAACGCTGGTCCTTTTGAGCGGCTGCGGTGGTACCACTCAAAACGTCAATCACGATATTATCAGGGGATTTTCAGACGTTGTTACCGTCGTCGTTACCGGCATGTTCGTAGGATGCGCCGGTACGCTCGTTGGAGCCGGTGGAGGGTTTCTGCTTGTTCCCCTGCTGCTGCTGTTTTACGGTTTTACACCCCAACACGCTATAGGTACTTCGACGGCTGTTGTTTTTTTGAACGCGCTATCGGGAACGTTTTCGTACATCAGCCAAAAGAGAATAGATTATGAGATCGGAATCAAGTTTTCCGTAGTTGCTGTACCGGGCGTAATTATAGGAGCTTTTTTAGCCCAGTACTTCAATATAATCGTATTTTCGATTGTCTTTGCCCTGCTTTTGCTGGCCATATCTTATATCCTTATTTTCTTTCGCGAGTTCAACCTTATATGTTCGAACTCTAAGGAAGAACCTCAAACAAGGGTGGTATGCGACTCCATGGGTGAGACACACACCTATTGTCCGGACATGTCGATAGGGCTTGGCGGAAGTTTTTTGGTTGGTATAACTTCGGGGCTTCTCGGAATCGGGGGCGGTCTCATACACGTGCCTCTTATGAGTTTTTTAGGAATACCGATGCACGTAGCCGTTGCCACGTCACATTTTGTTATAGTGTTAACGAGCATTTTCGGAGTCGTAATATTTGCCACTCTCAAACTCATAGACCTTGACTACGCCATATTTCTTGGCGTAGGTTCCATACTCGGGGCATACTATGGTGCGAAAATTGCGGCTAAAACCAGGTCCGACGTGATTAAAGCCGTTATTGCCGTATTACTGCTCCTGGTTGCCGTGAAGCTGATTTTGGGATTAATGTAAATTATGTACGCGGATTACGTGAATTAAATAAACTATAGAGAAAGGAGGATTCAGACATGGAACAGGAAGAGACCGGGAATAAGGGTGCGCTGTCAACGGTGGCAAGGGTGCTCAATGCCGGCGGCTCCGTCATGGTAAAGAGTTATGACGTTACCTCGTCCTTTTTTTCTAAGGCAGCCAATACCGTTAAGTACGCAGCTCCCGATGCTACGGAGAGGACGAAGCGATTTTTTTTGGAGGGATACAAGAAACTGGCCATACCTGGAGAGATAACGAAAGACTTTTTCGTATCCGGATATAGAAAGCTGTTTCAGCCGGGTGAGAAAAAGGAGATTCGAACAAAAATAGAAGAATACGACGAGAAGATCAAGAACCTGTACCTTGAAATCGGGAAAATGAGTGTCTCCGAGGAGAAGCCCGAGCCAGAGGTCGTGCAAAAATTGATTGCCGGGGTACGGGAGTTCGAAAAGGAAATCCAGAGGCTTCAGAGCCGTTTAATTGAGCTGGACGAACTTCAGCGTGCAGATGACTTCGGGAAAGCCGAGGCTAAAACACAAGCCAAACCCGTTAAGAAAAAGACCAAAGTATCAGTCGAGTATGCAGCCTATTCGGTTAAATCGGTTATAGACAAGGCTCTCAGGAAGGGTGATTTTGACTCGGACAGTGAAAGGGCCATATTTGGCAAAATAGCAAACGATCTCCTCGATAACGAGATGGAAATAAAAACCCTGGCCGCTATCGAACTTGGTAAAATGGGTTTAAAAGCGGCAGTGCCGGTACTTATGGAGGCGGTCGCCTTTGATAACCCCTATCTGAGTGCCGAGATTGTCAATTCGCTTATAAACATCGGTGACACTCAGGCACTTAGACTCTGCAAGGAGATGGCCCACGGCAGCAACCACAGGTTAAGAATATGCTGTCTGAGGGGACTCTACAAGATGGGAAGCGACGAAGAGATGACCCCCTACTTAGTGGATGCGCTTAAAGACGAGCATCCCGAGGTAAGACGTATGGCGGCAACGTTTCTGGGTTGGAAAACAATCCTGGATTCGGTTCCGGGCCTGGTCCAATCACTGCAGGATAAAGACGAGTCTGTGAGAAAAGCAGCGGTATCGGCACTATTGAACATTAAGGATGCAGCTAGTGTGTTACCTCTTATGAGAGTTTTAGCCGACGAGAGCATAGAAATCAGACAAAAGGCACTCGAAGCAATTCAGGTGGTAACTAACAGCAGCGTCAGCTTTGACGTCGGGCTCTCAGGCGAGGCTCTCTCACTGTCGGTCGAAGAGCTCAAAAAGTGGTGGCACGAAGAAAGAATGAGCAAGGTAGGAACGACAATCGCAGAGGAAGCCCTGGTAACCGGGTACGAGTCATCCGTTAGCCAAACCATCGTGGAGACCGGTACGGAAGGTATAGACACCAGTACGGACACCGGTATAGAAACCGTGACGGAGGCTGCGGAGGAAATCCAGGTCGTGGAACAAGTTCCGGAGGAAGCTGCCAGTGACAGTTCGGATCGCGCTGAAATCCCTCCAGCCGGCACGCTTAACGAAATGTCTAAGCAAGACATAATATCCGTTTGCAAAAACTATGGAATTGAATGTGACGAAACGTACACCAGGGCTGAGCTTATAAATTTGTTACATCCATAGAGAGGCAGATAAATGGAAAAATCGGCAGGTGGCAACGTCCCTTTACCAATTGACGAAGAGCCCGTTGGCAAAGAGTCAATCTGGAAAGCGAAGAGAACTGCATTGTTTGACAAGTTATACGAGAGCCGTGAAGGTATGAACGCATACAGGGATAACCTTCTGATCGAGAAGCAGAAGCTTCGGGATGAGATAGACTTATTGGAAGGCGATAACCGCTCTATGGTTAAAGAGATAAAAGAGATCGAGATTCAGATCCTTGAAAAGTCCGGCATTTTGAAAAAGTTAGTTGCTGCTGCCGGCCAAACGAGGAAAAAGCTTATTAAGCCAATGACTGACGAAAGCAGCCTCACTTACGAGCTAAGATTTCTCGAATCAGAGAAGGCATCACTCATCGATAAGTACGATACCATGTCAGCGGAGCTAAGCGAACATATCAACACCCTTGGCAATACTATCCTAAGTATAGACTTCATGAAAGGTGAAATAGAGACACTTAGGGAAAAGATCCTCATGGTTGAAAAAGAGGTTCCACAATATTTTGTAGAGCTTGACCTCCTCGAAGAAAAGATAACGTGGACATCCAATGCACTTACGGAACTTTATAAAGCTATGAAAAACATCGAGAAAAAAACAAAGTTATTGTATTACACGAAGAGGTAAACGATGGAACAATACGACGGACACATAACTATAGACGTTCCAAACCATATCGATTCCGCCGGGTACGACGAAACCGGAGAAACACCATTGGCCAATCCACCCGAGTCCGATGACCCCCATTTGTCAATGGATACCGACCCTTTCAGTGCTAATTCACCCGACGTAGAAAAGTCAGAGAATCTGAATAGGGAAAACCTGCCGGACATAAGGCAGTTTAACCTGTTAAACGACGAAGTCGATTCCACGGATATCGGCAGAACGATAAAAGACATGTTTAATAGCATAGAGAGCATGGAGAAGCAGTTAAACAGCGTTCTGGCAATAAACGCCGCACTGGAAAAAGATAACAAGGCCCTAAAGGAGACGGTGGTGGAACTTAGGGCCGAAAAATACCAGCTTGAAAATATCATCGAAAACATGAAAGACGAACTGCCATTTAAAAAAGAGCTTCAGGCCGAGGTTGAGCACTTCATCGAAGAGAGAAACAACGCCCAGAAAGATATTCAGATAATGAAAAGCTTTACCGATAAGGCTAAAGGACAATCCCTGGCATATAAAATGCGTATTGCAGAGCTCGAAAGCGAGAAAGGCGATCTGCTGAAAGACATTCAATATCTCGAGGCTAAGGTAAACAAAGCAGTGGAAAAACTAAATGCCTACGGTAAGGAAATTCATGTTTTGAGGGGTGAGCGTCTGAGCAACATGGAAAAGCTTAAAAATGTCCATATACAATATAAAGAGTGTCTCGATGAACGTAACAGACTGCTCGATCGGACACTAAGTTAACGTACATAATTGAGTATAAGAACGAATTCGAGGTATATATGAGGTATATATATGGAAAAGGAGCAATTCCGGGAGACTGGAAAGACAGACTTCAACGTTTATGCCGAAATAAAAGAGTTAATAGTAGAGTTGCAGCAGATGAGAAACGCTAAAGCGCAACTTGTCCCGGAGAAAGAAAAGCTGAAAACAAGGGTCGATAGACTGAAATCGGAGTTAATCGGAATGGACGTCGTCATATCCTCGACTGAAAAGGACATCGAAGCAAACGAATCCAGGATAAATGACTTCGGCAATTCGTTAAGGAATCAGGACGAAATGAAAGAACGATTACTCGACGAGATAAACCTGCTTCAATTAAACATAAGGACCGTTACCGATGACATTAACAATTGTCTGGCGATCGAAGCGCACCTTGACAGGGATCTTCTTGATATTAGCGGCGAAAGAACACTTATAGTGAATAAATTAAAAAAAATGGAAGAAGGCGTTAAGTCTGTCGTAATGGAAAAAATGCACAAACTTCCCCACTTAAAACAATATAACAGCCTTCTGAAGAAAGTCCAAAAGGCCTTCAAAGAGGTGGAAAACAAGATGGACGTAACCCTGAAATTCACTTATCACAGATACATCGAGTGATAATCTGTAATTTTTCGTAACAATGGAGATATTATTATGATAGTGGAAGATATTCTTAATAAAATTAAGGACATGGACCCTCTTAGTAAAGAAGGTTATTTTGAGAGGATAATATCCGTAATAGGTGAAGTTGAAGACGTCATGTCGAAAAGGAGTGACGAGGCGAAAAACCTTGTCCGGCAGTCAAAAAACGTTGCCGAAGAAATAACAAAAATTATAACGGAGCAAATACACAAACTTCAAGTCGAAAACATTGCCCTCCGTAGTGACAACAACACGTTAAAAATGGATACGTCCGTAATCGACGAACTTAAGAATAAAATCTATATTATCAACGATGAGCTTGATCAAATGAAAAGTGCCTATGCGAAAGTTTTGAAAGAAAAACAGGAAAGCGAGCAAAGAATCATGCAATTCCAGGAGCAATGGGATAGCTTTATAAAGGGAGTTTAGGTGTTGTCCGAAGAAAGTTGTACCGCACTAAATGGAATTCGAAGGGGGCGGCTGTCAATTGACGGGTTAGAAATGAAACTGGTATAAGGCAATTGTACCGATGAGGAGAAAGATTTATGAACGCCGAGTTCATTAACCCATTTTTGGTAAGTATAGTAAACGTGCTCTTAACTATGGCACAGGTCGTGGCTACTCCAGGCAAGCCTTTGCTCAAAACCTTTGATCTCGCAAAAGGGGACGTAACCGGAATTATCGGCATGGCAGGCGAAAAAACCAGGGGTTCCCTGGCCATAACTTTCACCGAGGAGTCGATATTGCACATAGCCTCTCAAATGCTTGGAGAGAAGATAGAAACTATGGATGAAACAATATCCGACATGGTTGGCGAAATTACTAACATGGTTACCGGCGGGGCAAAAAAAATCCTCTCCGAAAAAGGTTATAAGTTCGAATTGGCTATCCCCTCCATGATTGTTGGTAAAAATCACGTTATAAGCCATAAGACAAACGGGCCTATCGTCATCGTTCCTTTCAAGACCGGTAACGGGGATTTTTTTATAGAGGTTTGCTTTGAAAGATAGCCGATCCCTTATAGGGATAACAATAGAACGGTGAAATATATGATAACAAATCACAGATTTTTTAATATCTGGATAATTATGGAGGTAGATAATGGCCCAGGATAATGAGTATCAAAGCGAAATTGCCAAATTAAAGCAGCGTTTAACTGAAATCGAAAGCAGTAAATTGGCTGAGACACCAATTGATGAAATTCCAAAACCAGATCTGTCATCGTTAGAAGTTTCGAAACCCGCCATGCCGGCATTTGAACGTCCGAAATTCGAGTTACCCCGCATAGATACTGCCGTAGCCGTATCGGACAAAATGAGGCGAAACCCGGAGGCGTTATCGGAATCTGCCATACCTCATTACTCAAAACCGGTAGTTATGAAGGAAAGAGCATACGGCGAGAGTGCAGAAAGCCCCGGGGGACCCATTGGGCTTGACGTTGGCACAAGCAATCTTGTCATGGCACAGAACAAAGGCGACAAGGTAGAAATGGTAAGGCAGTCGAATGCTTTCTTTACCATACCACAGTCAAAATTTACCAGGCAGATACTCTTACAGAATAACGTCACGTTTTTCGAGAGTAACAGACAGTATTACATAATCGGTTACTCCGCTGAAGGTTTTGCCAACATGTTCAGCACCAACTCCCGCAAGACCATGGAGAAGGGGTTTTTAAGCTCTAACGAGAACGAGGCGGTCGTAGTTCTTCAGTCAATTATAAGCACGCTCATACAGAAGCCTAAGAAGTTCGGGGAGATCATAGCTTTCAGTGTTCCGGGACAACCGCTTAACGGTTCCGTAAGAGTTGCCGGCCACGATTCCATAATCAAGATGTACCTGGAGAGCCTTGGCTACACTCCAATAGCAATAAACGAGGGTCTTGCCGTGGTGATGAGCGAGCTTGCAGATGACCAATTCACAGGGATAGGTGTAAGCATGGGCGGCGGCATGTGTAACGTGTGCCTTTCCTATTTATCCGTGCCCGTGATAAGTTACAGCATCCAAAAGGGTGGTGATTATATAGATGAAATGGTAAGCCTCGAGGTAGGTGAACCGGCTACTAAGATTAAGACAATAAAGGAGGATTCACTGGATCTTTCAATCATGCCGAAAAATAAAGTGGAGCTCTCTTTGCACGTCTACTATATGGAAGTCATCGACACACTTGTTCAAAGTATTCAGAAAGTGATTGCGTCGTCGGACAGGTTGCCTAAGATAACCGAGCCCATCCCGATAGTGCTGAGTGGAGGCGCGTCAATGCCGGAAGGCTTACGGCAGAGGTTCGAGAAGGCATTACATAGTATAAGGCTGCCCCTGGAGATATCATCGGTAAGAGTTCCGAAGGAGCCGCTAAACACAACGGCAAAGGGTGCTCTGGTCATGGCCATGGCTGAAACCAGGTAGCATATTGTGGCAATTCCCCTGGTAGTCTTTTCTTCCGATCGGATAAGGGGAAGCGTGCTATGTAAGGCTTTTGAAAAGGGCGGTTACGAGCCTTTTCTATATAGCAATCTGCTTAAGGCACCATCGGTGGTTAAGGAGAAGTCACCGGCGCTACTTGTAATCGATACGGTAGATTATTTTGTTAATGAACTCATGCACTTCGGTGAACTTGTTAAGTCGTTAGGCGGGATAAAAATATTATTTGTTGCCGGCGCAGTAATCCCTGACGGAATCGATCTTGAATCGGTTCACCATCAATGGTGCATCACTCAGCCATTTGATCCAATGCTGGTGGTGTCTAAGGCGGGAGAGCTGCTTAATCAACAACTTAATCCACAAAAAAAGACCGAAGAAGCAGAAAAAACATATGAGAGCACGACGCTTTCCGAGGAGAGCACGCTTTTTGCGGAGGACAGACTTCAAGCAGACCTGAAGAGATTTCTTAATATAAAGTAATCGGATATGATATAGGATATTCGGATATAATATCCGGTATCATATCAAATGGTTAACTATTAACCAGCCGGGTCTTTATCCAGGATAGAAAGAAAATAAAATATGCAAAAAAAGATTATCGCCATAGTAGGGCCTAAGGGGGGAGTGGGCAAAAGCACTATTTCTGCGAATCTGGCTATATCCATAGCCTCTATGGGCGTCAGGGTGACGGCAGTGGACTTGGACCTCGGCGGCGCGAATCTTCACGTCATACTTGGGATCAGGGACTTCGCTAATTCCTTAGACGATTTCCTCTTAAAGAAGGTCAGGACACTCGAAGAGTCGGTTATAGAGACCGGCGTCAAAAACCTTCGGCTGATTTGCGGCGGAGGAAAGATTCCCGACATTGCGAATCTTCCTTTCCAGCAGAAGGTAAAGCTCACCAACCACCTTGCGAAACTCCAGGGCGACATGGTAATACTGGACCTGGCAGCCGGGTCGTCCTTTAACGTTGTCGATTTCCTTTTTATAGCCAACATGGGACTGGTGGTAACGACACCGGAGGTGACGAGCCTTATGAAGGTTTACAGTTTTATAAAGTCATCTATATTCAGACTTCTTACTTTCCACTTCAAGTCGAAACATTCGGAGGCATTCACCGAACTTCTGGAGAGGGCGAAGGACGCAGATGCCAATCCAACCCTCAAAACCATAGAAAACCTGCTGGGCGAGGCACAAAAGATTGATGCCGGGTCGGTGGAGTCCGCCCGGCAGATGCTGAAACGCTTTATCCCGCACATAGTAATCAACATGGCTCGTAGTCAAGCCGATGTAAACTCCGGACGGGTCGTTCAGAATCTCATGAAGCAGTATTTGAGCATAGATAGCACCGTACTTGCCAATTTGCCGGAGGACGAAGCCGTCAAGAAGGCAATATTTCAACTTAAGCCGGTTATGCTTGTAAATCCGGGTTGCGCATTTTCGAAAGCGGTAACGGAACTGGCAGTAAAGTGTCTCAGGATGTAACTTAAAACGTCTTATTCCAGGTTGCGGCTAATTGGTAGGGGGCAGCTATGTGTATTAAGAAAGATACTGGTAACCAGAAGGCAAAGGGGAGGGGATGACTTAGGGAACCCTCTTGACTCATTCAGTGGTCTTGACAAAGGGGTCCACTATACTTTACATGTCCGCCGGCATAGTCTCAGGAGAACACTTTGAAGAGCAGGTAAGTGACACCTGCCCCAAGAAGGGCCCCTAACAAAACTTCCGTCATGGTATGTACCTTTACGGCCACTCTGCTCCTGGCGATGAGTAAAGCTATGGCGAAAGAGAAGATGGAGGCTACGAAGTTTCTGGTTATAAGGGTTATTGACATCCAGATGGAAAAAGAGAGAGCCGTGTGGCCGCTTGGCATGCCTCCCCTGAGGGGGTGTCCTTTACCGGTCAGGGATTTGATAATAACTACGAGGATTATCACGATTATAAGTGACAGGAGGGCGATTTCGTTACCAGCGTGAGTGTGTATACGGAATCCATGTTCGAAGTAGTTGACCAGGTATGGGAAGAGCACTATGTAGCCGATAATCAGCGCGCCTATCGCGGTGGTAAGAACCGCTCCCGCAGCGACGTCTTTCGCTATCCTGGCTTTTTCGCGATACTCCGGGCTGAGTAAGTCCACGGTAGCCTCTATGGCGGTGTTGACCATCTCGGCCATTATGACAAAGAGTGAGGCCAGTGAAATCACGAGAAACTCTATCCTGGTTACTCCGGTGGCGTAGCTGAAAAAAATAACCGAGGCCGCGACATAGAGATGGATTTTTAAATGCCGTTGGGTTTTTGCGGCTATCAGTATGCCTTCTATGGCGTTGTTGGCGCTATTTATCCATTTCTTCAAGGGCGTTCAGGAGCTCCATCTCTCTACGTGCCATTTCGCGGGCATCGCATGGGCTCTTCTCGTGGTCGTAACCGATGAGATGAAATAATCCGTGTACCAGAAGACGTAATACCTCTTCGCCTATGGTCTCTCCGTATTGTTGTGCCTGAGCCGTCGCAGTATCGAGGCTTACGGCAACGTCACCTAAAAGTATTTCTCCATCCCGTGGGAACTCCTCCGGGCAACAATACATAGGGAAGGACAATACGTCGGTCGTCTTGTCAATGCCCCTGAAGTTTTCGTTAAGTGATTTCATCATCCTGTCGTTAACCAACAGGATGCTCAGCTCAACTCTTTCCAAGCCCAACAGCGTTAGAGAACGCTTCATTCGATCCTTGAGCCATAGGGAGTTTATCTTTACTTTTCGCTGCGAGTTCTTTATCGTTACTCTTATCTTTTGCTCCTTCCTCCGGTTTATTAAAATCGAACCCAGGGTATTCGATTCTCTTGTGGAATATGCCGTTAAGAATGTAGGCAAACCTTTCCTTTATGACGTTGACGTCCTTAAGAGTCAAATCACACTCGTTGAGTTGGCCGTCCATAAGAACGTTGGTTATAATCTTCTCCACAAGGCCGGTAATCCTTGCGGGCGTAGGTTCTTTAAGAACTCTTGAAGCGGCTTCCACTGCGTCCGCTACCATAACCAGTGCGGCAACGCTACTCTGTGGTTTGGGTCCGGGGTACCTGTAATCCCCTTCTTTAGGAGGTGCGGAGGACTCCTCCTTTGCCTTCTGGTAGAAGAATGTCATAATGTTCGTGCCATGGTGCTGGGTTATGATATCTTTGATAGGTTCGGGCAGCTTGTACTCCTCGGCAAGATCCAGTCCTTCCTTTACGTGGGATATTAGGATCATGCTGCTCATGTGGGGTGTGAGTTTTTCGTGTTTGCTTACGGCGTTGGACTGGTTTTCTATGAAGTAGTCGGCCATCTTCATCTTCCCGATGTCATGGTAGTAGGCCGTGACGCGGGCCAGCAGCGGGTTTACGCCAATGTCTTCGGCAGCGGCTTCCACGAGGTTGCCGACTATTACGCTGTGGTGGTAAGTGCCCGGGGCGTTTATCATCAAATTTCTCATGAGAGGCTGGTTCAGGTCGAGAAGCTCCAGCAGAGTGATGTCAGTTGTTACCTTGAAGGTGTATTCCAGTACAGGCAGTATCATGGAGACGAAGGCCGCTATGGTGAACCCGCTCGTTGCGGCGAATATGATTGGTGTTATTATATTGCTGGGCAGTACCTGGTTGTTGGCTATAGATATGACGAATACGGATAATACGTTGGCCGAGCTTAAGTAGAGGCCGCCTCTGACTATGTCGGTACGCTTACGGCATCTCAGTACTCCGAATACCGCTATTATGCTTCCGGTGAATACGTAAAATGAGTAGAAGGCGTCGTTTTGCCATACCCCGCCCAATATTCCGATGATAAAGGAGAATATTATCGCAGTGTGGCAGTCGAACAGCAGGGATACGAGCATTGCGCCCGACTGAACCGGTATCGCGTAGATAATCGCCTTGTTGTTCAAAAAGCCCATTCCCTTGGCAAAGTTTAGCAGAAGGTATTCCACTCCCTTTCCAAAGAGAAAAGATCCGACAACCAGGAGTCCAAGGAGGACGAGCATCTTTCCCTTCCCGGCATACGCGGGCCTGTACCGGAAAATATCCATGAACATTATCGACACGGCTATCAGGCAAATAGAGAATACTCCGACGAAGTGTTCGATTTCCGTGGTATTGATCAAGGTTACCGACGTCAGCAAGGCTATGGCGATGACCAGCTTAAGCTGCTTATAATCTATCGATATTTTGGTTTTGGACTTTGCTTTAATAGTCCCGTTTTTCATACTTTTCATAAGCCTTGATTATCTCCTGTACTAATCGGTGTCTTACGACGTCTTTGTCCGTGAAGTACACAAATTCGATCCCGCCGATCCCTTTCAAAACATGTTCAACCTCGATAAGTCCCGAAGTTTTGTCCATTGGCAGGTCTACTTGAGTGACATCTCCTGTGATGACCGTTTTTGAGTTGATGCCGAGCCTGGTGAGATACATCTTCATCTGTTCGGCGGTAGTGTTTTGTGCTTCATCTAAAATGATGAAGGCGTCCTTTAACGTTCGTCCACGCATAAACGCCAGAGGCGCTATCTCCAGTATTCCCTTTTCGATCAAAAGCGATGCCTTATCCCCGTCCATCATGTCAAATAAGGCGTCGTAAAGAGGGCGCAGGTAGGGATTTATTTTCTCGTATATGTCGCCGGGCAAAAATCCGAGCCTCTCTCCTGCCTCTACTGCCGGGCGCACCAGAATTATACGATTTACCTGTTTTTTCAGGTACGCGTTGATAGCCATGGCCATGGCTATGTAGGTTTTACCCGTTCCGGCGGGCCCTATGCCAATTACGATGTCGTTGTCTCTTATGGCCTCGATGTATTGTCTCTGCATATCGGTCTTGGGAATGATATAACGGTTTTTGGAGGCCACGGGTATGTAGTAGTCAAAGACCTCCCGGAGACCTGACACTCCTTTGTCTTTTATGCAATTCAATGCATAGGCCAGGTCTTCATGCCTTAAGTTGTGTCCCTCTTTTCTTGCCATATAAATATCCTTTATGAGATTTTCCGTTGACTTCACAACGTCGTCATTTCCCTGGATGAAGACTCTGTTACCCCTCGTGCTTATAATAACCCCCAGGGAATCTTCTATAAACTTGAAGTGTCCTTCCATGTCCCTTACCAGGAAATCCCTGTCTTTTTCGGAATCTATCGGTATCTCCAACGTTTTCGTCAGTCTTCCCTCATAAAGCCTTTGACGCCTTTCTTATTCAGTTTCGAAAGGGTCTGGGTAGCTTCGTCTCTCGAATAGTTCCCAAGCCTAACCTTGTAAAGGGTAACGCTGTCGCTTATGGCGTGTTTCGAAACGTTCGATTCGAATCCCTTTTGGCTGAGCTCTTCCTGGAGCCTCATCGCCTCACCGAGGCTTTTGAAGGCGCCCACCTGTATGAAGAACTTGCCAACCGAGCTCTTCCTTGGCGTGATTATGGTTTGCTTTTGCTCCGCCGGGGCACTCCTGGCCGGCTGGAGCGCCTTTGCCGTTGCCGCCACCTTTGCCGCCTGCGTCTTATTATCATTTTTATTCCCTGTATTTTTGCCGTCGCCCATGTTTTTGCCGTTGCCGGCGTTGCCTGAGTCGGTGTTGTTCCTTAAAACCGGTCTGGCCTGTTCCATACTTATTTTTCCATTGGTTTTTCCATTGGTTTTCTCATTCGCTTTCTCATTGGTTTTCTCAGGCGTTGCCGTCTCATGGCGTTTATGGTCTTCGGTTTTTTTCGCTTCCGTGGCGTGTTTCTGATGGACCGTTTGCCCGTGTTTGTTATCCGGTTTGCTCTCTGCCCCGGTGCCGCCGCCGGTGGCGGATGGCTGAATCGCAGTTTTGGTAGTTCCAGTGGGCTCGCCGGCGTTTTGGCCTGATGTATTTTGGGCCGTCACACTCCGGCCTGCTGCATTTTGTCCCCCATCTTCCCTGGCTGAAGGGAAGCTCGCCGGCAACTTCTGAGTATCGGCCTTCTCTTTCGTGTCAGTCGGAGCAGGTCGAGCCCCTGTTTTGTTTCCGGTACCATTGTTTCCGATACCATTGTTTTCGGTGCTGCCGCTTACGGCAGTGCTATTGCCCGTGGTGGTACCGGGACTGACTGCGTTGCTATTGCTACCAGCGGCACCGGGACTGACTGCGGATTCCGACACCTTCCGGGAATCCGTTTCACCATCGGTATAGATGGCTGAGACTGGTGCCTTGTTTTCCTCTACCTTTATATCGTTAGAATCGTAAGCCTCACGCGGCTTGTTGCCTGTTTCTTCGCTTACGGCAGTGCTACCGACACCGGTACCGTTGACGCTTAGCTTTTTCCCTGTAAAAAAACCAAGCACAAAACTAACCGAAGAAAATACGATAATGATTGTTATCAACAAACCTTTACCTTCAATAAAACTAAAATTGAATTTATCGAACGGGTTTAATCTCATTTTATAAGCATAGCATCGCCATATGAGAGAAATCGGTACTTCCCGGTTGCTGCCTCCCTGTACGCTTTTAACAATGTGTCTGCTCCCCCGGCAAAGGCCGCAGTGAGAAAGAGCGGTGTGGAGCGGGGCTGATGGAAATTGGTTAGCAGGCAATCGGCGGCTTTAAACTTGTATCCGGGGTAAATAAACATGCCGGTTGTTGCCCTCAATATGCAGTTGCTTGCGGCATCATGGATATTGGTATCGGTCTCCTCATGGGTACCGGTTTCCGCGTGGGTATTGGTTTTCGCAAGGGTACCGGTGTCTCCCGTGCCGTTTCCGCAGATGCCGGAAACGTTGCCAAAACTTTCCACCTTATACCGGCCGGACATAAAGGCCTCCACAGCTCTCGTAGTCGTAGTACCCACCAAAATTACCTTTTTACCCTCTCTTCTTACGTTATTTATTATAACATCTAAACGGCTGTCTATTTCAAAATATTCTTCATCCATTTTGTGATCCTGAACGTTTTCGGCCTTGACGGGCTTAAAAGTGCCCCTGCCGACGTGCAGCGTGACGTAACGTACGTCTACCCCTTTTGTCTTTATCGCGTCAAGGGTTTGGCCGGTGAAGTGAAGACCGGCGGTTGGGGCTGCGATAGAGCCGTCTTTCCTGGCGTAAACGGTCTGGTACCTGAGCCTGTCCTCCTCCCCGGGGAGACGCTTAATGTATGGTGGCAGAGGCATTTCCCCGTACTTATTTATTATTTCCCTGAAATCGTCGAAGTTGCCGGAATAATGGAAGCAGGCCCGTTTGCCATCCGTGATGTCTCCGTAGAATCCTTCACCGAAATAGAGCCGTCCCGTAAAGTTTCCCCTCGAGAGCACTTCGTAACACTCATGTTCGATATGCTCATCGGGGCACCCATCGGGGAGCTCATAGAGGCGCTTAATTATAACGACTTCCAACTCCCTCTTTCCGGAATCGTCTTTCCCCCTTAGCCGTACCGGCAACACCCTGGAATCGTTCATTATAAGGAGGTCTCCCGCATCGAGATATTCTATGAAGTCCACAAATTTCCGATGTTCTATTGCGCCGTTCCTGTGTAGTACCAGCAGTCTGGATTGCTCCCTCATCTCGCAAGGTGCCTGCGCTATAAGGGAAGCGGGTAAGTCGTAGCTAAAATCCGACGTCTTCATTACCATGAACTTAAGAGCACCATCCCGTCAATGCGGTAAAATACGTTCCAATAAAACAGGCCATTTTTCGGGCAATAATCATTTTCACCTATCATCAATTGAGTTTCGCCTATCTTAACACATTTGGCAGGTTAAATTCATTCATAGGATCACACATTGGGATTATTCACTTACTCAGGGCAAACGGAAGGAAGGACATGCAGGTAAAACCAACATCACTCCATGTTGCCATAGAGCCGGCTAGTTTGCCGGCTGCTTGACCCTTTGTGAATCGGTTAAGTATACTCTTACATGAACTGTAATTCGGCACACTTCTACCCGATAGTGGGACCTGCATCGACGGCCGAGAAAGACGGCTTCAGATTAGGAGATAAAGGTACCCATACCAGCCGCACTATTATGTTTGGGGAACTTTCTACCCTCTTAAAATGGGCAGATCCTGCAGCGTCTCGTGCCGACTATGCCACGCTGATAATAGAACAGAACTACCTTGCCAAGGGCACGGCTGCAACCCGCCGCATCACCAACCAGCGACTTGGTGAGTTATATGCGCTCAATCTATCCATCCCCATTTTTAGAATTCTGAGGCGCCGGCAGGTTAAGCCGAGCGCCGTTAACGTCGCTTACGCCCTGTTTGCAGGATACCTGGCAGGTTTTCGCGGACGGGAACTTTTTTCGTCAGGGTGGCTCGTAGTGCTTGACTGTACGCCGCCGTCGGCCATGGAATTAGCGTTAGATGCAAAGCGCATGGGGCTTATCGATATCAGGACTGCCGGCGGAGTGATTGAACTTAATCTTGCACGTCTGTATCCAAAAGGAGAAATAAACATAGATGGGCAAAATTGAGGAGCTTGCCGAAAAATATAGTCGGCATATATCACTTCCCTGGCAGCAGACGGTATCCGGAGCACAGCGCATCATCATGGTTATCTATGAAAAAGAACTGGAACGTACTGTCCGTGCCCGAAAGAATGTATTCGGGATTAAAACCATAGAAGCCCGCCATAGATGGTTTGAGGTAGACATTACCAATGCATTTGCGTCATGGATGGCCGCCGATGAATATCGGATCCAAACCCGCGAAGGAAGCACCGGTAATTCGAGTATTGAAGTTTTCATTCACGGCACACGAGAGGTTAGAAATAGAGATCTGCGCTATCTGCTTAGCTTTGCTACAACCGGTTCGGATTGCCGCTATGCCGGATATGGTTTACCGTACCG
Source organism: Nitrospirota bacterium (assembly GCA_015233615.1). Lineage (GTDB taxonomy): Bacteria > Nitrospirota > Thermodesulfovibrionia > Thermodesulfovibrionales > Magnetobacteriaceae > JADFXJ01. The sequence goes on from JADFXJ010000012.1 coordinate 23,406, forward strand.
CAAACTATCTTTTTACTTGAGCAGCGCTTCGATCTCTTGTACGACGCTCGCGTCTGTCCAGTCTACGGAGCCAAAGTATTTCTTCGTTACGATACCCTTTTTGTCTATCAAAAAACTCATTGGCTGTGCGATGACCTTGTACGACTTCACGCTTACCCGTCTGCCCTTGTCAAGTAAAATCGGGAAATTAACTGGCATCTTTTCAAGAAATTTCTTTACGGGTCCAGGAGAATCGTCTATCGACAGCGCCAGGATGACAAACCCCCTGTCCTTAAGCAGGTTGTAGAGCTTGTTCATCGAAGGCATCTCTTCCTGGCAGGGTTCGCACCATGTAGCCCAGAAATTTACGAGCACTACCTTGCCACGTAAAGACGATAAGGTTATCTTTTCTCCGTTAAGTGATCGTAGTGTGAAGTCCGGAGCCGCATGGCCAATCATTTCGTCTGCTTCCCACGGCGTAGCGTGGGCGGCCCGGGCGCTTACTACATACGAAAACTGGGCCGTTAACCAAAACACCAGGGCCCAAATTACCAGGGCCCAAAATTTCGATGCCCCGAAATTCCGGACGACTCTCAGTAACCCGGCTACATATGATAAATATGATATTCTATTTTGCATTTGTTACCTCCTTTTAGAAGAAGTACGCCTCTCCTTTTCTCAAATTATCGACGTTGATGGAGATATAACCGTTTTTTATCTCGCTGCTTAAATCGATGGGCAGGCACCCTTCGTCGTCGTGCCATACTTCGTCGGCCAATTTAAATCTTTTTTTGCACTCGATGCACACCAAATCCGTTCCGTCTGCGTAATACCCCTTTTTAAACTTGTAGCAGGTAAAGCATGCGTCAAAATGTGTGTGCAATTTTCCTTTGCCGTCCATTCTTACGAAGAAGTTAATATTTTTTGTGCCGAACAGCCCCTTGTGGTATCTGTAGGTGAAGAAATGCACGCCTCCGTCGCTGACTTTCTTTACGGGTATTCGAATGAGGCCGCCTTTTGAGTTGACGATTTCGAATTTCCTTCCATTGTCACAGGCCGAAACGCAGAAGACCAAAAGCGCCAGCACTGCGATAGTCAGACGATGAGCCGGTGTCTCAGGTGATGTCTCAGGCAATGTCTTTTTGGCTCAGGACGCCGTGGTTCATTACGTACAATTTGTGTCCCTGGCGCGCTATCTCCGAGCTATGGGTTACGATTAAGAACGTGATTCCTTTTTCGGCATTCATTGTTCTGAACAGCGCCAAAACGTCTGCCTCCGTCTCCTCGTCGAGGTCTCCCGTAGGTTCGTCCGCCAATATAATCTCGGGATCGTTTATGAAGGCGCGGGCGATTGCGACTCTTCGCTGCTGTCCGCCGCTGAGCTCGGACGGATACATGGAGGCCTTGTCCGATATGCCGAGCGTATCCAGAAGTTGTCCCGCAAGTGGGCGCTTGTCCGTCCCGTCTTTGCTGAAAACGGTGGGAAGGAGTACGTTTTCGATTACGTTTAGCGTAGGTACGAGACTGGAGAACTGGAATATGAAGTTAATCTTGCGGTTTCTCAACCTGGAAAGCTCGTCGTCGCTAATTGACCAGAGGTCCACGTTATCTATCGTAACGGTGCCGGCGGATGGAGTGGTCAGGCCGCCTATAAGGCTTAAGAGCGTGGTTTTGCCGCTGCCGGAGTGTCCGAGAATGGATATAATCTCGCGTCTGGCTACGGACAGGTTTACCTTGTCGACGGCGTTTATCACGTTGCCTCCCACCTTGTAAGACTTCGATAAGTTTTTTATTTCTATCATGAAAGTGCTATCTCTCCTCTTCAATATTTTAATGGCTTTTTCATAAGGCTTTCCGGGCGATGGTCTTTCGGTTATTCCCCTCTCCTTATAGCCGCGTATGGCTCCATGCGCATAGACCTTATGGCAGGATAGAGGGCCGCACCCGTGCCGGTAATAAACGACAGTGCCAGGCATATGGCTATCAATACCACGAAAGAAACGGGCGACGGCCAGAGGTAGGGGATGTTCAGGGTTGACTTTATGTAATCCTTCAGAAAGAACAAACAGGTACCTCCCGCGGCTATCCCTGCCACGCCTCCCATCAAAGAGAGCGTTGACGCCTCCGTTATTATTAATTTGAATATCTCCCGTTTCCTGGCGCCGAGTGCTCTTAAAAGACCCAACTCACGCTGCCTTTCGTTTACGATCATGGAAAATACCACGGCTATCAGGAGCATGGCCATAATCCACAGCACTATGCTGACGGAGAGTATGCTTTTTAAAAGCATGAAGAGCTGCTTACGAACGGTGGCAATAACCTGAGCGGAGACTATGGCTTTAACGCCGGGAACTGCGTATTCGATAAATATGGCGACTCTTTCGGGACTGATTTCCGGCTCTACCTGCACGAGGGCGATGGATATCTTGTTCTTTAACGCCTCAAGTGATTTTTGAGAATCTTTAGAAGCCGTCTTATCTATCTCCCTCAGTGAGTCTATCGGTATGTACACGGACGTATCTATATATCTCATGCCGGTCGGCTCGAGCATGCCGGCAATTTTAAAGAATTTACCATAAATCTGCACGCTCGATCCGACATTGAAAGCCTCAAGTTCCCTGCCCATAACGGCCTCGTCGTTGGTAATGTTGCGCTTGAGCCCCGTGGTGAGCCATGGCGTGATAGTGAAGTCTTTGTCCGGCTCGAATCCGATGATGAGCATCTGTCCTACGTCGCAGCATTTATACTGGGACGTTTTTAAGTACAATTGCCCCGCCACTCTCCTGACGCCTTTGACGGTTCTTATTTTGTCCTCAACGTCCCTGTTCATGTAGAAGGTTGTCGCCTCGCCTGCAAGGAAGGCGGCTTTTGCCTTTGATTCATCCTCCGCGGGCACAACCATTATGTCGGCGCCAAGTCTCTTAGAACTTTTTTCGAGTGACGTTTCAACCGAGTCCATGATCGTGGTAATGGCAAAAAGCGTTGCCGCCACGACCATTACAGCCATGGAGATGGCAATGCTTCTGAAGATTTTTCTCCTGATGTTCTTTCTGGCAATATCTGTCAATTTTAACGGCATTTTTTGTTGATTCCCCTTCTTTTGCTTAATAGGCGTAATCGTTAATAAAGAAAATTTTCGAAACCCTCTCTCTTTTTATTATGCAAGAAATCAAATGAAAAAATAAACAAATAATCTAAATTGCCTGGTAGGGGCAGACCTTTGTTTGCCCATGTATCCGCCAAATTAATGCCGGTGGAAATAATGGGGCAGACACGCAGTTACGTTCATGCTCCAAATGCAAGTTAAAAAAATGCCATCGAGTGAATCTGCATTATTTCCGACTCTACTCGATGGCATTACCCAATGGCATTGTATGGTTTGTTAGAATTACTCGATATCTTATCTGATTATTTAACTGGCCGTTTATTTTCCCGGCTTTATTTTCCCGTCTTTTCAGTGGCGGAGTCCGGGATGCTCGTCCGGTTCCAGTCGACCTGAACTGCGCAGAGGAATGGCTTTCCGGCGTCTTCATGCTTCTCGGAGATTTTCACGCCAAGAGCGCCGTGGCATTTTTTGCATGCCGAGTAAATCTTCACTATCCTTTTGGTGGTGGTGTCGACGACTACGAGTGCGCTATCGTCCATCTCCGGTACCTGCCTTGTCGATACTATGGCGTATTTGCCGTCTTTAGTGAAGTCTACGTCATGAACGTTGCCGCCGATGTAAACTTTATCTACTATCTTTTTGGCTTTGAGGTCGACTATGTTGACGGTACCGGATATTCCACCGGCGTCGGTGTAGCCTATGCCGACGGGTTTGCCGCCTTTTAGCTCGGTACCTTCGGACTGCCAGAGTTCATCCGTGCCGGGTCTGATTCTTGCGCGGTGAATGAAGTTGCCGACTCCCTCGATCTTTCCGGTTACTTTTTTGGTTTTAACGTCGAGGATATTTATGAAACCGCCAGGCATATCAGAAATATAAGCGGTCTTGCCGTCTTTAGAGAAGCTTATGCCGCATATGGACTTGCTAACCGGAAAACTGTCGGCAAGCTTGTGGGTTTTTGGATCATAAACGTATACTTTGCCGTCATCCATGTCCGATACCCAAATCATACCGTCAGGAGCCACGGCGGTGCCGCAGTGCTTTTTGCCGAATTTCTGCCATTCGGTCTGCTTGCCCGTCTTGACGTCGATCTCTTTCGAAAATCCGTCGAGAGAGAAAGCATAGATCATGTTGCCGTCCGCGGATACGGTGATGGCATCGGATGGCTTGTTGTGTACGTATCTGGCTACCTCGCCGCTGGCGAGATCGACTACGGCTATGTGTCCGCCGTGCCCCTGTACGTAAGCGATACCCTTAAATTGAGGCTCTTCCGCATTAGCACTAATTGCTCCAAATACTACCAACGCCGTTATTACAATCAACGATAGAACTACAATCTTCTTCATATCATATCCCTCCGAATATCTTTTTGGTTTCGATAGTTCGTTTTGAGTTTATTGGTTCCTTAACACGTGATATTACTTATTCCACACAAACTCTCTCAACGTTTTTTACGTTAAATGGTTCATAATTTCATAATAACTGTCACTGAAAAAAAACCCGCCCGAAAAACTACTCAAAACTTCCGCTTATTAACTAATTTTAATAAGCTGGTTAAACTTAAATTCTACACAATGTTGCTCAGTGTTGCTCAGTTTTTACTATAGTGCTTCAATCGCGCCGCATCGTCGGAATGTGGCGGTTCACTCGTTGCAGTTCAAGCGTTTCTTCTCCAGGCATTTCGTTTCCATGGACTCCGGCCTGCAACTTCAAAAAATAAGATAAGCCTATCACCTCCTGTACTTTTTGATTGGAAAGATGCATGGCTCTATACTATTAATAACCAATAAAAAAAGTCAAGTATTTTGGATTGATTATTTTGGATTTCGCGAAAATAATTCTCGATGGCAAGTGGCTTAATGTATAAGACTTTAGATGTGATGCAAATCGACGATACGCTCCGGGACGAGTTTATTTAACGTGGCGCTATTGGTAAATTGCGTTGGAGCGCGAGAGCTTAAAATCGTTATGAAATGCCGGTAAAATTTCGTAAAATGTGGTATAATTTAATGAAATTGCTTCAAACGGGGTGTGAAGGCGAATTGCTCATAAAGTAACCTCGGATTTTAGAACGGGACAACGTTTGGTTGCCCGATTAAACGTAGTAAGAGGAGGTCGTTATGAAAGGAGTAGCCAGGGGTCTGGGTACAACTGTGGTATGTTCGTTTTTGACGGTTTTTGTCGTTTTATGTTTTGTCGGCGCGTCTTTTGGAGCGGACGGCAAAGCCGTTTACGAAAAGACCTGTTCCGCTTGCCATAAGACAGGTTTGCTCTCCGCCCCTAAGTTTGGCGACGAAAACGCCTGGAAATCACGTATTGCCAAAAACGGCAAGAAAGTACTTTATAAGCATGCTATAGAAGGGCATGATCAGATGCCTGCAAGGGGTGGAGACGCAAAGCTTACCGATGAAGAGGTAAAGTCGGCGGTCGATTACATGGCAGGTAAAGCCGGAAAGTAAAGTCCGGTACGGTTGCCGGAGATTAGCTTCGATGGCTGAAAGATACATCCATAAAGCCCCGGGGCCATCGGGTGGCTCCGGGGCCATGGGGTGTGTAGTTTGGTTTTATGCAATTTTAATTGACATTTGTTCGGGTATAATATAAACTTAAAGAAGTGGGGGTCTGAATTCTATAAGCATTTTTTAAAGTCGGCAGTTACAATGTGAGGGGACAGTAATAATGAATGACGATGTGATCACGGATTATAAAGAAATAGTGGGCAACGACGGCCTCGGTGGCGGCGTATCCAAAGAGTTAGGGAAAGGTGTAGCCAATGAGTTGGATGGGGGCGTGAAGATGGCCTATCCTTTGGAGGAATTTCCCAAAAAGTCCGGCGGCAAACTTAACTGTTGGCAATTCAAACAGTGCGGCAGGGAGCCCGGAGGGAAAAATTCCGTGAGCATCGGAATATGCCCTGTGGCGACGGCTGCTAATTTTAACGGACTTCATGGCGGGGAAAATGGCGGACGGGCATGTTGGGCCGTTCCGAGCACTTTATGCGAAAACTCGGGAAATTTAGCAAGCAAAATCAGGAATTGCACCACCTGTGAATTCCATCAGCTTGTAATTAAGGAAGAGAAGAAGTACCAGAGCGCGGTTGTTCACATGAAGAAGGCAAAGCAAGACGAGAAGGCCAGGATATTTAAGGAGCCCGGCTTTTTAAAGCATATCTACGCTAAGAGTAAGCACACGGCTTACGATGACAGTTTCGAAATCGATTCCATTTTTATAACTCTCCTGATAGGATGGGTGAGTCTATGCCCATCGGTTAGCATGCTTGCAGGCAGTAAACGCCTTTGCAAGGACGACTTAGTCGACGAACTAATGGTTATCGACGCCATAGCCGATAAACCTCGCAGAAGGGCCGCCCATACCGTAGCAAAGACCATGATTAAGGCAATAGGCAGGCAGGCTGACGGTTATTTCGAACCTCTTTTTAAGAAGATTAGCGCTCGTAAAAAACCTTAGCAGCCGGAAAAACGATAGATAATCTCCGTCAAAGGGCAATCCCTCTCATCGATAGATAATCTCCGTGAAAGGGCAATCCCTCTCATCAATGTGCTCTGCTTAAAGC
>JADFXJ010000012.1:30161-49744 GCA_015233615.1 Nitrospirota bacterium
TGTCTTTCTTGTCGATTGCCATAACAGCCTTGTTTAAGAAGTTTATGGCGCCGTCGTAGAGCTTTACGATGATTTCAAGCGGTGACAGGCTGCTGATGTCTACGCTGATATAGGCGCTATGTGCGTATGCTGCATTCGTCATTTCTATCCTCCGCTAGTTCCCGTGGTGGTTCCACCGCTTGTAGTGTTTAATAAACTATTTAACGTACTGTTTGAGCCTGTTGTAGTGCCCGTCGACGTTGGATTGGCCTGTGCCGAACCTGTAGCGTTCTGTATAGCGGTCATAACCGAGTTCGATGCGGTTCCCGATAAACTGGATATGGAACTAAGCTGGCTTTGTAGTGCCGCAACGGTTTGTGACATCGCGGTAAATTTAGCCGTGAGGGCGGTTTTTGTTTGTGTAAGTGTTTCGTTCATCGACGTCTGTCTGTCCGTAAGGCGGTTGACGTCCTGGTTTAAAGTGCTCTCCTGATCCGGTATAATGGTATACAAAACGTTATTCAGGCTTCTGTGTAAGGAGGTGGACATGTTGTTTACCACATTAGTCAGGCCGGCTCCTCCGTCGGCGGTCGTGGATTTATTCATCGTGCTGGTGTCTATCGTGAGAGTGCCGTCCTTTGCGTTGTGCATGATCCCGAACTCCGCCAGAGTACCTCCGCCGTAACTTGTAGTGGTTATATTGTTTAATTGCCGGATGAGGTCCGTGGCCGTTTGATTGTTTGCCAAGGGCTGTCCCTGTGCGGTTACGCTATTTAGCGTACTCAGTACGTTGTTATAAGCGGTTACGAAGTTTTGCAACGGGCCGGAACTGGATACCGGTGCGTTGCTGACGGTGACCTGCGTTGGCTGGTACTGTATACCGGAGCCGGAGCCGGTGGAGGCGCTTAACTTGTTTAAGTTCAGGGTAAGGCCCGCCACGGCAGTTGTATTGGTGTTTGAAGTGCTCGTTACTTGGGTTCCATTTATTGTGAATTGGCCATTCTGCCCTTGTTGTGTAACACTCATAGAACTGTTGCCCGGGTTGCCGAATTCCGAATCGTAATTGAACTGCCCAAGGCTTGCGCCTACGGGACCCAGGTCGTTTCCATATATGGATATATTACCATTTGCGCCGAGACCGCTTCCGGTTATAACAAGTCTCGGACCGCTGGTAATGTTGCCGGTTCCGTCCGTAGTGGATCCGCCGCCCGGATTGTCGTTGATGATTGCCGCAGTTACACCGGCATTGGAGGAGTTTATGGCATTTGCGAGTCCGCTCAGAGTATTGTTATGTATATTGATGTTTATATCGGTTTGCTTGCCGCCGGCGTTGATTGTGAGCGTGCCGGTTTTGAATACGGTGGAGGTGGAGGATAAAGGAGCGGAGGTTAACTGTTCGTCCTGTGCCAGCTTTTGAACGGCAATATTGTACGTACCTGCACCCGTAAGGGCGGTGCCGGTGGCGTTAACCGTGGTCGTGTCCGATGAGGCCGCAGTGGAAGAGGTTAGGGGTTTGCCGGGCGCCAGTGCATCTGCCGCAGTTTGAAAGGCGGTTAACGCCGATGCTATTTGCCCGTACGCACTGATTTTCGACTTGTCGGTACTCATTTGAGTTGTCAACTGGTTTAAAGGCTGCTGGGCATCCGTCATCAACGCGTTTATAATGTTGGTGGTGTTTAAACCCGTATAGGGATCGACACCGGTTGTTATCTGTGTCATCTTACACCTCCGTGTGGAACAATTTCTGGTTGCTGGTTTCCATGGCCTGGGCCGACTTCAAATATTCATCCGGGGGGATTTGCTTTACAACGTTTCCCTGTGCGTCAACGATTCTTATTACCACGTTTTTTTGGTCGTCGACGGCAAAAAAGGCTTTTTGCGAGGATACCCCATTATTCTTCCCGCTATCCTTTCCACTATCCTTTTCGGAGTTGCCGGCCTTTTGTTTTGCTTCGTTTTTATCGGATTTCATTGCCTGGGTACTATTTTTCTGCTCACCGCCATCGACTGCGTTGGCGTTTTGAGGATGTCCACCATTTTGCGCAGAGCTCTCACTTCGCGCAGCGTTACCGCCGCCGGCAGATATAGGCAGCTTGACAGCCGTATAATTAGTTATTGGCTGTAAATTAATTATCATGTCTGCCACCTCCTTATGGAAAATTGGGGAGAGCCTTTAAGGCTCACCCCTCCATTTTCGATTATTTCAACAGTGCCAGCGCTTGCTGAGGTACCGAGTTGGCCTGAGACAGTACCGATATGCCTGCCTGCTGCAGTATCATGTACTTGGTCAGGTTCGCAGTTTCTGTAGCGAAATCGGCATCCGTGATTCTTGAACGTGATGCCGTAGTCGTTTCGACAACGTTGGAAATGTTATTGACAACGGCGGTAAACTGGTTTTCCTTCGCACCCATCGTGGCCTTTTCCGACAGAACCTGGTTAAGCGCTCCATCTACTACGGCAATGGCGTTGGAAGCCTGTGAAGAGAATATTGCGTTACCGTTGGCGTCCGTTTTTCCGGTGTTTACCAGGAACGAATATTTACCGCTGTAAGTTATTGCCGCGCCTGCCGTGTAGCTGTATGCAGGGGCCCCACCTGCGCCGGTTTGGAAGGTGGCGTCGCCTACGCCGGTTACGCCGCTGGTAGTGGCCGTGTGTATGTCCGCAAGAAGGCCCATAGCGCCGTTTTTACCGGTAGCGGTGAATATGTTTCCACCGATGGCGTCCGTGTTCATAGAGCCTAAGCTTAGGGTGATTGCCGCGTCAGAGGCGCTGGAGCTTACGAACAGCTTCTGTGAGAACCCGCCGCCGAGGAGCCTCTTGTCGTTGAACTTCGTCTGCTCGGCTATCCTGCCGGTTTCCTCTATGAGGGTGTTTGCCTCCATCTGCATGTAGGCTACGTCGGTGGTGCCGTACTGGCCGCTCATGGCCTGTGTGCCGAGTTCTCTTACTCTCTGGAGATTGTTGATAACCTCGTTCATGGCGCCTTCTGCCGTCTGGGCCATCGACAGACCGTCGTTTGCGTTTCTAACGGCAACGTTAAGACCCGTAATCTGTGTGGTCATCCTCGTTGATATTGCCAGGCCTGCCGCGTCGTCCTTTGCGGAGTTGATACGATAGCCCGATGACAGCCTTTGCATAGCTGTTTGTAACGGATCCTGTGTCTTGCGCAGATTATTTTGCGCGTTGATAGACATAATGTTTGTTTGAACTGTGAAAGCCATACTTACCTCCTTGTAATTATACTATACTGCGTTCCTAAATAGCTTCCCGCTATTTTGATTAAGACGAAATACCATCATCCCTTGCCTTAAGACTGCCTGTGTTTCTTCATGGTTGCCTTGCTTTCTTTTCTTTTCAACCTTGCCCACCGTTGTTTCCTTGTCTCTTTCTTTCATCCATCTTTCTTTAATTATCTTATCGGTATCCCCTGCTAAAACTTTAACGGCAACAATTAACTAAAACAGGATAAAGCAAGTATTGCCCGATTTATCGCTCCATTTGGCGTCATTTTCGGCTAACCTGCGGTGCCTGGCAGTAAACTGCTTTTCAAGGCGGCTTCTATTACGTCCGGGAGGGATGTACGGCTCTTCTTTTTCTCGTAAGCCGCAAGGAGTACGCTCATGAGCTCCTTCTTGCTCTTTACATAGGTGACCTTTGGCTGTACGGCGTGCTTGTCGATAAGCGGGTTGTATACTATAGAGTGTTTGCCGTAGCCGGAGGCAAATCCCAGGGTGGAGAGGTATGACGGCGATATTATTACATCCGCGTTCAGTATTACGCTGCCCTTGTTGTCCGACTCCACGATCATGTGCCGGCCTTTTATTTTCTTTATGTCGGCCATGTACATCCCGTTTATGAGATCTTCTTCGGAGAGCTCCCTTACAACGAATTTCCGCTTGAGGAAAAAGACTGTCTTAGGTATTTCCAGCGGTCCTACGACTTCGAGTATCTCTTTTATACAAAAGCGTAACCTGGGGTGGTTTATGATCATTACGGCCAGCTCCTCTTTTGGAATATACAAGGGGGGGTTGAGTACCGAATCCAGGTATCTGTCCTCGATGGGGCTGACGAAGTACTCCTCCGGTGCGTAATTCAATGTATACGTACGTTTTCGGTCAAAACCGTATTCCTCAAGGTATGCTTTTTCCCATTCTTCTTTGATCACGACGTAGTCTATGGTTTTAAGGTAAATTGGGGCGGTCTGGGTTACCGGGAATACGTGAATGCCGATTATGGGAATCTTTTTGCTCCTAGCATGGAAGCAAACGGTGGTAACAAATATATCTGCGTCACTCAAAGGAGGCATTTCTATGGAAGGCATCGGTAAAATTACCACCTGGTACGGGGACACGTCTATGTCCGGATAAGAGAAGTTAACCAGGTGTCCCCGGAAATCGTCGAAAGCGGTTACCTTGTATAGCTTGAGGTCGGTTTGGGGTAGCATTAGGTTATAGGTTAGCTTTATGTAAGTGTTTACCATCGAGGTTACGTGCTCGAAGTTCAGTGTTTTGTTGCCAACCAGTATGGCTTTTAGTCCGGCGGCGTTTTTATACAGATCCCTGGCGAAGTTGAAGATCGAGGCGCTGTACGTCATTATGTCCACCTGGTGACCCTTTAGCAAGAGGGCCCTGGCAATGTAGAGCAGCCGCCCTCCGGTGGCCTGAAGCTCGCTTTCACATGCCGGCAACAGTATTTTTGACATATTCCGTGTTGTCCCGCTTATCCTAGTTATTCTTGTTGTCCATGGCGCTCATTATATTGTAAGCCTTCTGCAGGTATTGGCCGGTAGTGATACCGCGGAGTTTGTCCATAGTGTTAAGTACCACTTCTTTGATGGGTGCGTGGTTTTGAGTGTTGCCGTAGGCCAGGGGCAGGTATGTCTCCAATACCTCGTGTAGGGCCGTGTCGTTTACGAATTCGTACTCGACTCCGGCATGCTCGGGCAAGTCGATAGATATAAGGAAACTGAGGAGGGAACTCAACATCTCGCCATACCGGTGAAAGAGCTTGGACAGTAGTACGTCGAGAAAGAGCAGGTCAGGATAGAGCTTGTTTAACTTCAACCCTTCGTGAACGAGAGTCGAGCTGCGGTTATAGTCTCCGCTTTCTATTGCGAACCTGGCAGAAAAGTACAATATACGCAGGTAAGGAATGTTTTCGGGCAGTTTTTCATTTTCGGGTACTTGTGAGAGTGCCATTTGAATCGTCGATAGAGCATCGTTTTTGTTACCCTGTCTTAGGTATGCCATGGCCGTTTCAAGATTGGCCTCGTAGTCCTTTTGATCCATCAGGAAACCTTCCTCCTCGATCTTAATCTTGCCGATTCCGACAATTCCATAACCCTTATTCTATCATAAACGTGATGGAAAGTTATCGTTGTCTTTTTTTACGGAGCTAAATGACGGCTATTACTCTGGTGGCGCTCTTGCCCGGACGGTCCCCCCCCTTGAATAACGCGGATGTGTCGTTTTATACTACCTGCGTACTTAATACGGCATGATTGGAATTCGGCATGGTTAAAGATTTTATCCCTTATTTTTTCGACAGGGGCAAAAAGAACGTCTTCATCGACTGGCATTTCGTAGAGGCGGGTTACGGGCTGCCGTTTTGGAAGTTTTACCAGGACGAGCATGGCACCCGCCCGTGGCTGAGCCCTTATGGGCTCGCTCTGGTGGCGGCACGGCCGGAGATTTCCTCCACCCCGATGCTATCGGACGACCCTCTTGGATTCATTGGCGCATACTCTACGCTGGTCTTTGAGGGCGGGCGCTACCGGTTATGGTACGTGACCTATGATTTTAACGAGGAGGGACAGGAGCCCGATAAGCTTTGCTATGCCGAATCGACGGATTGCAGGAACTGGCAAAGGCCGGTTTTGGGGTTCGTCGGCTACAGGGGCTCGAAAAACAACAATATCCTTTATGGAATTGGCCCTAAGGAAAAGGGTGGCGGTCTCGGAGCCCATGGCGGCACCGTTTTTATCGACCCGTCGTCGGCACCGTCGGAAAGGTATAAGTTTGTCCACCTGGGGCCCTCTGAGCGCGGCTCTACTCTGTTTAACTGGCTCTATGGGGCCGTTTCTCCGGATGGTTTGCACTGGAAGAGCCTTCCTGAGCCAATTCTTAAGTATACCAGCGATACTCAGAGCGTTTGCCGCTTCGACGGGGAAAGCGGCCAATACGTCCTCTATCTCAGGGGGTGGTCTCCCCGAAATCGCTTCGGGTCGGGTGGAAGACGCATCATAAAATGCAGCCGCTCCCGCAACTTCAGGAAGTTCCCGCCCCCAAAACCGCTCATACGTCCGCTTGCCCGGTGGGGCCCTTCGACGGACATCTATACCAACGGCTATCAACCATGGCCCGGGGCCGATATGGCCCACGTTATGTTGCCCGCCCTATATCACAGGGATACGGACACGCTGGACGTCCATCTTGCCACGAGCAGGGACTGCCGCGACTGGGTTTTCCACGACTGCGGGCCTATTATCTCCGACTATGAAAACGCCGAAAAGGTGGCCATGTACGCGGGCGTAGGTATCGTACCCGTGCGTGAGGGCAAATGGGGGTTGCCGGTTTTTTTCTCCAGACGGGCCCACAACGAGTACGTGGAGGAGCGCCCGGCCCTGTACCTGGCTACGCTCAGAGAGGATGGATTCATCTGCCTGGAAGCGTCGTTGCGGGGAGAGTTCTACACTTACCCCTGCATATTCAAAGGTAGCAGGTTAGCGCTGAACTCGCAGTCCTTTCCGGGCGGAGAGATAGGCGTAGAGATCCTGGAGGTAAAGCCAAGGCTGGAATTGACTCCCTTCGAGGGTTTTACCCTGGATGAGTGCGACGGCGTAAAAGCCCTCACGGTGCACGTGCCCGCCGGTGTGCCCCAGGGCTCCGGAGTGTGGCAAACCGTGACGTGGAACGGCTCGTTCGACGTCTCGAAACTCTCCGGAAAGGTCGTGCGCCTCAGGTTCCATCTTATAAGGTCCAGGCTTTATGCTTTCAGATTCGAATAAAGGACAAAAGATTACCACGAACCACACGAAAAACACGAAAAAGGGCGAAAAAAAGACTTGTCCTGTCCTTGTTCGTGCCTTTCGTGCCCCTTTTCGTGTTTTTCGTGTTAATCTTTTTTCCTTTGCTCTTTGGTATTAGTATCCCGGCATGCGGGCAATTACTATATCCGGTTCTCCCCGTGGGTTGCCCCTGTAGTAGATCACGTACAGGACGTCTTTTATGAATACAAGGTCGCTGTATCCACCGTCGAAGGGGTTGCCGGAGTATCGCTCTATCTCGGTAGGGCGTTGCTCCTTAAACGGCCGTATCAGGCTAATCGCACTGACGTCATCGCCGATGAGGTTACGGAAAGACAGGTACACGCTGCCGTCTCTTGCCGTAGCGCAGGGAGCATGCGCCGGGGAAAACAGTTTTTTCGGAGGCGTCCAGTTGCATAAGTCCCCGGAGGTGGCGTACCAGATGCCGTAAGGGGACGAGTCCTGCCGTATGAACATGGTATGTCTTATGCCGTCGTCCACTATGGTACATTCATTAAATATGACGTTTTGGCCCTGTTCGTCGTCTTCGGGGCCTGCTACCCGGCAAAAGAGGCTCCATGAGTGGAATTGTTCGGTATAAAGTACGAGAGGGCAGGTTTGGCTCTGTCCTTTGAGAACTCCGTAAGCGGTGAAGATGAACCCTTTTGACCACTTGAAGGGTTTTCCATAGAACACTAGCCATTCAACTTCCTTTAGCATTACTTCGTGTCTGTTGGCGAATGAGGGAGTCTCCGAATATGAGACGCAGGCCCTGCCTGTTTCGTCTTTGACGTAAGTCCTCGTTAAGAGGACGAAGAGGTTATCGTCGAGACGGGCGACGATGGAATCTATCTCGTTAACGCTCTCAAATACGGCGTAATCCTTTCCGTAGGCCAAAAGGGGGTGGGTATCGCCCTCGTCGAAGCATTTGAGGAAGACATCTTTTTCGATTTCGAAGCACCTGACCTTGCCGAAAAGTCCGTGGCACTGACGTCGGTCCGGCCTGCCCTGCCTGTAGTATACGTAGAGTTTATCGCGGTGCTCCACGATGGTTGGAAAGGACGAATAGGTGTTGTCCATATGGGGAATGACTGTTTTTCTAATCAACCTCCGGCCATCCAATAGGAGTTGCCCTTTTTACATCGACACGCGCACGCCTTGTAAGCACGTAATTCAGGTATCTCGGATGCAGGCCGTGCCCCGGCCTGATAGAGCGAACGTTTTCCGTGGTGAAGGGCTCGCGGGCCTTTATATCCTTTACCGCAAAGAGGGAACGGCAGTGTATCCTGCCGGCCATGGCACCGGCACTAAGCTCGTAGTTAACGCGTCCGAGTGCCTGCTCCACTTCTCTTATCGCCTTAACCATGGCCAAAAACTCCTCCGGCATAAGCGAAAATGCGGCGTCCGGGCCACCGAGGGCTCTGTCCAGTATGAAGTGTTTCTCCACGATGGTTGCCCCCAGTGCGACGGCGGCTATGGCGGAGGATATGCCTCTGGAGTGGTCCGAAAGTCCCACGGTAAAGCCAAAGGTGTCCCGGAGGTGTGGTATGGTTTTTAAGTTTAACTCGCCGAAGTCCGTAGGATAAGTACTCGAACACTTGAGGAGGGCAATCCGGGTGTTTCCCATTTTACGGCACGCGGCAGCGGCCTCTTCCATGTCCGCCAGGGTGGCTATGCCCGTTGATATCAGTACTGGCTTGCCCTTCGAAGCGATACGCTCTATGAGGGGGATATCGGTTATCTCGAAAGATGCGACTTTGTAAGCAGGTACGCCCATTTCTTCGAGGAATTCGACGGCGCTTAAGTCAAAGGGTGAGGAAAAACTTATCATGTCCAGTTCCCGTGCCAGGCTGCTAAGGTCGGAAAACCATTCCCATGGAGTATAGGCCTCCTCATAGAGCTGGTAAAGGGTTTTACCGTCCCACAAGGAACCGTGGGCTATTTTAAAGTACTCGGTGTCGGAATCGATGGTGATGGTGTTCGGCGTATAGGTTTGAAACTTCACGGCGTCCGCTCCGGCCTTTTTCATCGCTCGGAGTGTTTTTGCTGCGATGTCGAAGCTCTTACGGTGGTTTGCCGACAGCTCCGCTATAATAAACGTTGGGTGTCGGTCTCCTACCAGCCTGTCGCTTATGCTGAACTCTGCCATGGTGCCCCTGGTGTTGGGTTACGAGTTGAAGATTTTTTCGTAAAGCTCCGTAAAGTCGGCAAAGGTTTGCTTTGCACTCGCCGATTCGGTGTATGCAATATTTCTGTCCGGAGCGTTTTCGGACTCCCTCCCTATCATTATGGAACCCATTCCGAGCATGTTGGGGGCGATGAAGTCCTTCCATACGTTGTCCCCTACGTAAGCGGCCTCCTTTGGGGTTTCGATGGTTTCGCGCAATAGTTCCAGGGCTATCTGAAAAGGCAATGGCGAGGGCTTGAAACAGTCTTTACCTAGTGTATCCGTGTAGATTATGAAGTCGAAAATTCCATCCAGCTTAAGGGCGTTAACCTTGTTTTGCTGTACCGGTGCAATGCCGTCCGTTATGAGTCCGGTGCTCACTCCCGTGCGTTTCAGGTACAGGAGAAAAGGTATGACGTCTTTGAACGGCTGGATATCCGGTTTGTGGCTGCGGTATACGTAGAGCAGCATCTTAACCCATTCCTCGGAATATAACCCGATTTTTTCAAGCAGATCGTCAAAGATTCTGCCCCGGCCATTTTTTTTCAACAGGTACATCATCTCATCTAAGAGAAGCCCTTCGTCTAATTTACGGCGGCTGCTTATAAACCTGGCTACTTGCTTGAACCCACTCTTTACGAAGGTCATTTCCGGATAAAGTGTATCGTCCAGATCAAAAAACATAGCCTTATACATTGTTTCACGCTCCTATATGTAAATTGCGATTCCTCTCCATTATTATATACTATCGGACTATCAGAGTTAAAGCGACAGGCGAAAAAACATTTCGGCGGTCCCCGGTTTATGTATAGGAAAAGTTTTGCATCATTACGCAAATATATTCATACCAACAACCATCCTTTACGGATTTAACCGATAGAACAATGGGTTAAAACTGACGCTCCCTAAATCAACATGAAGAATCGTTATATTTCAATGTCTTAGAAAGGCCGTTCTCACTAAAGGGGAAGTTGTAACGCTTTGATTTTAAAGAATATTCTTTAAACGCAGGAACGTCCGTTAAAATAATTTATACTGCTGGTACAAATATTGCTTACTCTTGTAGGAGGGGATATCCTTGCGAGAGGCTCATAACGAGGAAACTACTATACGGGCGGGCTTCCTGCCTGAGTTTAGCCTAATTTTAAGAGGGAAGGTACTATGAAACGATTTATTGCAAAACCGGTATTAACGCTGGCGCCGGCAATCCTAATCATGCTGCTGTTCACGGTATACGTATGGGCGGACGAAGCTTATCCTGTCTCTAAAACACCGGAGGTGTCAGAGTCGGCGGCAGTACCCGATGCACAAGTGGCGGCCGATCCGTATAAAGTTACAGGCAACGTAACTTTCAGCGGGCTTAACAGGTACATACTGCGCGGCTACGAGCTAAGTTCCCACAGCCTGGTTCTGGAGCCTGCGGTTACGCTGTCGATTGCCGGATTTTCCCTGAAATACTGGAGTAACATCGATACCGGGCAACATTCGACCCAGAGTTTCTATACCAACGTTCCAAACACAAATGGTAAGAATACCCTTGACGAAACAGACATATTCCTCAGCTATGCCCATTCTGTCGGCATCGTCAACCTTTCCGGCGGATATGCCTACTTCGGCAAGAAGTTTGGTAAGGAGACGGAGGAGATTTTCGTTACTGGCGGCCTGAACGTTCCATCCCACCCAAACCTGTATGTATACAGGGACATAGCCGGATTCCCCGGATGGTACATGGGGCTGGGATTGTCTCAGTCCTTTCCCGTTTATAATGGGATAACCGCCGACGCCGGAGCAAGCTTTAACGCCGAGATTGGCACCGCCAATAGCTGGAATACTTACGAGGTCACCTGTAACCAAATCAACGGCCATCCCTCCTGTCTTGCCGGTTACACCGGATCCAAATACAAGGCGCTTCACGATGGGAATCTCTCCCTCGGGTTCACAATACCCGTAGCTAAGCATTTTACCGTGCAGCCCATTTTCAAGTACTACTACCCGCTTTCGAACAAGGCAAAAGAAACCATAAACGGCTTCTCTTACAATCCCGCCGGCCACCTCGACAATACCTTCGTCTACGGCCTGAATATAGCTTATAACTTCTAAATTACCATTGTGCAGCGGTTAATATGGGCATTCCTACATTATGCATAACGTACCGAATATCGGCGTTAAGGTTAATAATCCTGATGATAATTGCCTTATGTACCATACCTAAGCTGGCAATAGCCGGATATTGCCGTGGCCGGTTCTCTTTTTGTTATTTATATCGTTATTCGGCTTAGGGCCCAAAAATAAGTATTTACTATTGACATTATTTTATAAATAATGTACAATAGCTAATTAGTAATTACTACTTATATGTTACAGAATTGTAATAATTACTAAGTGGTAGGAGTTTTATGGGGAATATGGGCTTTTAAACTAGTTGCGAGAGGCTCATATGGTGTATAATCTATATATACTTTAAGGAGGCAGCAATGTCAAAAGGTAAGATTGGAGTGCTCACCGAGTCGCATTTCGATGAGACGGAGTTCCGTGTGTTCAATGAGTTCTTCCCGAAAAACGGTTACGAAGTAGAGTACATGTCGTACCTGTGGGGTCAGCCGTCGCTTTCGTTCAAGGGAAACGACTTCACTTCGGACGTGGTCGTTACTACGTGTGTTACGAAGGTCCAACCGGCCGATTATAAGGGAATCATTCTTATAGGCGGGTATGCGACGGATCGCCTGAGGTACGAGGAAAATCCCATCGAGGGCAAGATTAACCATTCTCCGGCGGTGGAGTTTCTGACTAAGTCGGTGAAGGAGATGGAAGCCGGGAAGTTGAAGATAGGCGCCATATGCCATGGTATGTGGCTGTTTTGCGCCGCTCCGCCTCTTATAAAAGGACGCAGGATGACTTGCGCTCATAACATTATGTATGACGTGATAAACGCCGGCGGCAAAGTTGTATTCGACGGAAAGCAGCTTAAGGACATTGTCGTCGATGGCGGGCTTATCACGGGAAGGCATCCGGGTGTGGCCGATATGTTCGTACAAGTATTTCTCGACGAGCTGAATAAGCTGTAACACGAAGTTGCATTCATTCGATTAACTTCGTTGGCAATCGTCGAAAGCTCCCCGACGTACGTGACCCCCCTACCCCCCGTGAGGTGGGTATTCGTACGCCTGCGTCGCTTTCTCCTTGCCGCCTTGTTACTCTTCTGACTGCAACTTCGTATAAACGTCAATTTTGCATGACGATTAAAAGATATTCGAATGACGAATGCATGAAGTTATTAAAAATTATTAACGGAGGTTAACCGGATGAAAAAAAGGATCAATTATTATAAGGATCTGCAGGCAAATTACTCGAAGCCCGGGCTTGTACCGGACGACATGAAGGCAAAGCTAATCGCATTGGCCGAAAATATCAATAAAATGCAGGAGCCAGTGCCGCCGGTTATCGACGACAAATACACACTGGCGCAAATCGAGGCGGAGAATAAGGAGTGGTGGCCAACGCACTGTGAAGCCCTCAGGCAGGGAAGGGGGGACATTTTAACCGGAGAGTACAGGAAAGACCTCGTGTACTTCTGCCAGGACGGGCCGTACTATGGCATACAGGCTCAAAAAGAGCGCGAAAAACACTGGTGGGCGCTGATAGCGCAGCCGGGGGTTTCGATGACGTGGCCCATAGTAATGTTTTACGGGGAATTCGTGCACTTCGAATGGGCGTGCATGGACGACGAAACCAATGAAACCATTGCCAAAGGCAGCGTGTGCTGGGTGCGCAGAGGGCATCGCGGCGGCTGTTCATTTAAGAGCGAGCAGCTTACCTTCTACCGCGACGTGTTTGCATCGCCGGAGTTACTGGGGCTCTTAAAAACGGTTTAACGGGTTAATGATTTAGTCGTTTAACGATTTAAAGAGTTAACGGGTTAACGGAATTTGTCGATTATCGTTAATGCGGCAAATGCGGTAAATTCGGCTTATTAAAAAAACAGGAGGTAAAACATATATGAGAATACACGATTACTCGGAGCGTGATAACAACGGTAAGTTTGTGTTTTATGTTCCACTGTGGAAGCGAAACGGGATATCTCTCGATCTGTTCGACGATTATTGGCGAAACGTGCACGGACCCGTATGTTCGAGACTGCCCGGACAGCATCAGTACTGGCAACTGCACGTAGATCATAACGCGGGCGGTTTATGGCCCGTAATCGGCGGAGTAGACACCGCAACCGCCCCCGATGATCAGTTTTACGGCATAGCGGAACTCTCGTTTAAAACGGATCATGACCGCCAGACCTGGTTTAAGGCGGCGGGCATTCTGATGGACGACGAGCATAATCTGTTCAGCAAGGGCATTGGATATAACACTGCGGAGGGTAACTCCAAAACGTACGTGGACGGGATAGAAAACGGAGAGCCCAACGGTAAAGTGTCTGCCGTAAAGTTTCACGTTATGGTGAAGAAGGCGGACGGGGTATCCGTAAGCGATTTTCGTAAGTATATGAAAGAGTCGTTTGCCCAAATCGCGGCGCAAAGCCCTTACGTGCTTAAACTCAGGCTTCATCTGTTCGAAGAGGTGGACAACACCAGACCGGATGCCCCGGGCGTTATACACGTAGAGCCCGCCGAGAAGCAATATCAGGGGGCAATGGAAATAGGATTCTGCAACAATATCGACATGGAGAGTTTCTTCGTGTCCGGCGAGTTTGCAAAAGCGACGAAGGATATATCCAAATACGTTAAGCAGCTGAGCCCGTTTCCCGAAAGAAACGTCTACACCTTTGTATATAACGATAAGATGACGCTTGCCGGAATGCGCGGCTCAACAGCGGCGGAGCTTATCACTAACATCGGGGCTATAAATCAGTTAAAAGACGATATCGTTAACCTTATGCTTGGCAAATCATAAACGGGAGGCTATACATGGCAAAAGTATCGCTGAAAGAAAACGCAGTACTGGGAGACGAAGACTTACAGGCGGCACTGAAATCGATTAACCCCAAGTGGGGGGAAATGTGTATAAAGGCGGCGGGCGAGGTTTGGGGTATGCCGCTTATCTCGCAGAAAACGAAAGCGTTGATCACGATTGCCGTCGACGTGGTAAACAACAACGAAACGGGGACCGGTACTCCATTCGAAGCCCACGTCGACATGGCGCTGAAACAAGGGGCTACACGCGCCGAGCTGGATGAGCTTCTTTTGTTTATGACAGTGTATGCCGGCTACAATAAAGTGGCCGGAGCCTTTGGCGCGCTTGACAGGATCGAAGAAAAGGGCAAAACCGGCTTCGGTACGAAAATCTAAGCTTACACGTAAAGACGGGTATCGAAAGCAGAATCGGTGAAGCAGGGAATCACCGAAAGTAGAATTGCCGCAGCAGAATCGGTGAAGTGGGGCATTGCCGGTTTAGAATGACCGAAGTAGCGGCTTAACGCGTTGGCGCAGGAGGTACAATTGGCAATCGAGATAAGACGGGGTAAAGATCGTGGATATGCCGAATACTCGTGGTTAAAAACCTACCATAGTTTTTCCTTTAGTACATATTATGATGCAAAACACGTTCAGTTTGGGCCCCTCCGTGTGTTAAACGAGGATTTTGTAAGCCCCGGGGCCGGTTTTGACACCCATTCGCATCAGGATATGGAAGTAGTGTCGTACGTGCTTGCCGGAACGCTCTCGCACAAGGATTCCACGGGAGGAGTTGCGATGCTGAGATCGGGTGAAGTACAGAGAATGACCGCCGGCACGGGTATAGCACACTCCGAGTTTAACGACGGCGACGAGGAAACGACTCATTTTCTACAAATTTGGATAATACCCGATAAAAAATCCCTTAACCCCGGGTACGAACAAAAACAAATTAACGGGCTTGCAGACAATTGCCTTGTTCCCGTCGTGTCCAATACGCCGTCGGCCGATACGCTGTTTATCCACCAGGACGTTACTTTGTACGTGTGCGGCTTAAGGGCCGGCAACACGGTACACGCAGCCGTTGAGACGAATCGGTTAGGATATTTACATAATACAATGGTTGGCGGGTTAAAAGTTAATGGCGACATACTTGAGCCCGGGGATGCGCTCAAAATCACCGGGTACGAGAGTCTGGAGTGTACTGCGGTTACGGATAGCCGTTTTATTCTGATCGATATGAAAAGATAACATAATATGGTAAGGAGGTAAGTTAATGGGTTCCCAATACGTAGTGGAAAGAGGAAAGTTTCATCCTCTCGGAATGGAACTGGCGGCGGATGGCGTGAATTTTTCGTTACATTCACGCCACGCCAAGGGTGTCGAACTGTTGCTTTTCGACGAGCATGACGATCCGGAGCCGGTCCAGGTTATCAGGTTTGATCCACATAAAAATAAAACCTTTTTTCTCTGGCATGCCTTTATCAGAGGGCTTAAGCCGGGCATGCACTATGCCTTAAGGGTCGACGGGGATTTCAATCCTAATGAAGGCCTCCGTTTTAAGCCTCAAAAGGTGGTACTTGACCCTTATGCACTTGGCAACACTTGTAATCTGTGGAACCGCGGCGACGCCTGCGGGGACAAAGATAATTTGAAGACATCCATGCGCAGCGTAATCATCGATATAAACGATTACGATTGGGAGGGTGATAAACCCTTAAACCACCGCATGAACGAATCCGTTATCTACGAGCTGCACGTAGGCGGATTCACCAAGTCCCCATCATCCGGAGTTAAAAATCCCGGTAAATTTGACGGAATCATACAGAAAATTCCGTATTTAAAAAAACTCGGCGTTACGGCCGTGGAGCTTTTACCCGTCATGCAGTACGACGATACCGAGGTAATACGGATTAGTCCCGGGGGACGATCGCTTCATAATTACTGGGGATACAGCACTGTGAGTTTTTTCGCGCCCCATCCCTCGTACTGTATCTCTCCGGAGGAGGGCGGGCACATCAGGGAGTTTCGCGACATGGTCAAAGCCCTTCACAGAGCGGGCATAGAAGTCATCATGGACGTTGTCTTCAATCACACGGACGAGGGCAATCATGATGGGCCGACTATGAACTTCAAGGGTATCGACAACAGCATATATTACCATCTGGTGCAGGGGAACAAGCAATACTATATGGACTACTCGGGGTGTGGCAACACAGTGAATTGTAATCATCCGATTGTGACGAAGTTTATCGTGGAGTGCCTGGAGCATTGGGTGAAGGATATGCACGTGGACGGATTCCGCTTCGACGAGGGTTCCATTTTATCCCGTGGAATGGACGGAGCCCCGATGGAATACGCCCCGGTGCTTTGGGAAATAGAGCTTTCCGAGATAATGGCTGACACAAAGCTTATAGCGGAGGCATGGGACGCGGGCGGGCTCTATCAAATCGGATACTTTCCGGGCTACAGATGGTCGGAGTGGAACGGGAAGTATCGTGACGATATCCGTAAGTTCGTAAAGGGAGAGCCGGGGATAATAAAATACGTGGCGGACAGAATGTCGGGAAGTGCCGCACTCTATCAGAGTACCGGACATCTGCCGGTAAACAGTATTAATTTTATTGTGTGCCATGACGGTTTTACTCTCAACGATCTCGTGTCTTACAACGAGAAGCATAACTGGGAAAACAGCGAGGGAAACAACGACGGCATAAACGATAATCTAAGCTGGAACTGCGGAGCGGAGGGACAGACAAATGACGTAAACGTCGAACGCCTGAGGGAGCGGCAGATAAAAAACTTTACCGCCATTCAGTTTTTATCGCAAGGGGTTCCGATGATCGTGGCCGGGGACGAAGTGCGCCGGACTCAAAATGGAAACAACAATACCTATTGCCAGGATAACGAGATAAACTGGTTCGACTGGAGTTTAACGGAGAAAAACAATTCCGTCTTGAGGTTTTTCGATCACATGATAGCTTTTAGAAAAAAACATGCCGTCGTGCATCGCCAAAGGTTTTTCGAAGGCAAGGTTAACGATCGGGGGCTCGCCGATATATCGTGGCACGGTTGTTCTTTAAACACTCCGAACTGGGATGACCCGATGGCACGGGTGTTAGCGTTCACACTGGGAGGGTTTGACGGTGAAACGGACTTACACGTGATGATGAACATGTATTGGGAGACGCTGAGATTCGAAATTCCCAACGTGCAGGGAAGGCAGTGGTACCGTGTTATCGACACGTCTAAACCATCTCCCGATGACATCGCCGATGAGGGTAAGGAGGTGAAGATCACGGATAATGATTATTTAGTAGAGGGAAGAAGTGTTGTAGTGCTGATGTCCAGGGGAAATTAACCTCATAGACACTAAAATCATAACAATATACCAGGAGGATACATGACACAAGTGAACTTCGAATTTTCCGACACGATTGCAGGGTATGTCACGGGGTTTGACTTTGCCACAAACGTGTTTGGAATTAAGACGAGTGACGGAAGGGAATTTAAGGTAAAATTAGCGGCTAATACCTATGCGGAGCTTACGCGTAATCTGGGCGAATCTTTTATCGACTGTTCGGGACAGATGAAGGACATGCTCGCCGCCGGACGGTTTTTGTTTGTGTACGGGGTGTTCTATCCCGAAGACGGCAAACCCTTCGAGGCGGAGCACATAGTATTCGTAGGGCGCGGCGATAGCGAGTACGTGTTCGAAAAGCAGGACTGGTGGATCAGGCAGATCAAACAGCTTGGTGATTTTTACTTAAAGTCACAATTCGGCAACGAGGAAATAGATTATGCCAATTATCGTACCATGCTCGATCTGTACGGGCACAAGGTGGACTCCTCACGCCAGGAAACGGACACCATATCCAGGCTGATTTATGGATTTGCATCGGCTTACAATCTCACGGGCGACGAACGGTATCTCGAAGCGGCCGAAAAAGGCTCGAAATACCTGAGAGACCATTTTAGGGCCGTCGATACGTCCGAAAACATCTGTTACTGGTATCATGCAATCGACTTTAGCGACAAGAGCGGACGGAAAATCCTGGGTTCCAACATGCCCGAAGTGCCCGGCATGAGGCATGGACAGATAAAGACGGTGCGCGAGCGCAAGATTTTCGCATCCGAATTCGGAGACGATTACGACGCGATTCCCGCCTACGAGCAGATCTACGCGCTTGCCGGACCCACTCAAACTTATCGTCTTACGGGGGACCCTCTCATAAGAAGCGATATCGACATGACGCTTAATTTTATGGACCGCCATTTTAAGGATCACGACAAGGGCGGTTACTACTCTCACATCGACCCGGTCACCTTCAAAGGAACAAGCGAGTCCCTGGGAAGAAACAGGGGACGAAAGAACTGGAATTCCGTAGGGGATCACGCACCCGCGTACTTAATCAACCTGTTCATAGCCACGGGGGAGCAGGAGCACCTTGATTTTCTTGTCGACACGGCAACGACTATAGCCGATCATTTCCCCGACTACGGCGAGAGCGCGTTTGTACAGGAGAAGTTTCATGAGGACTGGAGCAAGGATCAGACGTGGGGGTGGCAGCAAAATAGAGGCGTCGTCGGACACAATCTCAAGATAGCATGGAACTTAATGCGTATTTACCACGTCAAACAGGATCCAAAATACCTTGAGTTGGCCCGTAAAATAGCCGCTTTAATGCCTAAACACGGCGGAGATCCCCAACGCGGCGGCTGGTACGACGTAGTGGATCGTATTTTAAACGAGGGCGAGACGGTACATCGCTTTGCCTGGCACGATCGTAAAGCGTGGTGGCAGCAGGAGCAGGGGATACTGGCTTATTTAATTCTGCATGGTTCTCTCAAGGACGCCGAGTACCTTAAATATGCCCGTGAGTCGTCGGCGTTTTACAACGCGTGGTTTTTAGACCACGACGGCGGGGCAGTGTACTTTAACGTCATGGGAAATGGAATGCCTTACCTTTTAGGTACCGAGCGTATGAAGGGCAGCCACTCCATGAGCGGTTATCATTCCTTCGAACTTTGTTACCTCGCCTCCGTGTACACGAACCTTCTAATCACGAAGCAGCCGCTGGATTTATACTTCAAACCGTATCCCAACGGCTTTAAAGACGGCATTTTGAGAGTGACTCCCGATCTACTGCCCAAGGGGAGCATAAAAATCGAGTCGGTTACCGTCAATGGCGAGGCGTATTCGAATTTTGATGCCGATGCCTTAACCGTAAAACTTCCCGAAACAAACCAGAGGGTTACGGTAAAGGTTAGGGTAGTACCTACGTCGGGTCTCGAACACTTCAGTGTATCGGCCGAAATGGACGGTACCGTAGGGAAGGTTACCGTTTCGGGCGAACTAGACGCCCATGCCGTATCACATCTGCGCAGTGCCGTCGATCAGGTAAGCAGGGCAAGCCGTCTGGTGTTTATCTTTGACGGGCTAAAATATCTGTCCCCGGAAGGTGCCAGGGCTCTGATATTTATAAAGCAAAAAATGGACATCGAAGAGGAT
>JADFXJ010000121.1 GCA_015233615.1 Nitrospirota bacterium
GTTGCGCCAGAGCCTCCGGCTTATCGATTTTAACCACAAGCCCCCAGTCCGCCTTGTCTATGTAACGGGTGGCGGCTATGACTTCCTTGCCCCTGTAGTCGGTTGCCGAAAACAAAAAGCCCTCTTCCTTTGACAGGGCATGCGTAATTGCCGCTTTGGTATCGAGTTTCGATACTTTTGTGGTTAACGCCGCTTTTTTGTCGAAGCGAAGCGGAACGATGAAGAAGGCGTCTCCACCGTAAGCCCGCTTGGCCAGCAGCGTTTCCCCGCTCAACCCCAGGCCGGTATAGTCGCTTGTAATGCGTATGAGCTTCCCGGCGTCCCAGATTACGCCGATTGTGCCGATTAACCTGCCATCCAGAACCAGCGGGCAACTGCTATGGATGGTTATGGCCGTTTGGAGGCGCTTCTTGTCGCCTTTCAATACGTCGGTCAACCCGCAGTGTTTCGCGTCCGTCGTAACGCCGGGTTCGTTTTTGGCAATGGTACCGATTTTGCCGCTATCGGTTGACACTATAACCTTACCGTATGAGTCGAATATCGAAATTTCCAGGATATCCGTGCCATAGGCCTTCGTCTCGTTTAAATTGTCGATTAGATGATTTCTGAGTTTGATATCCCCGGTCTTATTGTATAAGTCGAGTGAGGATTTCATGAAAGTCTTAACCGAAATTATTCTCAACACATCGGACAGATTATCCAGGCAGGCGTTTACATGGGTCTCCTGAACCGTAGCGATTCCCTGTAATCTGTCCTCAAGTGATTTCATGAGCATGGTTTTGGCGCTGTCGTAAACGATAAATCCGCCAATCGTGGTGGGGATAAGGGATATCGTTATTGCTAAAACGATAAATTTATTGCGCAGCTTCATTATTTTTGTCTTTCAGGCGATCCTCCGATAGTTACGGGAAAAAATCCGGGACATATGTAGTTTCCGGCGTAGTCTGAAGTGCTTTCAGAAGACCCCCTTCTCTATAAGATTAACTGAAATAGCTTGAAAAAATCAACGTCCGTAAGGCTTAGGGCCACGGTAAATTCGTTCTGCATCAAGCCGACGGCTTAAGGATTGATTAGAAGCATGACAAACAAGAGGATAAGGAAGTATAGCCGCATCGAACAGACGGTGTAATTTACCTGGCATTACCCGATATCAAACCCGAACCGGACGCCCTTTTTTATAGCTTTCCGGGCGTCCGGTTCGGGTAATAACATACCGGCCTGAACTTTACTACCGTGTGGTTACGAGCTGGCTGAATATGGCCTGGGTGCTATCGGAACCATACGCGGTTAAGGTGGCTCCGTTAGAGCCGTTGGCGATGACGGTTACGACACCCACTGCGGCTCCCGTTGTGAATAACGAAGCACCGCTATATGGACTCTTGTCGCCTTTGTTTGCGTGGTGGGTTATAAAGTCCGCGATAACGTTGCTCAAACCGCCGGGATACGCAGGGTAAGCCGTGCCGTTTACGGTAGTGTTAGGATAAATCGACGCACAGGTCTTGCCGGTGCTGGATGCCGAGGCTGCCTCTGTGCAGGTCTGGTTGCCGGCAGAGTCGAGAACTATGTACGGGTCGCCTGCTACATAAGCGTCGAGATAAGACTGTAAATCCGATACCGCTCCCTTTGCGCCGGACTGCACTGACCTTACCTTAGCTTTTTCTCTCTGTCCAAGGAACGCAGGTACTGCTATCGCGGTAAGAATACCGATAATAGCGATAACGATCAAGAGTTCGATTAGCGTAAAACCTCTCGCATCCTTTGTCTTCATTTCCGAGATTACCTTATACATCTTAAATACCTCCAAAAATGTCCAAAATATGGCTATGTTTAATACGGTTAAAAACCGCATCCTTATGGCAAATCCACTCGTAACAGGGTAAAAGCGCAATATTCTAAATATACATGCCACTAATTACGCTATCCGGCAGCTATAACCCGGTTTATCGATACCGTAACGGTTTTCCGGTTCCCGGCCGGTTATTCGCCCTCTTTATACCCTTATATGCTCTCTGCAATACGCTTATATATGTTGCACATATCATGCCAGAAGTCACATTGATATTACACGATTATCAAGGTTTCTCCGTAATGCATTGATTTTATGGCTTTTTCAGAGTATATAGCCGTCTTTCTTACCGATCTATCCATAAATAGTAAGAAATTCAACTAGTTATATCTTTTATATACTCATTGCATGACGAAAAGACCTGATTGAACTATATTAGACACAAAATATACAAAAAAGGTTTAAACAAACGTCCCGGCGATTAAAATTTATTATTTACAATCATTGTGTTTCAACCTTCATCATATCGGTAGCTGCCATAATTTGTCACTATGTGACAAATTATGTTAACAATAATTGTTACAAGGGTATCATATATGATTGCAACGTATAAAAGGGCAAGGGCACCAATCACCCCCGCCTCTTTCCTAATAGGAAAGAGGAGCCAAAGGGGGCTTCGCCCCCTTTGGAAACCCCCTTAAGGACGTCCGGTTCTCCGGGATTCAATGCCCACTGCGCACCGTATGTCTTACGGGGGGTCAAGGGGGCGAAGCCCCTTGCAGGTAAGGGATTCTTAAGGGAAAGGATGGAATCCTTTTCCTTAAGGCTCCTCTTCCTTGAAAAGGAAGAGGCGGGGGAGATGGATGCTTTGCGATTGCCCAAACCCTCCGGAAATCGAAAAAGCTCCCATCGCCATTTCCCCGAAATTCTTACCCTGCAGATTCGAATCCTCCATTTTCCCTGTTTTATCACAGACTTTTGCCTTCAGCTCTCTATTTTTGGGGGGAACTCCTGTTATAGCGAAATATGGTGGGATGCACTACAGTAATGACATGGATTAAGGACTAGACTGCCGGGCAAGCCGGAATGACGCATTCCGGCTATAGCCGTAAGTCTGATTCGCGGGCAGGAATCTTCCCTTTCGTCATTGCGCTCCCTTTTCCGTTATTCCAGCCACATTTCGTCATCCACACCCTCTTCGTCATCTTTCCGGATAGAGCTTCGTCAGCAGAGCCGTTTAGCCGTATTCGCGGGATTGAAAAGCTCGATGTGTTTACAAAAAAGCTTAAGCAGAAAGCTTCCCCCCGAAGACGGTAAAATGCCACATGAAATACGGGATGTCGCAGACCCCACCGGAACAAGCTGGTTAATAAACATAGCTGGTTAATAAACTTGACAATTCCGGGTAAATTATATTAGAATGGAATATGACACAGTTAAATTGCGTGAAGGATATCGAAGCTGCCGGGCTGCTTAGGATATACCATGTTGCATTCGAAAGAGTAACAAGGCGGCAAAGAGAAAGCGACACATGCGTACCCCCGTACCCCCCGACAATCTCCCCTCACGGGGGGTACGGGGGGTAACTCGTTACGTACGTCGGGGAGCTTTCGACGATTGGCTTCGAAGTTAATCGAATGAATGCAGTTTGGTATAAGTATGCCACAGAAGGAACCTCTTATGGCGATGCTCGCTCAGAGAGCTTTATGAAAACCCTTAAAGATGAGGAGGTATGACATGTCAAAGAAATTGTTGCTTGTGTTGTCACGATTATTTTTAATGTTTGTAGTAGGAACAATGTTATTAACAACTACCGGTGTGTATTCCTGGGCTGAAAGGGGACATGAAAGGTATGAAAGGAAGCACGAACGTGAGAGGAAACACGAAAGGGAGCGTGAAAGGAAGCACGAACGTGAGAGGAAACACGAAAGGGAGCGTGACAAGCACCACCGCCGTTAACCCGACGTTATATAAATGGCTCTTTTCACGTTAGATATGCGCAAAACAAAATGTTCCATAATTACAGTGGTCACACGATGTTCGACTTTTTGTCACTGCCGGCCTGCGAATACCCCCCCCTCACGGGGGGTAGGGTGGCGGCAGCCCGCCAATCGATAATCTCACATATTATTGGTGAACAGTTACGGTATAGGTATAGCCACGGCTTATTAATGCTCTTTTGATTTAGAATCAGAATTAGCCATACTTTTATAAAACGTGCCGTAATTATAATATCGCAGCCTGGGCGGGTTTGGCCCCTGACTTTAGCCGGGGGGACTATCAATCTTCTATTACAATCTGTTTCTGATGACAAACGCTGCACGTTACAAATGACGGTCTGTCAACGGCATTACCGTTAAACCGCTCAAACCACTTCATATCATCATTTAAACAATCTCTGCATTTCCACATAACGTACTCCTTAATCCAATAACATATATGCTTATAATTAACGTGACATCGTAACGCTTGTGTAAGTTCCGATGCGTTGTTGCCATTCAAACTCCTTAGCCATACTTTTACTATACCATAAATGGAAGAAAATCCGCAAGTGCCTCCGTAACACGACGTCACGCTTCCAGATGGGGTCAGTGTAACGACCATAAATGGAAGAAAATCCGCAAGTGCCTCCGTAACCCACAAAATAGCATATTTCGATATACATGGCAAACGTATTTTCATCGGCAAGCCGGAATGCTCCGGAATAGGTGGCTGGAATGAAGCGGAACTAACGGCCGGAAAGGACTGGAATAAGTGGCTGATATCAATGGAATACACAGTTCCCCCGTAGTTAACTTGAATTCGATTATTTTATCCGTTTATTACCAACGGTAGCCTGCTCCCATCTTGCATAGAAATTATCGTCATTCGACTTCTATCTCGTCTATGATTATTACCGAATATTATACATTAAGTCAATAGACGAGTTTGCGGATATTAAGCACCGGGATATCAAACTATTGTGGAAGGAAGTTTTTACCTTAGTTCAAGAGGCGTTTTTCAAGTAGTTGTCGCCCGTGAATTATCGACAAGATAAAGATATAATTTTGGTTTTCGTTAAATCCGGGATTTGCCGGGGAGATGCCTCCTTGGCACTGGCGGCATGAACTACGAGTATTCTCGGGAGTATCTCGTCATCGGATGGGAGACGATTTGCGGAGGCTTTTGTGGAAAAGACCCCTTGACATTCACTCTTTTACCCGGTAAAATAGTTACATGAAAGCGACCGCGCAAAGACCCTTTAAGCATTGTTTTGTGGAGTTTGAGATTCCAGTATACGCTTAACGCTCCAAGCGCCCGCTCCAGCTCAAACTCCAGCTCCCCTCCTTCGTAAGGAGGGGTGCCCGTAGGGCGGGGTGGTTAGGAGGAGGTGGCAGACGGGGTGTTTCATAAGGCGGGGTGGCAGACTAAGTCTGACGGGGTGTTTCATAAGGAGGGGTGGCAGACTGAGTGGTTAATAATAAAAAATCGCTAAAAACATTCAGAAAGGAGTTGCGCAATAATCTAACTCCGGCTGAAGCAAAACTTTGGACTTACTTGCAAAACAGACAATTGGACGGCAGAAAATTTCGCAGACAGCATAGCGTGGATAATTACATCCTGGATTTTTACTGCCCTTTTGAAAGATTGGCGATCGAGCTTGACGGAGAGGTTCATAATAATGAAACCCGGGCAGTGTATGACTATGAAAGAGATTTGTTTTTACAGTATTATGGGGTTAAGGTGTTAAGGTTTGAAAATAAAGTTGTATTCGAATCATTAGATTATCTGTTAAACAGAGTAAGAGAAGAGTTCGGGAAACAACCACCACGCACAGCCACCTAGCCCAACCACCCCGCCCTTCGGGCACCCCTCCTTATAAAGGAGGGGAGTTTTAACTACTGCGTTCAAGGTAGCCGGTTCCAATCTGCAATACTTCGGGCACCTCTCCTTCATAATGAGGGGCGTTTTAACTACTGCGTTCGAGGCGGCCGGTTCCAATCTGCAATACTACCGGGACTCCTCCTTAAGAGGGGGGGGGCGTTTTAACCCTAAATACCGCAGTTAGAATTCATGTAGACAGGCGTATAGTGCCGTTCTATAAGGATTGCCGCGCAAATGCCATCCGTAAGTTAGTTACTAACTAACCAAGTAAGTAAGTAAGTAAGTAAGTAAGTAAGCTGCTCCGATTAAAACATCTTCCTGTATTCGTCCGCGTGTCGCTTGCAAAGCCAGCGGTAGGTGTTGTCTTTCATGCGCAGGCGCTCCAGCCTGTCATCCGCATCTTTCTCTCCCCACTGCCTGGCCGCGTACTCCGAGGGCGCTATCTCTTTGAGCAGTTCCGCGAGCTGAAGACGCGCCTGGCGAAACGCGTCGTCTCCCCTGGAATGCTCTAAGCGAACGGGTTCCAAATTATTTCGGCCAGGTCCGTCAGGAGCGTGCGAAGATTTCCCGGCGCTTTCCAACGCTACCTTTTTCCATTCGTTTGCCAAATTGGCGAATTCCTTCATTGCAGTTGCCGCGTCTTTCATCGTTGCCCACAGGGCGGGAGCGAACAGGAGCGTACCGGCAGAGGCGGCAATAAGTCCGGCCCTTAATACGTCGAACAATACGCCGGCAACGGGCGCGGTCTTTTCCCACCACTCCCGCGTTAGCCGGAATTGCAGTTTGTAAACCGGATTTCGATCGCATTTTTCATGCTCGCAATACAGCGTCAACGTTAAGCGTTCTTGAAATATGTCCCGGGCCAGCACCGTTATGTCGCGGGTGAATACGCTTCCTCCATCCACCGGGACAATCGCTATTATCGACGGCACGGGTGTAAAATCCCTGGCGTCGAGCATGTCGTTAAAAAGGTTCAGGTAATCCCGGAAAGCCAGTTGAAACTGCTGACTGACGCTTGCGGGTATTTCCTTTATCCCCTGCTTAACGTCAATTGTATATTCCGATAACGAATCCGATAACGCGTCTACCCTTGTTATTACCGAACTCAGGTATCTGGTAATGGGTATCGCCCACGCCGGCGCTTTATCCAACTCCTCGCGTAGTTCCCGTTTAAAATCCTCTTTCATGGACGACGCAGTGGACAACGAATCGGCAAAACTGGTGTTTCCGGTAATTAAAAATAAAGCGTTTACGAAGTGCCCCTTTTCGCAGGCTATTTCCGTATAACCTTCTTTAAACCCCCTGCTCAGGTGCAACGTTATTATTTCCTCCTGCGGAAGAATAGTTAGCTGATTTCCTATAAGGTCAAATGCTTGCAGGTTTGTGAGATTACCAATTTCCGGCGGAAGCTCTGTTAGCTGATTGTGCGAAAGGGGAAAGAAAATGCTGCCAGACTCGATAAATCGATTTATTACTCGTAGAAGTTCTGCCTTATCCATCGTTCTCCCATGTTTAACTTGAATTCGATTATTCCATTATTTCAGCAACGGTAACCTGCTCCCAACCGGCTGTCAGAATACAGGTATTAAGTATCTATCCCGTATAATGGATATTACCGAATATTAAACATTATGTCAATAGGCACGTTTGGCCCAAATTCCGATATAGAAACAGTATAACTACATTTTACTGTCATTGCGAGCACGTCTGAAAGAGCCGTCAGCCGTATTCGCGGGGCGCGGCAATCTCAAGAAAAAGACGGGATTACAACGCTTACGCTCGCAATGACAGTGTTCTATTTCGATAACGGTATTCTATGTCGGTATTTGGTGAGGTAATTCTTCGTGACTATCTACATCTTGACTCTAAATGCCGTGCGGGTGTATAGTAAAGTATTGGTAATTTGCGGAAAGAAGCCGACCAAATAGAACACCGGCGGGAACAATGGGCTTTACTTATAATTTTGCGAAAATCAACAACAAGGTTCCGATGATAGATTTTTTAGAGAGCCTGTCCATTAAGGAACGTGCTAAAATATTTGCTTATATCGACAAATTGGTCGAGCTGAAATCCAATGGAATACAACCTAAAGAAGATTTATCCAAACATCTTGGCAACGGGATCTTCGAACTGAGAATAAGTTTCGAAAGCAGGATTTTCAGATGTCTTTATTTTTATGACACAAAACGCGAGCTTGTTTTCACTCATGGTTTTGTTAAAAAGGGGCAAAAAATGCCGAAGCGCGAGATTGAAAAAGCATTGTCAACCCGTAAAGCATTGAGAGGTGAAAAGTGAATACCGCAAAAGAGTACTTTCAAAAGCAGCTCGATGTTCCTGAATTTAAGCAGTCTTACATGGAAGAGAAAGTAAAACTGGATATTGGATATCAACTGGAAGAATTGAAAAAGGATATTCAGTCCCTCAAACCAAGTGAAGAAATCATCAGGAAAATAGATCGTCTCGAGAAATATATTTTGTCTGCCTGAATACTTTTATACCTAAAGAAATACAAGGGCGGATTCGCGGGCCAGTCCTTGCCCTTGCTTTTCCCGTTATTCGGGAAAACTGGAATACGACATTTTACCCTTGACGGGACAATAGCCGGAAAGATGGCGGATGTGGGGTGCGACATTTTACCGTTGACACGACATTAGTTAGTTCGTTAGTTACTAACTTAGCAAGTTAGCCCGGTTAAAACATCTTCCTGTATTCGTCCGCGTGTCGCTTGCAAAGCCAGCGGTAGGTGTTGTCTTTCATGCGCAGGCGCTCCAGCCTGTCATCCGCATCTTTCTCTCCCCACTGCCTGGCCGCGTACTCCGAGGGCGCTATCTCTTTGAGCAGTTCCGCGAGCTGAAGACGCGCCTGGCGAAACGCGTCGTCTCCCCTGGAATGCTCTAAGCGAACGGGTTCCAAATTATTTCGGCCAGGTCCGTCAGGAGCGTGCGAAGATTTCCCGGCGCTTTCCAACGCTACCTTTTTCCATTCGTTTGCCAAATTGGCGAATTCCTTCATTGCAGTTGCCGCGTCTTTCATCGTTGCCCACAGGGCGGGAGCGAACAGGAGCGTACCGGCAGAGGCGGCAATAAGTCCGGCCCTTAATACGTCGAACAATACGCCGGCAACGGGCGCGGTCTTTTCCCACCACTCCCGCGTTAGCCGGAATTGCAGTTTGTAAACCGGATTTCGATCGCATTTTTCATGCTCGCAATACAGCGTCAACGTTAAGCGTTCTTGAAATATGTCCCGGGCCAGCACCGTTATGTCGCGGGTGAATACGCTTCCTCCATCCACCGGGACAATCGCTATTATCGACGGCACGGGTGTAAAATCCCTGGCGTCGAGCATGTCGTTAAAAAGGTTCAGGTAATCCCGGAAAGCCAGTTGAAACTGCTGACTGACGCTTGCGGGTATTTCCTTTATCCCCTGCTTAACGTCAATTGTATATTCCGATAACGAATCCGATAACGCGTCTACCCTTGTTATTACCGAACTCAGGTATCTGGTAATGGGTATCGCCCACGCCGGCGCTTTATCCAACTCCTCGCGTAGTTCCCGTTTAAAATCCTCTTTCATGGACGACGCAGTGGACAACGAATCGGCAAAACTGGTGTTTCCGGTAATTAAAAATAAAGCGTTTACGAAGTGCCCCTTTTCGCAGCCTATTTTCGTATAACCTTCTTTAAAACCCCTGCTCAGGTACAACGTTATTATTTCCTCCTTGTGATAGCCGGCACACCGTGTGCCGTCTTCGTGAAGGCATCCATAATACCGGGTTGGCTTTAACCCGTCGAAGAAACTAAACACCGCTTTGGCGAGAGCGTGAAGCTGCTCGATCATGTTCTGGGGAAAGGCGGCTTTTACTGATGCGATTGGTGGTTTATCTCCTGCCCCTCGAAATCCCATACGTTGAGGGTTACAGTTTTGCCGGGATCTTCGGGATTTTTTGGATGTGGAAATTCCCACGGTTCTATGTCAACTCCCATCGTAGAGTGTTGATCAGCAAAAGGCAACCCTCTGATGGCTCGCGAAAGACAAGTTTTACCCTCGCCGCCGTCGCCCAGGATAAGCAGCTTGGCCTCGTAACGCTGGGTACCGGCTTCCAGGAGCTCCTTGAGATAAGATAACACCGCAGTCATTCCCTGGCTGACAATCCCCGGCGGAGGGAGGATTAATGGATTTCCATCAAGGGTAAGCGTTTGCAGGTTCGTGAGCTTACCAATCTCCGGCGGTAGCTCGGTCAACTAGTTTCCAGAAAGGTTAAGCATTCGCAGGTTCGTGAGCTTCCCTATCTCCGGCGGAAGCTCGGTCAACTTGTTTCCCGAAAGGTTAAGGCTAGTGCTGCCAGACTCGTGACATTGATTTATTTCACGAAGAAGTTCTTCCTTATCCATCGTTTCCCCCATATTTAACTCAAATGCGATTATTCCATTACTTTAGCAACGGTAACCTGCTCCCAACATGATCATAAATTATAGTCATTTTGCATCCATCTCGTCTAATGATTATTACCGAATATTAAACATTAAGTCAATAGGCGGATTTGCGGCAATAAAGTAACTCCGGGGTGGAAGGGTTTACTGACGCATACCGTGCCGTACGCGTAGTATAGTTACTTGATTGCCGATAATCTCATATCGAATTATACCAAATTGCATTCATTCGATTAACTTCGTTGGCATCGTCGAAAGCTCCTTGACGTACGTAACGAGTTACCCCCCTCACCCCCCGTACCCCCCGTGAGGGGGGATTGTCGGGGGGTAGGGGGGTACGCCTGTGTCGCTTTCTCCTTGACGCCTTGTTACTCTTTTGAATGCAAATTGGTATTATATAGGGATACACAAGGGTGAGTTCCTCAGGTTGTCCGGTACAGAGCGACCACAATAGGGGAAAATCAACCAGGCTGTCACCGGCAACGAGCAATTCTCTTATCAAGTCACTGGCGGCTCTTGTATTGAAGTTAGCAATGTAGTCATAAATATGCAAAACATCATGCAAGGCCCAGGAGACATTATTACTTGCACGGCGGTGGGACAACCACTCCTGCGGCAAGCTTTAAGAGCCACTGCCGGGCCACCAGTGGTGCCGAGTACAAAATCAGAAGGGGTAGCGAAAGGACACCGAAGGTGGCCGAAGCGAGGGGAAGGCTTTCCCCTCCCCAAATTCCGACATAGAAACAGTAGATATAGTATTTACTGTCGTTGCGAGCCCCGCGAACTGCCGCGAATGCGGCTAAACGGCTCTGCTGACAAAGCACTTTGAATATAGAGGCTTTCTCCATGCGGGAAACATCACCAAAGAAGCTCTTGAAGCCATTGCTTTTATTGAATATTTTGTTTCGCGCATATCTTACGCGAAAAGTGTCTTGCCGAAAGGACACGGTGGGGCCGCCCAGATACAGGTTGTCAAGATGCGACCCCGCTCAAATCACTTATAAAGGGTTTTTATTTTTCTTGCGATCTCTATCTCTATTCACAGTGACAAATTGGATTTCCATCTAAATCAGACATGTCACCACATACTCTTCTTGTACCAGAGGGGCATACACCGTTGCATACTATTTGAAAGTTAACAATCCTACTACTAAGTCCTTTAGTACCTCCAGTGCCGTGACCATCCGTCATCGTAAAATACCAGTGGTGGCTATGGCAGAAGTATCTAGTATTTGGCGTTACTGAACAACGGCTTCCCGAACAAATCGCTGAGGCTTTATAAGGGGTTAGCATTACATTTTGGTGTGTTGAATCATCGCTGACGTTCAGCGTATACTCGATGATGCTAGGCACGGGTTCCCAACTAAACGTCACTGCCCCGGGTACGGTTCTGGTGTCGGGCTGCGCGGTGCCTGTTACTGTCGTCACAGTCACAGATATATCACCCGCAGGGCTTATCATCCTTGGGTCGACGGTTGGTGGTAATGTCGGCGTATGCACAGGGGTGGATATTGGCGTATGCACCGGCGTATTTATCGGCGTATGCACCGGAGTATGCATCGGAGTCTGTACCGGAGTATGTACCGGAGTATGAACCGGAGTCTGTATCGGAGTATGTACCGGAGTATGTACCGGAGTATTTATCGGAGTATTTATCGGCGTATGTACCGGCGTATGCACCGGAGTCTGTACCGGAGTATGCACCGGAGTCTGTACCGGAGTATGAACCGGCGTATGTACCGGCGTATGCACCGGAGTCTGTACCGGCGTATGAACCGGCGTATGCACCGGAGTCTGTACCGGCGTATGAACCGGAGTATTTATCGGCGTGTGCGCAGGCGTATGTACCGGCGTAAGAGTTGGCAGTGGACCGCGATTAAAA
Organism: Nitrospirota bacterium; assembly: GCA_015233615.1. GTDB lineage: Bacteria > Nitrospirota > Thermodesulfovibrionia > Thermodesulfovibrionales > Magnetobacteriaceae > JADFXJ01. The sequence goes on from JADFXJ010000121.1 coordinate 11,963, forward strand.
AACACCGTACCGTTGAACACGCAGCGTATGGACATATTGGGGTGGGTTCTGGCGTTGCCGTTACAATTGTCCTGTGCCTGCTTGAGTGTGTAGTTTGCGGCATCGGGACCCGATACAAGGGCGCCGTTTAAATAAAGCTGGTAGCCTGTCTGGTGTGGGTTATGAGTTGGCACCGGTTTAGTCGCGACCGGCTGGCGCTGGGGCACGCTTTGTACCGGTTTAGGGGCAACCGGCTGGCGCTGGGGCACTTTTTGTACCGGTTTAGGGGCAACCGGCTGGCGCTGGGGCACTTTTTGTACCGGTTTAGGGGCAACCGGCTGGCGTTGGGGCACGTTTTGTACCGGTT
>JADFXJ010000122.1 GCA_015233615.1 Nitrospirota bacterium
TATGGGCTACTTCGTAATATTTAGGGTATGATTATCTGTATGAAAATCAGTGTTATATTTTATCTTCCCTTACGAAAATCGAAATCCGTGAGGCCGTTACTTTGCTCTTACCTAGATAAAGTGCTGCACAAATCCACGCCGCCTGTAAAAACATTACTACGGGCAGTTTCACTATGGATTTAACCCCAAGGTACAGGTTTACCTGTGTACCAACAGGCAATGTTCTACCGGCAGGCATTCCGGCTGCAAACGCTCCGGCGGGCGATGTTACGCCCGCCAATGTTCCGGTGGGTAACGTGCCAACCGGCGATGTTGCAGCCGCCAATGTTTCGCCGGCCAAAATTCCGGCGATTTGTGCCGAAAAAGCCGGTATTATCGATAGAATCAAGGCAAACAGTATCGAGCACGCGCACATCTTCTGGTAATCGGAGATCTTTTTCCCGCCCCGGTAGTCCGAGCGTACAAATTCCGACAATATTCTCCATCCATGTGAAAGCACCACGGTGGTTAGAAGTGCGGCACTAAAGCGGGAGTTAACGTATAGAATCATGCCGACTACGGCGACAAAGAGGTTGACTACAGCCGTTATACCTTGTATTGGCACCATCTTTAACCCGTCCCAGCCGTGGGCATAGGATATTTTTTTTGTTTTCCCCGAGAATACGAAATGAAAACGCCCGAAGAGTTTTTGAGCGTTAGGCCCGCAGGATTCCAATGGTTTTCCATAACAGCATCCGAAGCTTATGCAGGCAAGGCGCCCAAGGCCCTCGCCGGTACAATAAATTATGGACATGGCTGAAAGCACCGCCATAAAAGGCACCGCGTGGCCGATAAGCCTTCCTAAAGTTGCGTTAACAACGAATATTACGACTGGGGCGGCCAGGAAGCCCACAAAAGATGCTCCGCCCGTTGTGAAGGTGGAATTTTTTTTCTCGACTATCCGGGCTATAATCTTCGAGGCTGGCATGGATATGGCCATAATTGCAGTTATTATTACGATAGATTCCAACAGAGGTATAGCTGCTCCCCCGGTTAGAATGAAAAAAAGCGCTATGGAAATCGCAATTGCGTTAGCCGTCAGAACCCCGTAGTATGTAAGATTAATACCCTCCCAAAGGCCTCCCTGCGTCTTTCTGACGGGTAGGGCCGCCACCACCTGCATGTCCTCGCGCTGGAGATTTTTAAAACCCCATGAGAGGTACACGTAACTCAGTAAACCAAAGGTGAAAATGAATATTAAGTTAAAATTCGCGTTGAAATTCACGTTAAAACTCGTAATGAAACTCATGTTATACCTCCTGTAAGGACTGAGATTGCTTCGCTTCGCTCGTAATGACAGAGAGCGGATGCGAATTTATAACGGATGCAAGGAAGGAGCGCACCTCTACGTCGGTCTCCACCAGGGGCCTTCCCAAGCCCGTCGATAAGCGGCTTTGCGATAACGAATTGTTCATGTTGGCAACGATATCGGGGGCGAAGGAAATCGCGTTTTCCTGAAATAAGAGTACCACCGTGCTTCCGCCGGGGCGAAACAGGCTTTTCGGCCGGCCCTTTTTTATGAACATCCCCGGTTCCATATCGCGCGGGTTATCGTAAGCGGTGTCGCTGTAACACTGCCGAATGTCCCCGATCATTAACGCGGCTACCTCCACCATGGCGACTAAACCGCAGCCCATGCCGCCCGGTACCGACGTGTCTACGATGGTCACGGAACGCCTGTTCTTGGAGTAAGGCGTAAGCTCTATCGCCAGAGCGGCTGGATTACAACTGTGATACCGTCCTGCAATGTCGTAAAAATCGGCTACGACGCCTGAAACAGGGGCGTGGTTATAGTGGTATTTTTCCGGTGTAAGCCTGAATATTGCAAAATCGCCCATAGCGAAGGCCTTAAGCCAGCTTGTTTTTTCTTCGCCTATCAACTCTTCGAAACTGAAAAGCTTTCCCTTAACGGGCAGGAAAGACGTTTCTTTAAGCGAGCCGACTATCACCCTTGCATCGGAGGGACACACGACGGCACTTTCGTCTTCGGGCATGATTCGCGTTTCCCAGTAGCGGATTTTTCGCTCGAAAAGCCTGCGGGGAGTCGATAGTTTTTCCGGCGGCTCGAGGCATTCGTCCAGGTTAATACCCTTTTGTCCGAGAAATTTATCGTACCTGGTTAATTTTGTGCATAAAGCGGTTTCGTAATTAAGGAAGCCCATAAATTCGGACATCCGGGCTCCGGTCAACATTTTAAAGAGCGCCGGTGCGCTTTCTTTTACCGAAGAATATAGCCAGTGTATCAGGCGGTCGCCAAAGAGCTTTTCGGTAACGATTTTGCCGGACTTTCTGTCAATATATTGATGCTGCGTCATCAGCATTTAATACCAATTTGCAGCCATATGAGTATAGGGCAAAAGGATTTTTCTAACCACGAAAAACACGAAAAGCACGAAAAAGGGCAGGGGCTTAAGACCCGCGAATTCGGCTGACGGCTCTGATTCCAAAACTTGCCCGGCAGTAACAAGGGAAACAATCCTTTTTTCGTGCTTTTCGTGTTTTTCGTGGTTAAATGCCTTTCCATCTCTTGTACTTAGTATAAGTCGTTGTTTCGGTTAATTATCGAGTCGAATCGCCTGCTCTGTGCGTGGACGTCAATCAGCATTATGCAGATAAGTTTTTGAATGTCCTCGGGGGAAAGTGTTTCCTGAAGCAGGCCGTCCTCTACGCAGTCCAAAAATGCTCTCAAAGTTTTGTTACCGGTTATCGTTTTTAAGGCTCGGCGAGATCTTTCCGGCATGTACTCAGACAGATGCTCCTCTGCCCCGTCTATGCTTCCTTTTAATAGATCGAAGGCCTCTTTCAGATGGTTTAATCTTAAAGTGCTTCGATAGTATTTTTCGGCCGCTTCGTTAAACCTGTCTCCGGAGAGCTTAAAGGGTGACGACACTCCGGCCTCTTTTAAAATGCCGCTCGTAATCCTGGATGCCGCTGCGTGTTGCCCCGGAAACTCGATCCTTAATTTCAAGTCTGCCAAAGTTTTGCGAAGTCCAAGCATCTCGATGAGCGGTGCGGCCTCCTCTTCAAGAAGTCTGACAAGACCCTTTAAATACTCGGTATTGAGCACTCTAAAGTAGCCGGGGTACCTGGCACTCGAACGGATGCGCTTCACTTTACTCAGAATTTTCCGGATGAATTGGTTTGTAGTGTTTTTTCTCACGTAAAACGTGGGTATACCGATAGCCGTACCGAATGTGATCTGCCTGCGTTCGCTTTCGACGAATGGGGTATCCGGGATATGGGCGTGCGACACCTCACCGCTGGCCATGGCAGAATAAGCGTAAAGGGTTATCAGTGCCTGGAGATCCGCCGATTTTGCCAGGTCGGACGAAATACTGTCGAACAAGGAGTAATAACGCCCTTCGAAGCCCGAATAGCCCATTTCGGAGTACTTTCGCATACGGTAAAAAAGATACAGAGACATCCTTTCGTCGAATACTCCCATGTGCATAAGGTCTCTCTTGAGGCGTTGTTCGTTTCCCGGGCGGCCGTCGAGTGAGGGAGAACTTTCCGTACAAAGCACCGCTACCAGGTAGTTTATCAGGCGGTAGTCACCGACGTAGTCTCCTTTGAAGTTGAAAAGGCGGCTTATCGTCTTGTCTATAAAATCCGGACCGAAGGGGGTAACGGGTTTATTGAATATTTTGAACCTCGCTTTCTTTTTCCACCTGCGCCAGATCATTCTGATGTGGGTATAATGAAGCTCGTGAGGCAGGAAGCCGAGGATTTTTTCGGGATGAAAATCGGAGAATTCCAGCCTGTAAGGGGCTGCGCTATAGGTGCCGATAAAAAGCGGAAGAAAATGCTCGAACACCTTAATGGCGAGGTCTCCGGCGTACTTCTCGTGGTCGGCCGTAAAACCATGGGCAGCCGTAAAACCCGGTATGCCACTTTTAAAAGCGTTTGGCCTTAAACCGTTTGCATTTAAAGCGTTCGATATTTTAAGGCTTCCGATGCTCAGGTGGGTACCGTTGTTGGAAAGACAAACGTTGGAAATGTTGGGCAAGACGACGAGGTTATTCGTTATGATGCCGGAGTCTTTAAGTTTGGCTATGGTATTGAGCTGGCTTCTGCTTAAAACTTCGTGGCAGAGTTTCATGTAGGCGTGCTTTTTTTCTCCATCGTTCCAGCCGGAAAGACATGGATTTGCGAACAATTCACGGTAGAATGAGTCGGAAATATACTCGTTAAGATGTTTTAACCGCACGGGGGGGTGGGGAGAGTTAAACACTATCACGCGCTGGCCGCCCACTTTCAGACCGAATTTTTCGTTGGCGTAGGAACTCAGAAGATGTGTAAACAGAAAGCGTTTCGACGTCTCGGCGGCTATCGCGCTGCCTCCGCCGTAAGCAGGCATAAGCGGGGTTATGTAGAAAGAATGCGTTTCGGGGGAAGTGTTGTCGCTGATAAAATGACCAAGGAGTCTCTTTCCGGTCTTTGCCACAATATCCGCATCCACCGGCGTATCTATCGAACGGGCGTAAACGGAAATGGCGTCGGAAAGAGCCAGTTTCAGCAGATAGCTTACGGGGACTCTTACAAATTCCTCGCCGCTCTCGTAAATGATAAATTTTGAGGAATCCTTTCTTTGACCGGACAGTGGGTCTTGTTTGTCCGCGAGTAAATCGTACTCTAACAAGGCATTTGCGCCTTTAGCCAGAAAACTGCGGGGGAAGCGAACCCAACTGTTATCCCATATGCCTTCACGATTGGACTGGATGAAGTTCTCTAATCCAAAGACTTTGTTAGCCGGAGTCTCCCCGGCCGCCTGCCTTTTCTTAATGTTGGCGAAGTAATTGGATTCAAGTATGTACCTGGGTAAATCGACGGAATCGGAACTTCCGACGACTACCGTCTGAAGCTCCGTCTCGGTGCCGGCAGTGGTATCTCCGGCGGCAAATGGAAGCGATTCGATTAAACGCTCCGGTGATGACCTGTCACACCCCAGCATATCGAGGAACGTTAGAATGGAAAAGTCGCTGCCGATTGGCCCGATTTCGTCTTTGGCTCCGTTTCTGGGTCCGTTTCTGGCTCCGCGTGTGCCGATATCTTCCGTATTTATCAAGCTCATATCGTTATGGCTATCATATCATATCGATTGTTATAGTATTTTTAAGATATGGTGAATATTAAGTGAAATAATATTAAGATAAATTTTAAGATAATCGGTAACTACTCAGACACACATTGCCGTCATTCCAACCTCTTACCGTCATACTGTGCTTTACCGAGGAAGAGGCAAAGAATGCCTTAGTCGAGGTGAAAGCGCGGATAGAGGAAAGAGGACTAACACTCCATCCCGAAAAGACGCGGATAGTGGATGCGTCAATAGAGGGAGGGTTCGATTTCCTTGGATACCACTTTGAAAGAAACACAAGGTGGCCGCGCAAAAAGAGCATGGATAAGCTCAAAGACTCAGTCCGGCAAAAGACAAAACGCTCGTCCGGCCATAGCATGTCCTCCGTAATCAAAGAACTCAACCGGAGCCTGAGAGGCTGGTTTGAATACTTCCGCCACTCTCAAAAGAGCGTATTCGTTAAGACCGACAGATGGATACGAATGAGACTGAGGAGCATCCTCAGAAGACGACAAGGGCGGAAAGGAAGAGGCCGAGGCTTTGACCATCTGAAATGGCCGAATGCTTACTTTGGCGAACTTGGGTTGTTCACATTAACCGCAGCCTATGATTCAGCTCGTCAATCCCGATGTGGAAACCACTAACCGGAGAGCCGTATGCGGGAGATCCGCCTGTACGGTTCGGAGGTAGGGGAGGCGCAAGCCTTCCCTACCCCTATACGTAAAGGGACCCCAGCGTGTGACGGAGATTGGAAACAAAATAGCTGCCGTTTTCAGGTTAAAAAAACGTCGAAATGTTAAAATAATAAAAATCCATGAAACGCGGAGGAATCCCAATGAATTCATTAAAGGGCACCGACACGGAGAAAAACCTGCTCGCCGCTTTTGCCGGCGAATCACAGGCCACCAACAGGTACACGTTTTTCGCCAAGGTTGCAAAAAAGGAGGGCTTCGAGCAGATCTCGGCCATATTCCTGGAGACGGCTGCAAACGAGGTTTCACACGCAAAGAGGTTCTTTCGTTTTCTCGAAGGAGGGGACGTTGTAATCACTGCCGCCTTCCCTGCTGGTAAGATAGGGACTACCGCCGAAAACCTGCGTGCCTCGGCCCTCGGTGAACGGCACGAGCACTCGACACTCTACCCGGAGTTTGCCAAAATGGCCGATAAAGAGGGCTTTGGCGACGTAGCCAGAGCCTTCGCCGCCATATCCACCGTCGAAGTCCGGCACGAAAAGAGGTTCCTCAAACTGCTTGAAAACGTGGAAAAAGAGATGGTCTTCAAGCGTGACGAAAAGGTGGGCTGGAAATGCCGGGTCTGCGGTTACGTTGCCGAATCGACGGAGGCCCCCCATACGTGTCCCGTGTGCTCCCACCCACAGGCACACTTCGAACTCAATGATGGCAACTATTGACGAGGCTCTTTTCGCGTTAAATATGCGTGCTGCTAAAGAAGGCCTGGCCCGCGAATACGACTGCCGGCTCCCCCGCAATACTCGCGGGAATGACAGATCCTGGGATTGTGTTCCTTGCCCTTTTTGTCATTCCCGCGAAAGCGGGAATCCAGGCATACGACTTCTTGTCGCACTTATGGAACATTTTGTTTCGCGCATATTTAATGCGAAAAGAGCTATTGACGAACACTATCTTAAAGCAGGCAACTATCGATGAACGATATCGATTTGAGTTACCTGCAGCGTCTTTACCTGGAAAAGTTTACGTCCGAGGACTATATCTTCAGCCACATCCACAGGGGCGACAGGATATTTGTCGGCACCGGCTGCGGAGAGCCCCAATATCTGGTACGAGCACTCATCAAGTACGTGGAAAATCACCCTAAAGCATTCTTCGACGCCGAGATACTACAAGTGTGGACACTTGGCGTGGCCCCGTACACGAACGAGAAATTCAAGTACAACTTCCGGCATAACTCATTTTTCGTCGGTAACGACACCCGTACGGCGGTAAACAAGGGACTGGCCGATTACACGCCCGTTTTCCTGTCCAACGTGCCGTCGCTCTTTTACCGAAGGCTCGTACCCATAGACGTAGCACTCGTACAGACCTCGCCTCCGGACAAGCACGGATTCATGAGTCTCGGAGTCAGCGTAGACATTGTAAAAGCAGCCGTAGAGGCCGCCAGGCTCGTCGTGGCACAGGTAAACGTAAATATGCCCCGCGTCCACGGTGACGCTTTCATACACATAAAGGACGTTAATTTTGCCGTGTCCGCCGACGAACCCCTCCTGGAGTATGGTAACGACGCCGACGGCGAAATCATCCAGTCCATAGGCAGGTACGTCTCCCGCCTCATCCAGGACGGCGATACCATGCAGGCAGGCTACGGGAGCATTCCCAACGCCGTCATTAAAAACCTGGCGGACAAAAAACATCTCGGCGTGCACACGGAACTCCTGTCCGACGGCTTCGTAGAGTTGATAAAGTCGGGAGTCGTTGACAACTCGTTAAAGACCATCAACAGGGGTAAAACCGTCGCCTCCTTCTGCATGGGTAAAAAGGAGACCTACGCCTTTCTGAACGACAACCCATCCATAGAGTTTCGCACGATAGATTATACCAACAACCCCATGACCATAGCCCAGCACGACAACATGGTGGCAATAAACAGCGCTCTCGAAATAGATCTCACGGGACAGGCCTCCGCCGAATCCCTGGGCAAAGTCTTTTACAGCGGCATCGGCGGCCAGGCGGATTTCATGAGGGGAGCTGTGCTCTCTAAAAATGGCAAGACTATTCTCACCCTTCAGTCTACGGCAGAGGACGATACGATATCCCGCATAGTGCCATTTTTGCACGAAGGGGCCGGAGTTACCCTCAACAGGGGAGACGTCCACTACGTGGTCACCGAGTACGGCATAGCGTACCTCTATGGAAAAAACGTGCGGGAGCGGGCCATGGAACTCATATCCATAGCTCATCCAAAGTTCAGGCCGTGGCTTGTAGAAGAGGCGAGGAAGCTTAACCTCATTTACAAAGACCAGTTGTTTCTATCCGGCGAAGAAGGCAGGTATCCCGAAGAGTTGGAAGCCTACAGGACTACAAAGAGCGGCCTGGAGATTTTCCTGCGCCCCGTGAAGATGAAGGACGAGCCGCTGTTAAAGCAGTTCTTCTACTCCCTTACCGAAGAGACGCTTTATAAGCGCTTCGTATCCCGCAGAAGAGACATGCCCCACGAAAGGCTCCAGGAGTTTTGCGTCATAGACTACACCATGAAGATGGTACTTCTGGTCCTGGTCAAAGAGGGAGATAAAGAAGTCATAGCCGGCCTTGGCCAGTACGAAGTCGAACAGGCCTCACACGTGGCCGAAGTAGCCGTAGTGACGGGCGACGGGTTCCAGGGCAAGGGCGTTGGCAGGGAACTCCTGGTTTACCTGACGTACCTGGCGAAAAAGCAGGGCCTCCTGGGATTTACGGCAGAGGTGTTGGCGGAAAACAGGCCTATGATTCATCTGTTCGATCAGATGGACTTCTCCGTGGAAAAACGTAACGACGATGGAATGTGGAACATGGAAATGATGTTTAAGCGGTAATAGCCTTCTTCTTGTTGTAGACGTCTTCCGCCGCCCGGTAGATGATATCGAAAAAGTCGTTGTCGTTAAAGGGTTTGGTTATATAGCCGAAGATACCGATTTCGTTCATCTTCTTGAGAAAGGGCTCCTCGTTCAGGGCACTCAGGACGATAATAGGCGTGTCCTGCCGGATTTCCTTTATCTGGCGGGTCATCTCGACGCCGTCCATTACGGGCATAAGAATGTCGGTTATAACAATGTCGACGGGGCTGTTTTTAAATATATCGATGCCGGTCTTTCCATTCGAAGCCGTGTATATCCTGTCGAAACGCCTCTTTAAAACTATTTTTAAGCTTTCCATTATTATCATTTCGTCTTCGACGCAAAGGATAGACACGGATTTCTTGAGCTGCTCGAAATCGACAGCAGGCATATTCTGCTCCTTTCTCTTACTCATAACACCATTAAACCGGCTTTTTTTTCATTATACGTATAATTTGGATTATAAACTTTACTTTGTCGATTATGCAATATTCAGACTTTATTTATCTACATTTATCTGCTTATCTTAACAAATCAACCATGTTTAATCAATGCAAATAAATAATACAAATAATAATTCGCATGTTGAAATGTCTCAGGATAATATCTCAGGAAATCTGCTCTTCCACGTACCGGGTGACGTACTTTTTGAAAGCCCCGCCGAGGGCAATAGTCGTCTTACCGACTACATAGGCCGTTTCATCGACATAGGCCACCGGCATGATTTCCATGATCGAACTCGTAACGAATACCTCGTCCGCACTATGGAAGGCATCGGGGAAAAACTCACCCTCCTGTACCACGATTCCTTCCTGCCGGGCCAGGTTAATCACAGTCCGCCTGGTAATGCCATCAAGTATGCCGCACTCCATGGAAGGTGTGAAGAGAGTACCGCCTTTTACGAAAAAAATATTTGCAACGGTGCACTCAGCCAGGTAACCGCGGTGATTGAGCATGAGGCCTTCCTGGGCACCGGCTTTTTTGGCTTCCGCTCGTGCCAGCACGTTATTAAGGAAGTTCAGGGATTTTATCCGGGCATCGAGGGCCTCCGGCAGGTTTCGCCTGAGTGTAACGGTAGCAACCCTTATGCCCTTTTCGTACCATAGAGCCGGGTATGGCGTTAGTTTCGCGGCCACTACCAGTACCGTGGGATTGTCACAGCCGTCCGTATCTATACCGCCCGGCCCCGGGCCTCCGAATTTTCCCCTGGTTACCGTCACCCTCACGTAGGCATCCCTCAACCCGTTGGCCAGTACCGTGGTGCGCACTATGGCTTTAATATAGTCGTGGGCTTCGATATTGGCTTGGGTTTTGATATGATCATAGGCTTCGGTATTACCTTGCTTAACGTGGTTTTGCCCAACGGGCAAGACGATTCCAAGCATAGAGAGTGAACCGAAGAGGCGCTCCACGTGTTCTTGCAGCTTGAACGCCACCCCGTCATAGACCCGCATCGTCTCAAATGCGCCGTCTCCGTAGAGGAATCCCCTGTCGAAGACGGAAACGCGCGCATCCTCGCTATTTACCAGTTGACCGTTTAAATGTACCTTCATACCATGTTATGATAACAAAAAGGGCGCTGTATATAATATATCGACTTCTGGATCGACAAAGCCATAGGCCGGTGATATACTACCATTATGCTTGACACTTTTACTACTCGATTTCTGGTATAATGTAAGTATGGCTAGGACGATTGAGTTATATAACATCCTGAAAGACACGATCGGTGAGGAAGGAAGCAGAGCCATCGTCGAAACTTTCGAGGAAGTGGCTAAGGAATCGAAGGTCGATTATAAAGACGACCTTAAGGCCATTAAAGACGATATTAAGGACATACGCCAGAACATGGTCACTAAAACCGAGTTGAAGACTGATCTGAAATTGCTGGAAACAAAGTTGGACGCAAAAATGCGGCTATACTTTCTCATTCTCTTGTTTGCCATGTTTATAACAAATCCTAAAGCCATCGACTTGTTCGCGAAACTCCTAGGTTTAGTAAAATAAACCGCCGCCGGTATTTTCCTCCAACAGATATTCATACGCTCTACATGTTCTCATCTATTCCATATTCCAATGTAAAGCAATTAGTAATGCTATCGTACAGTATTGGCCTGCCCCCTTTCCTTCCCGTGGCTAAAGACCCGGTAAGTGTCACTTCAGGCCGAAAAGTCTAACCAGCGCGGCAATAACCGCAGCTTGAGCCACAAGCATGGCCGCTACCCATTTAACAATGTCGGAGATTATTTCAGCTTTTAATTCCTTTAAATCTCCTTTTGTTGCAACTTCGTCCATACCGGCATCTTGCGCGTCTTTCAACGCTTCCGACAAACCTTTAGCCTGTTCTTCGGAAAATCCGGATTTCATTAGATTTTCCACAAATTTAAGCGTATCAAATGTAACAGCCATACAACTATTATACGTCATCCATTAATTTTTCACAACCCTTCTGTTGGCCCTTTCCGGACACGGCAATGTCCTGAACATCCACGGATAAACAGCCTTCGACAGCCTCATAAATGTTGCTTAACAATTCGTCAAAGGTATCCCCTTGCGTTGCGCAACCAAAAATCGTCGGTACTTCTGCCCAGTAGCCGCCTTCTTCTGCTTCATGGACTACCACTTTTAGTTCCATGATGTTTCGTCCGTTTCAAAGCATTTTTATGAATGCATCATACTTATAGCTTATCATACCACGTGAGGTCAAATACGCTTTTAGTCTGCCGACCTGCCGCGAAAGTTGAGATAGTTGGTAACCACAGGTTGCCGTCATTCCGGCTAGATCCGAGCCGTCGGCATAACCGTTAGCCGAATTAGTGTCATGTCAACATTGAAATGTCGCACCCCTCATCCGTATAGGGGTAGGGAGGATGATGGAGGATGATGGCTTTAGCCAGAATACGTCATATCATCCTTTACACGACTATGGTGGGATTCGACGGCAGGAATGACGGAATAGGGAGTTCCCGGGTGTTTGGTTTTATAGTGTGGAGCAATATCCTTAAATTCAATCCGTTTTATGCCGATTTTATGCCAATGCTTGCAAGGCGCTGTGTGAGTTCTTGATTCTTTAGCGTGACATTTATTGCGGCAACTTTATTGAAATATTCATTGGCTTTTTCGGGTTCGTTTGTTGTGCGATATAACATAGCTATATTGAAAAGCGTAGTACCTTCGCCTCTTTTATTGCTTATATCTTTGAAACCTTCGAGCGCCATATTATAAAAGCTAAGAGCGTCTTCTTGTTTGCCACGTAAGAATAAAATCAGCCCTATTGTGTTAATTATCGATGGATTGGTTTTGTCAGTCAGCACTTCGTAAACGCGCATAGCGTAAAAATTAGGATGTGTCGAACATCGAAACATCATAATAATAGTTTGAAAGCAAATTGCCGATATCGTTAACTTTCTCTTTTTCGGGAGCCTCGTAAAAGTGATGAAACGCTTCCTCGAGTTCGGTTATGCTTAGTTCGTAATTAATAAAAATATGGTAATGGTAAACGCCTGCCTGTTTGTGGGAGAAACCTGGTCCTTTTGATTTGAAGATC
>JADFXJ010000123.1 GCA_015233615.1 Nitrospirota bacterium
GAAAGATATACGAAAGCTTCCAATAATTCGATGCTCCGTAATTACCCCTGAATTCGGCTTCTATGCCGTCAACGTCTACGCTGCCTATGTTTCTGTAACTAAACGGCTGCGGCGTGGTTGTGTCTGCCTGGATAAGATCGGTTATCAAGCTTTTGAAGAACCCGACACTCCCCCGGAGGTTTTTCGTAAATCTATATGCAAGCGATGTCTCGAAAGTTTTCGCTTTTTCGGGCGATAAATCCGGGTTACCCCTGGTTGTAGGATTACTCTTGGTGGTATACATTTCAACGAAATTGGGAGCGCGGAATGCCGTTCCGTACATGACCTTCAGGTCGGCATCCGGTACAAACTCCCATACGGCGGCGCCTCTTGGATTAAAGGTCGAACCGAAATCGTTGAATTTATCGAAACGGCCCCCCGCGTTTAAATGTAAGTTAGAAACCGGACTCCATTCATCCTGCGCATAGAGTGAATAAATTTCTCTATCCGCATCTTCGATGAAGTTTCCGGACGAACCGAGATCTTGTACGGAACCGATATACTGTCCCGTAACCGGATTATAGTTACCGTAAGTAACGACATCGTATTGCTTTTCATGCTCGTACTGTGTACCGAATATGAGCCTGTTGTTTGCCGAAAGTTTTGCGTCGCCCTGAAGCTCTACGCCGTATACACTGTTTTTAACCATCGGTCTTCCCAACATGCCTTCGGGAAAACTTCCAAACACGCCCGCGGGGAAAATCTCCACTCTTGCGTCCTGAGCCCACCGGTCGAAGTACATTCTTGCCGAGGCGGCGAGAGCGTCCGAGAAATCATGTTTGTACTTTAAATCGTTCCAGAAATCTAAAAAAGAACTTCCGTCGTTTTTGTGGGTAAGGGCGAAGTTCAATCCAATATATTGGGCTATTCTACCAATGTCTATGACCTGTCCCCGGTACGTCAGGTCTTTATAAGACAGCTCCACAAAACCATCGTGTCTTTGTCTTGACAAATCGGTTTGGCCGGGTGCTTCGGAATAAGGCGTCTTCGAAAGGATATCCTTCTTGATTGTGCCTTTATAACCCTCGGTCGTCAAGTAATCGTAATTGATTACAAGCGACAAGTCATCAAATTTCTTACCGTAAAGTATATCGCCGCCCCCAGTCCCAAAACTTCCCCCCGTTGCGGCCATTTGTACGCCGTCGATATCGGCAGGCTCTTTTGTCACGACGTTTATTACGCCTAAGAAAGCATCCGCTCCATAAAGAGCCGACGCGGGGCCTTTAATTATTTCTATTTGCTTTATTTTTTCCGTTGCTATCGAGTAATAAACCTGTGGCAGGTCCTGTCCCTGAAAAGGCTTATGTAAAACATGGCCGTCTATCATAAAAAGAATTTTTTCAGACTTGAGTGTGCTTATCCCCCTCATCTCAAACATCAGGATGCCGTTTACGCTTAACGTAACTCCAATTTCCGGCACCGTCTTAAGTACGTCTACGATATTCCTTGCACCCATGTCTTTTATCTCCCGGGCCGTGATAATAATCGCGGATACGGGCGCCTGCTTCAGAGGCGTTTCGTAACGGGTAGCGGCCGTCAGTTCCTTCTCTTCATAAAACATAAGAAGTTCCTCTTTGGTAGAGGCCAAAAACGGCTCATCTTCGGCATACAAGGCATAGCTTAAATTAAAAAAAAATACCACGCTCAATATAAGAACATAGAGATGCTTTCCCATTCAGATTTACCTCATCGTATTTGCATTACCGAATTTCCTGCGCCAGTGTCACTTAACACTGTCTTGGTTCAGCGTGAATTGGACAAATCCGATTCACGATTAAATCACCTCGAAGCTCTTTGCTCCGGGTCAACTATACATAGAACAATATTTACTATTGTCCACCTAAAGGGATGGGTTTTTTAAAGCATAAGAAATCTATCAAACGGTTGAGGACTTTGTGTGAGGGCGCAGTCTTTGACCACACACCTCCCTTCTCCGTCTGATGAGTTCCGGCAAGCTATCCCTTGACAGGTTGCTCCCCAGCAGAGCCCATCTCCGTTTCGCCTGTTAGCAATAGTATACCTCCTGTGGTTTTTCAATGTCAACTTTGTTGTGCCTCCCAAACTCCGATATAGAAAATCCCGCACCCCTAATATGAGAGATTTTCGAGAGTTTTTTCTCGTGTTACAGTATGGTAATCCCTATGTTAGGCTTCAAAATCATCATTTTCTTCTCGATAATGCTTAAATCTACACTTTTTCTCCTTTTTTGAACAAACTGCTCCCTTCTATGTGGAGATTCCTATTTTACACCTTCTCTTTTAGCCATCCCACGAGAGGCTAAGTTCAAAACTCTTCCTCCTGATCTCTTCAAAGATAGCCAGCTTTTTTATATCCACTGCCGGCTTTAAGATTACCTCCCCTGCATGTCTCACAATACGGCCTGCAACCTGTACCATCTTCCAACGAATTGGAAAATGATCTGAGCTTAGGAAGCATAGACAACCGGATCCAGGAGGTAGGGAAAGCATTAGAAGAGCCGGTAAATGAACTTAAGAACCAATTACCGAGCGAGGAGAGTCTCCACATAGACGAAACCGGGTGGGAAAAAAGTGGTAAGAGGATGTAGGCATGGGTATTTATGGCAAAGGCGCTCGTATTTTTCCATATAGCTTCGAGCCGTGGCAGGAAAGAATCGAAAGAGATACCGGGAGAGAAATTTTCCGGAGTAATTATATCGGACTATTATAACGCGTATCATAAATTATGCGGAGAAGTGGCAGACGTGTTTAGCGCACATAATAAGGAAGGCGAAGGGATTAATCGGGAATGATGACAAGTTGGTACAGGCGATAGGGTATCTTCTAAGGAGAGAACTGAAGTTGATGATATCGTTATGGAGGAAGGGCAGGAGTAAAACACCCGAAATGGATGAATGTAAAGCCCGGCTAAAGATTGTCTGTAATTATCATAAAAACGACGATAGCAAACAGGTGAGGAATCTGTGTAACTTGATGCTCGATGGATGGGAAGCGGTGGTATACTTTACGCAAAGTAGAGCGGATAGAGCCGACCAACAATATCGCCGAGAGGTTTTTAAGTATGTTGGTGATTTCAAGAAAGATTAATTTTGGCAGTCAATCGGATGATGGGATGAAAACAACGGCATATCTCCGTACGGTTGCCGGAACATGCAAAATTAGAAAAATAAGCACGTGGAATTATCTTTCTAAAGTTGTCGAAGCATATTGTAAAGGCATCAAGGTCCCCATGATTCCCGAAGCCTTATAAGAGCGGGTGAACGGTTACCAATTTTCACATTATTTCGAGTAGTGTTATTATGGCTGAACTATTCTTTGATTCTAATTATAGAGCATTCACGACATCGCTCTTACAACATGGCGATACTCTATTTGTAGTGCTCATACATGACGAACAGTAGTGCTTGTTACACCTTAGACATCGGAAAGCGACAGCCATTCCTCTCTCATCACCCGACATCATCCACAACATAAACTGCTTATCATTGGCAAAGGCCAATTGACGGCCGCATTGTGCACAAACTGATTTATCATTTGTGCTTGACTTAGCGGAACCATGTGCCGCCTTGTAGACCACAAACTCCTCAGAGGAACTGAGATTTCGTACCTCTTCCGATCCTGAGGAGTTTTATGACTGTCGCTTAATACCAGGCCAACATGACCTATAGGCCAAATTGGCCTGATCGCCAACATTTCCTATAAGTTCCCAATATAAAACCATTTAGTACGACAATCCATTTTACCGGTAGGCCATAATGGCCTATAGCTTTTACAATGCCATCCCGGAAAGCGCACACGGGTATACATATGCCTGCAAGATGCCCGTAAATGGCTCCTAAAATGCCCGCATAACGATAATTAATCTGCCTGGCATGGTTTTTGATATATAACGATATAGAAGTAATTAAGAATTGAGTCGGTAAGGCTCACAAACTAAATATAAAATAATGATACGGAGGGATAACCCCATGTTATGGAGTGAATTAAGAAGATCCGGAGCGCCCTGGCAGAAATTTGGAAACGTCGAGCAAAACATTAAAAGGATGCAGGATGAAATGAACCGTCTCTTTTCAGGTATGACTTCTCCTGTCCCTGTCCAACCAGAGTTTCCCGCAGTAAACCTGTGGCTCAACGATACAACGGCAATCGCCACAACCGAGATAGCGGGTGTTTCTCCGGACAATCTGGAGATTTCGGTAATAGGAAAGACCCTGTCCATAAAAGGGAGCCGGCCGAAGGCCGAGACCGGGGAAGGACAATCCTACCATCGCAAGGAACGCTGGGAAGGTGAGTTTTCGAGGGCCCTGGAGTTGCCTTATAACGTGGACTCCGACAAAGTCGAGGCCAAATTCGAAGACGGTGTTCTGTATATAACCCTCCCACGAGCTGAGGCAGAGAAGCCGAAAAAGATCGTTATTAAATCAGCTTAACGATAAAAACGTCGAATCGACTTAACGAATTATTAACGAACTGTTTAACAAACTTTATCAACGAACTAAGGAGGTAATACAATGGCTGAGTTAGCACAAGAGGTACTAACTAAGGATGTACACAAGAAAGAGGCCGCGGCGGGGGACGGTACCGAACGTACAAGGGCAACAAAAATATATACGCCACTGGTGGACATAGTAGAAAGACCCAACGACATACTGGTAGTTGCGGACATGCCCGGAGCAGATGAAAATTCCGTAGACGTTACGCTTGAAAAGAACGTGCTTACTATCTATGGGCGGGTTGAGCCGGTAGTACCGGTCGATCACAGGCTTGCTTATGCCGAGTACGGTATAGGCGATTATGAGCGGAGCTTTACCCTGAGCGACCAGGTCGACGGCGACAAGATAGAGGCCTCCATGAAAGACGGTGTCCTCAGACTTGTGCTGCCGAAATCCGAAAAGGCCAGGTTACGCAAGATAACGGTAAAGTCTGCCGCTTGATTAAAACAAATCCACAATTATAAAATATTAATAAGGAGGTGAGCAGTATGAACTTCAGAGATCTTGTACCGTGGGGTTTTGGGAAATCCTACCCCTTAGCCAGAACAATGGAGGACTTTCCTTTGTCAGGGTTGCAAAAGGGAGTCAATAACATCCTGGAGGGCTTCTTCAAAGGTTTTGACGCCTATCCCTTCGAGGGCCTGCACGGGAGGTTTTCACCGAGGATTAACGTTACGGATACGGATAAAGAAATAGTTGTTTCCGCCGAGCTTCCCGGCATTGATGAGAAGGACATAGACATTTCCCTCACGGATGACTCCATCACCTTAAAGGGTGAAAAGAAAGAAGAGAAGGAAGAAAAAGGTAAGGGATACTACCACGTAGAGAGCTCTTACGGCTCTTTCTCGCGAACGATACCACTGCCGTGCGAGATAGTAGCCGACAAGGTGGAGGCAAGCTTTAAAAAAGGGGTGTTGACGATAACTCTTCCCAAAACCGCCGAAGCCGTAAAAGAAACGAAGAAAATTACCATCAAGACTGAATAGAAGCTACACTTCCAGCACCTTTATCGTACTTTTTCTAAAGCCGGTGGAGACGGAACTCTCCGCCGGCTACCTCCGTCTTCTACGTGTGCAAGCCTCCGTAAGCGCTTATAGCGGAATTCAGTGGGATGCAATACATAAACTACGTTGCACCACGCGTATTACGCCCAAGTAAAGATCCACAAAAAGCCACCAGCATCGGCAACCCCCAATCCCTGCCCTACCCTGTCGGCATCAATCGCCCGCATCTGAACCGAGAACTCCTCTTGCCGTGGATTCCTGTCGCCGACAAGCTCTTTTGATCGCACATATAGATTCTGCTCGCTTACTCTCACGCTTTCCCGAAAAGCGGGAGGTGTTGGTTGATTCAAAATCCTTACCCCGCTGCCAGGGCCACAGGTAACTTCTATACGATATAATCCAGGCCCTGTCTCCGATGCCCCTGGACTTACAGCCCAAACCTGACCGGGTGGAAGAGGATCGCTCTCTATTGCCTCATCACTATGTAACTCAGGCGTAGAAACGAATTGCTCGATGCCGTCAGGGCCGAGCGTGAAACTGAAATGTGTGTTTCTGAACTGGCTCTTGAATACCCGCTTCTGCTGTTCTTTCACTCGTCGTCGCACTTCAAGAGCAATCCGTATGATCCACTCAAGATCCTCATCGGATACCGGCATATCAGAATCGGGAAATATGAGTTTGAGTAATCCACTCGTTGTTTTATTAACGGCTTCGATATCACGGCCACTTAGAGCACCCCCCCAATAGATGCGCCCCTGCAAGGCTGAAAGCCGATTACCAGATCTCAATCTACTCCAGCATTCGCTTAAGAAATCACTGACTAATCCAAAATGATCGGTGAGATGTTCATTGGGGTTCAGCTTCGGGAAACCCCATCCTGGTGCAAAACAATGGAGTCGGTCCATAAATGCCGTGTCACTTCTCATTTCGGGTGGCAGAGGGCTGAGAAGATGGCCCGTGCGTTGCTGCTGCTGTATGTCGACATCCAGATTCCCAACTATAACGATGCTTCCATCGGCGCGAATATTGTCCTTGCCACGGATGAATTGGCCGGATGCCATGTAACCCTTCATTATATTCACACCGTCTTTTTGGTCAAAGGAAATACCGGAGACCTCATCAAAGCAGACAATGTCATACTGACAGACGAGTCCGCGCTGACCTGTCGAGTTATTCACAAACATCTTAGCGACTGTTGCCTTGCCGCCTGATATAAGATGAGCATAAGGAGATATCTGCTGAAACAGGTGACCCTTGCCGGTTCCCCTCGGGCCTAGTTCCACAAAATTATAACGGAAGTTTTCCAAGTTGCACGTATAACTTGTTGAAAATCAAGAATTTTCTTTTTTATGCTGTGGCTACAACATAATTTTATTTGATATCAATAAGCTACATTATATGCAAAAAATGGCATTATGTCAATAGATACGCATTAATAGTGGCTACGCTATTTATCAAAAAGCCACGTAACCCAGTGTTTATAAACGTTTTTTACATTAATGTAGGAAAACTTCCGTTATAATTACGTTCTACAAAGGGTATCATTCGCAGGAGGATCAGCCTTTTGGCCTTCTCATCAAAAGCCTGCGGTTCCAGGCCTATGGAACGAATCAGGCAATCCACCCACTCCTTAGTCGTAAAGGCACGCCTGCCTTTAGCAAGATTATCAACAACGTCGGCCTTCGACATCTGAATAGGTCTGAGGGCCTCTATTTGTTTGTTTGTCGGCTGGTGCCTCTACCCAATTCTCCATCTTGACGAGGGCTACAATGCCCAATCAACCTATTATGGGTATGGGAGGCGGGGAGCAGACTTAGTAAAGGGTTCCAAGACCCAGTTGCAATCACGTCCTCCAGCCTATCCATATTTACCTTCATCCTTTTATTATACTCGAATTCTTAGTAGGAGTAGGAGTTGCATTCAAAAGAGTAACAAGGCGGCAAGGAGAAAGCGACGCAGGCGTACCCCCCTACCCCCCGTGAGGGGGGTAACTCGTTACGTACGTCGAGGAGCTTTTGACGATGCGAAGTTAATCGAATGAATGCAATTTGGTATGAGAGGGCCACCACTGCATCCTGAGCACACACTCAGAAGGGGTAGCGAAAGGACGCGCCCTTTGCGGCCGAAGCGAGGGGAAGGCCTTCCCCTCCTCATCTCTTGTACTTTTGCTAATCTTATGCTTGCCAAATGGTATAACCCTACCAGACGCCTTCGATGCGATAACCGCAATTAGGGCACCGCCCGTCCGACAATTCGTTTTTAATTATGGTGAACCCCCTTCTCATTATCACCATTCTCTTACATGACGGGCAATGGGTGTCCTCTCCGGTTTCGTCGGGCGTATTGCCCAGGTAAACGTATTTTAGCCCTGCATCCAGGCCTATCTGTCTGGCCTTTATGAGAGTGTCGGTTGGCGTAGTCGGTTTGCCGGTCATCTTGTAAGTGGCGTGAAACCGGGTTACATGCCATGGAATGGAAGTGTCGACGGATGCTATGAATTTAGCGATACCCCTCAATACCTCGTCGGAGTCGTTCATTCCCGGAATGACAAGAGTCGTCACCTCTACCCATACCCCGCCCTCGTGCATGGCCCTGATAGTGTCCATTACGGGGTCGGCCTTACCCGCGCAAACGCGCTTGTAAAAATCCTCGTCTCCCTTAAGGTCAACGTTATTGCCGTCCAAAATAGGTATGATGTAAGCGGCGCTCTCCGGGGTCATAAACCCGTTGCTGACGAAGACGTTCCTGAGTCCCCTGTGGCGGGCGATACGGGCACAGTCGGCAGCGAATTCCATAAATATCGTCGGTTCCGTGTACGTGTAAGATATACTTTCGCACCCGCTCTTAAACGCAGCGTCAACGACCTCGCCGGCAGTGGCCAATTGTCCGTCCACCTCGCCGCGGTGCTCGAGAGGATACTGGGAAATGGAGGCGTTTTGGCAGTGCAGACACCTGAAGTTACAGCCCGCCGTGGCTATCGAAAAAGAACGCGAGCCCGGCAAAAAGTGAAAGAGCGGCTTCTTTTCGATTGGGTCGACGTTTGCCGCGACCAGTCTTCCGTATACGAGCGAATACAGAGTGCCGCCATGGTTTTCCCTTACGCCGCATATGCCCCTTTTCCCCTCGTTGATAACACACCTGTGCGCGCATAAGTTACACTTTACCTTGTTACCTTCGGACTTTTCGTAAAGTATCGCTTCTTTCAAGGGTGCTTCTTTCGGTAATTCTTCTTTCAATTTGCTCCCAGGTATGTTTGTTTGTTCGTTTGTTCGTTTGTTAATTCATTCGAAATGCTTTTTGGTTCTTTCGACGGCTAGTTAAGTCACCTGGCCCACCCGTGTTGTCCTATGAGGGGAACGAAAACGCATGGAAAGAGAAACTCCTTTAGTACCTTGCCCCCCGACTTAACCACTTTCCACAACTGCTGGGTGTGCCTCTCGCCCACGGGAGAGACTAATATGCCGTCATCTGCAAGCTGCTCCATTAGCGGCACGGGTACGTCGGGTGCCGCAGCGGTTATGAGGATTCTGTCGAAAGGGGCCTTTTCGGGCCAGCCTAAAGTCCCGTCGCCGGTTTTAATCGAAACGTTTTCGTAACCGAGTTCCTTAAGCCTCTTTGCGGCAGTCTCGCTATGGTAGTCAATCCGTTCGATAGAGTATACCTCCATGGCAAGCTCCGCCAAAATGGCGGTCTGGTAGCCTGAGCCTGTGCCTATTTCCAGCACCCTGCTGGTTTCCCCGATTTCGAGAAGCTCTGTCATTACTGCCACCATGTAAGGCTGCGATATGGTCTGTCCCATGCCTATGTCCAGAGCCATGTCAGAGTACGCACGGGCGAGATTATCCTTGCTGACGAAGAGGTGGCGCGGCACTCCCAATATAGCCTCCAGGACACGCACGTCCTTTATGCCCCGGGGTTTGAGCTGGGCTTCGATCATGTCTTTGCAGGCCGAAGCGTAAAAATCTTCTAAAATCAAAATAAGCTCTTCCATTCCCTCTTTATGCACGAGAGGGCATCGTAGTTTGTAAGATCCAGGTGGATGGGCGAAATAGAGATGCACCTGGACTCGACAGCCAGAAAATCCGTGTCCTCGTCGTCTTCCCACGACGGCGTGCCCCCGCCTATCCAGTAATGCTGCCTTCCCCATGGATCGAAGGTCTCATGGATGGCGTTTTTGTAAACCCTTTTCCCCTGCTTCGTAAATTTTACGCCGGCAAGGTCGCCCTCAGGCAGGTTCGGCACGTTTATATTCAGCAAAGTATCTTTTGGCAACCCTTTTCGAAGTATTATCATGGCAATCTTTTTGGCAAAGGCAGCAGCGGTCTTGAAAATGTATCCCCCCTCCCCTGCCACGGATATAGCGAAAGAAGGCACGCCCATCAGAGTTCCCTCTATGGCGGCGGAAACGGTGCCGGAATAGGTAATATCGTCTCCAAGATTGCCACCCCTGTTTATACCCGACGCCAGAAGCGCGGGAGTTCTGCGAAGTATCTTTTCCAGGCCTATGGCCACGCAGTCCGTAGGAGTGCCGTTTACGGTATAAACGTTCCTCTGCACCTCGACCACCTTCAGAGGCCTGTGCATCGTAAGGGAATGGCTCGTGGCACTTCGCTCCCTGTCCGGAGCTACGACCACAGTGTCGGCAATCTCTTTCATGGCTTCGTAAAGTGCCATGAGCCCGTCGGAGCCAACGCCGTCGTCATTCGTTACGAGTATCAGAGGTTTTTTTTTTGTGGCCTCAGCGTTATCATTCATCATATCAGGCATCCCTCACTCGCCATAGAGGCCGGTTAAAGTCCGTTAGATCCATTAGAGCCTATGAAGGCCAAATAGTACCGATTAGAGCCAAATTATATGGCCTCCGCAGACACTCTCAGGCTCTTGGATGATATTTATCGTACTCCCTTTTGATCCTGTCGGAGGTGACCTTCGTGTAAATCTGTGTAGTGGATATGTCCGAGTGGCCAAGCATCTTCTGAACCGAGCGCAAATCCGCCCCCCCCTCCAAAAGGTGAGTCGCAAAACAGTGCCGCAAAGTGTGGGGGGAAAGCTCGATGCCGGCGGCCCTGCCGTAATCTTTGATATTCTGCCAAAAGCGCTGCCGCGTCATGGCCTCTCCGCGGTTATTTAAAAAAAGGTATTTTGATGTAAGTCCTTTCAGTATGTCGGGACGAAGTTCGTTCATATACTTCGTAATCCGCGTTTTCGCCCTTCCGTTAATCGGCACTACCCTTTCCTTCGACCCCTTGCCCAGTATCTTTATAAATCCGGCTTCAAGCTCCAGGTTATCTATTTCGGCCAACACGAGTTCACTCACCCTAAGGCCGGACGAATACATAAGCTCCAGCATCGCTATATCCCTTAGCAAAAACCGCTTATCGAGCCTCGTACTCAGGAGTGTTATAACGTCGTCGATACTCAGCGCTTTAGGTATGCGATCCCACTTCCTGGGTACGTGCATGGTTTCGGACGGGTCGTCCTGCCTGATTTTTTCGATCAGAAGATATTTGCACAAGCTGCGCACGGAGGATATAAACCTGCAGATAGAATTAGCCGAATGCCCGTCCTTCCTTAAAACGTCTATATAATCGACGACGTCTTCCTTTGTGAAAACGCTCAAACCCTTATCCCGATTAGTCAAAAATTGAATCAGGTATTTCAGGTCCATCCCGTAAGACTCCAGCGTATTTTCCGAAAGACCCCTTTCGACCGAAAGATACATAAGGTAGTTCTCTAAAACATCCTTGCCCATTAAGTAGCTCCCGATTAATTAGTTGCCGATTAAGTAGTTGCCGATTAAGTAGTTACAGGCCTTAAATCCCCGGCCTCAGATGCTCGAGCCTTTTAAGATAGACTTCTATGCCGGTGGCCTTTTTCAACTGATGATAGACGTACTCCGCCACCTCCAGAAGGTTAACCGTGTCGGCCCTGTTGTACTTGATAAGTGTTGCCAGGGAGGCATCGTCTCCGCTCTGGTACATGGACCAAAGCCGTACGGCGTCGTAGCCGTCCATCCCGTCTACCTCATCGTCTCTCGAAATGCCCTGCCGCTTCTCGAACTTCTTGAAACCGCCCCGCAAGCCAATCCTTCTCGATTCCAGGTAAATGTCGTAATGGAGCATGTTAAACCGGAGATTTGGATACGTCTTTTGCAAAAAAGGTATGTCGAAGACGGCACCGTAAAAAGTTATGAGATACTTGTAAGGGGCCAGGGCCATCGCCAGGCTTTCCTCGGAGAGGTTTTGTCCTCTTATAAGGCAGGTATATTCGTTACCGTCGTAAAGTCCTACCATGGTGACGTACCCGCCGTAATCTATGGGTTGCCCGTTCGTTTCGATGTCTATGCAAACGGCATCGTTTTTGAACTCTTCGAAAAACCTCCAGTGTTCTTTTCGCTTGATCTTCTTAGAGAAAATAACCCAATCGCCCTCTTCGAGCCCCTTGGAAAAATACCTGAGGTTTTTACCGATAAGCTCCTTTCTTTCCTTGCTGAAAAAAGGTATCGAATCGACGTTATCGAAGTCTTCCCACGTCAGGATGCCATTTTTCCATAACCATCTCTCGATTCTTTCCCCAACGCCGTCGACTACGGAAAATGTATGTTTTATCATAATATCTATTATAACCGATATATTAAAAGTTTTCATGAAATATTGCCAATTAACGTAAAATTAACGTGCAGGGCTGG
>JADFXJ010000013.1 GCA_015233615.1 Nitrospirota bacterium
AAAAGATGAGAAAGCCGAGGATGGGATTTGAACCCACGACCTGCTGATTACGAATCAGCTGCACTACCACTGTGCTACCTCGGCTCAGGATTATGATATACGTATGCAACTTTTCAAAATAACATATTTCATCCGCAATAGGCAATCTATAAAATAATTTTTGACATCCGAAGCAATTCGATGCAATTTGAAACATTTTTTAGCGCAGGCATTTATCACAAGAGGACTCTACCTGCCTATTTTACGCCAGTTTTGCGGTATTTTGCATTTTATTTCCAAAATACTGTAAAAATATATTGACAACTTTTTTATATTGTGGTACATTGATCAGGTTTTAGAAAATATGTTTCGATTCGGTTTTGTTAAATTATGTTAATATTCGGTTTGAAACGTTTGGTTGATTATAATAACTGGATCCATAAGTCATGCGCTTCGTTTATGGCGTGGCCTGAGGTAGACAGGAGTTAACCTATGAATAGTCGACAGATACTGAAAAGAAGTGAAGGAGTTAGACATGGTAAAACATAGTAATGAGGAGCATACAAGTGAGGTTGAGGAATAATGATTGAGTTAAACGGGTGGTTTTTTGTTCTCGTAGCAAACTTTCTGATTCTCATGTATCTCTTGAACTTGCTGTTGTTCAAGCCTCTGATAACCATGTTTAAGGAGAGGGAAAGAATTAGAGCCAGCGTCCTGGAGGAAGCCAGGTCTCTGGAGATGAAGGCCGACAAAGCCATGACTGCCCTGAAAACGGAAATGGCGATCGCCCACGATAAAGCAAACGCAGAGTTTATGAAACTTCGCCAGGAAGGGCTTATCATTCAGAAAGAACTAATTACCAAAAGCCACGACGAATCTGTCAAGCTTTTATCCGTAGCGCTGAAGGAAATTTCTGTAAAAGGACAAGAGGCAAGGCTCTCGTTGAAAGAAGACATTCAAAGGTATGCCGATGAAATAGTTAACAAGTTGCTCTATGAACACATCAGGCGAGCATAGAAGAGCCGGTAAGTATAAAGTATAATATGAATAATATCGGTAATCAAGAATGATTGAAACAATTAGGAATAATATGAATAGTATCGGTAAAAAACGCTGTAAATCAAGCTTTGGCAGAGTTCGCGAAGGGTCCGGCAAGGGTTTAGCCACCGTGAATATGAATAGATCGTTATTTATACCGTTTTTTTCGGCATTGTCGTACTTTGCATTTGCCGTCACCGTAAACGCTTACGGAGCCGAAGAGGGTGGTGGGCATAGCTCGGGGTTTAGCCAATGGTTCTGGCTCGTGGTGAATTTCTCGGTTCTTATTGCAATAATCGTAGTCTTTTTAAGGAAACCTTTGGCTGAATTTTTTGCGCGCCGCACGGAGCTAATCGAAAAAACCCTCTTAGAGGCTAAGGATGCCAAAATGCTCGCTGAAAAGGCACTTAAAGATATAGAAGAAAAACTCCGTCTTAAGGACGAGGAGATACAGAAGATAATCGCGTCCGCCAGGGAAATGGGTGAGCACGACCGTGACAGGCTGATAGAAAACGGCAGGATGCTCAGCGATAAGGTCAAAGAGCTTACCGAGAGCAACATTGCCTACGAACTAAAAAAGACCAGGGATGAAATAAAATCCGCCGTCATAGAGATGGCTCTTGAGCTGGCCAAAGATAAAATGAGAGAGCAGATTACCAAAGAGCAGAAGGATAATCTTATAAACGACGCCATAGACAGCATAGGTTCGAAGAATTGAAAGTAAATTATAAGATAGCTAAGAGATACGCAAAAGCACTGTTTGACAAGGAAGAATTATCGAATGTAGAAAAGGTTCTCGACGAAATCACGGCGTTGAAATCCTTAATGGACAACGATGCCGGTATATACTCGATATTTGTAAATCCGATGTTCAGCTTCGAAGACAAGCAAAAAACCATAAATATAATTTCCGGCAAAGCAGGATTTTCCGGATTAACGGAAAGCTTTGTGTTATATATCGTGGAAGAAGGTTTTATCCATGGTTTGGGCGGGATTATAGACATATTGACGGAATTGACGTTCGAGGCCCGAAAAAAAGCCAGAGTTACCGTAATGTCACCCGAGATGCTTAGTGAAAGCGTCGAAGAATGTCTGAGCAGATCACTCGAAGCGCGACTCGGAAAGAAAGTTGAGATAATGGTGAAAATAGACCCTTCTATTATTGGGGGATTGGTGGTTCAGGTGGGTGGCGTCATAATAGATACCAGCATAACAGGCCAGCTCAGGCAATTAAAAGAAGAGCTCATAAAGAGGTGATGAAATGGATATAAATGTCGCAGAGATAAGTGGGTTAATCAAAGAAGGCATTCATAGTTTCGAGAAGAAGATCGACGTCAGCGAGATCGGGACGGTGCTGAGCATCGGTGATGGAATTGCGAGGATATACGGTCTGGAAAACGCGATGTCCGGCGAGCTTCTGGAATTTCCCAACAAGGTTTACGGTATGGCCCTTAACCTTGAAGTAGGGACGGTAGGTGCTGTCCTTTTCAGAGAGTCACAAGTAGTTCACGAAGGTGACATTGTAAAGCGCACCGGACGTATTATGAATATTCCCGTCGGGGAAGCCCTGCTTGGAAGAGTCGTAAACGCACTCGGTTTTCCAATCGATGGGAAGGGCCCGATAGAGACTTCCTCAAGCAGGATAGTCGACATACTGGCACCCGGCATCGTAGACAGGAAACCCGTACACGAACCGCTTCAGACGGGCATCAAGGCTATCGACTCCATGGTACCTATCGGACGCGGACAAAGGGAACTCATAATCGGCGACCGTCAGACCGGTAAGACCGCCATAGCCGTCGACGCAATTATCAATCAGAAAAACACCGGCGTTTTTTGTATATACGTAGCGGTAGGGCAGAAAATGTCCAACGTGACCCGCGTTGTCAAGACTCTGGAAGAATACGGGGCACTGTCGCACACGATAGTAGTTTGCTCTTCGGCCTCAGAGCCGGCCTCGCTGCAGTATATCGCACCTTTTGCCGGTTGTGCAATGGGCGAGTACTTTAGAGACAAGGGGCAGCACGCTCTCATAATATACGACGACCTTAGCAAGCAGGCAGTCGCCTACAGACAGCTTTCCCTGCTTTTGAGACGTCCGCCAGGACGTGAGGCTTATCCTGGAGACGTATTTTATCTTCACTCCCGTTTGCTTGAAAGATCGGCTAAGATGTCCGACGATTTCGGCGCCGGTTCACTTACTGCACTTCCTATTATCGAAACACAGGCGGGAGACGTTTCCGCTTACATACCGACGAACGTTATTTCCATAACGGACGGCCAGATATACCTTGAGCCGGATCTTTTTTACTCCGGAGTAAGGCCTGCCATTAACGTCGGCCTCTCCGTCAGCCGCGTTGGAAGCGCCGCGCAGACCAAGGCCATGAAGCAGGTGGCAGGTACACTCAGGCTCGACCTGGCCCAGTACAGGGAACTCGCTGCTTTCGCCCAGTTTGGCACCGATCTTGACAAGTCTACCATGGCCCAGATCGAAAGGGGTAAGAGGATGGTGGAGCTCTTGAAGCAGTCCCAGTATTCCCCAATGTCCATGGAAGAGCAGGTAATCTCTCTCTTTGCAGCCGCACAGGGTTTTATCGACGACCTTCCGGTGGAAAAAGTGAGAGACTTCGAGACAACCCTTCTGACTTATATGAGAAATAACAAGCCGGACCTGGTAAAAGAGGTCCTTGAAAAGAAGGCAATCGACGACTCGCTGAAGACGAAACTCATAGACGCCATAAAAGAGTTCAAAAATAGGTAACCCTGAATGCCAAGTTTAAGAGACATAAGAAAGAGAATTACATCGGTAAAAAATACCGGCAAAATAACGAAAGCGATGCAGATGGTCTCGGCGGCAAAGTTGAGGAAGGTGCAGAATGTACTTCTTATGGCCAGGCCTTATTCTGACCGGCTGTATGAAATGATAGCCGAGCTTTCCGACGGTGTCGAGAAGGAAAATTATCCTCTTCTTTCCATAAGGCCCAGAAAGAACGTAGAGGTTCTGGTTATTACCAGCGACAAAGGACTCTGTGGCGCCTACAATACAAACGTTATGAAAAATGCCCAGTCGATGCTCAGAGAGCTTAAAAACGAATCGGTAGGTGTTACGCTAATCACTATGGGGAAGAAGGCGAAAGAGTTTTTTACCCGGCTTGGCGAGCCTATAAAGCAATCATGGGTAGACGTTGCCGCACTTAGCTATCCCGACGTTCAAGGCATAGCCGGCGGTATCATAGATGCCTATACCGAAGGCAAAGTCGATGAATTTACGGTTGTCTATAACGAGTTTAAGACGGTACTTGTCCAATCCGTGAGGAGACTAAAACTGTTGCCGATAGAGCCGGTTGTCGTTGATGGGAAAAAAGGCGGCGACAAGGAGATGTTCCTCTGTGAGCCCTCCGAAACCGCGGTATTAACCCGGCTCCTTCCTAAATATGTAGAAAACCAGACATACCGGACAGTACTCGACTCCAAGGTGTCGGAGGAGGCTGCAAGGATGGTGGCTATGGAAAACGCCACGAATAATACGAGAGACTTAATTACCAGTCTTACGTTACAGTACAACAAGGCTCGTCAGGCCGCCATCACATTGGAACTGATGGATATCGTAGGCGGTGCGGCAGCCATTTCCGAGGGATAACCTCTTAAGAGCAGGTTGTTCGGATTATGAGCACTAGTGAATGATTAATGATGAAAATAGATAATTTAAAATATGAAAGAAACACAGGAGGTTATCCAGAATGAAAACAGGGCGTGTCTCGCAGGTAATCGGAGCCGTTGTGGACGTTGAGTTCGATGGGCAGTTGCCCGAAATACTGAATGCCCTTAAGATAGATATTCCGGCGAACAAGGAAAAGAACATAAGCGGAATAAATCTGACACTGGAAGTGGCAGCCCACGTAGGGGACAATACCGTACGTACGATAGCCATGTCCACTACCGATGGTCTCGTAAGGGGAATGAAGGTTACAGACACCGGCCAACCCATTACCATACCGGTTGGCAACGATACTCTCGGCAGGATAATGAACGTTATAGGCGAGCAATACGACAAGAAGGGCCCTATAAAGGCAGCGGAGCACTGGTCCATACACAGGGAAGCACCTACTTTCGTTGAACAGGAGCCTACGACCCAGGTGTTCGAAACCGGAGTTAAGGTCTTCGACTTGCTGATTCCATTCGTTAAAGGCGGGAAAATAGGTATGTTCGGTGGAGCCGGCGTGGGCAAGACCGTTATTATCATGGAGATGATACATAACATAGCCATGGTTCATGGAGGAGTCTCGGTTTTCGCCGGAGTGGGAGAGCGCACGAGGGAGGGCAACGATCTGTACAGGGAGATGAAGGAGTCCGGCGTTATAAGCAAGGCTGCCCTCATTTACGGCCAGATGAACGAGCCCCCCGGAGCCAGATTGCGGGTGGTTTTAACCGCACTCACCTCAGCGGAGTATTTCAGAGAGCAGGGACAGGACGTGCTCTTGTTCATAGACAACATATTCAGGTTCACTCTCGCAGGGAGCGAGGTGTCCGCTCTGCTGGGCCGTATGCCATCAGCCGTCGGATACCAGCCGAATCTTGCAACCGACATGGGAGAGCTCCAGGAGCGCATAACGTCTACCAAAAAGGGTTCCATCACCTCGATGCAGGCTATTTACGTGCCAGCCGACGACCTTACCGACCCGGCTGTGGCCACTGCGTTCACACACCTTGACGCTACGGTTGTTTTGTCCAGAAAGATTTCAGAGCTTGGCATTTACCCTGCCGTTGACACACTCGATTCCACTTCACGTATACTCGATCCCCTGATTATCGGCGATGACCATTACCGGGTAGCAAGGAACGTGCAGATGATTCTGCAGAGGTACAAAGAGCTTCAGGATATTATAGCTATTCTCGGCATAGAGGAACTCTCGGAAAGCGATAAAATTACCGTTGCCAGGGCAAGAAAGTTACAGAGGTTCCTGAGTCAGCCCTTCCACGTGGCAGAGACGTTTACGGGTTCACCGGGCAAGTACGTCAAGCTCGAAGACACCATTAAGGGTTTCGAAGCCATTGCCAATGGCGAGTACGACGATATGCCCGAGCAGGCATTCTACATGGTAGGGCCTATAGACGAAGCAGTAGAAAAGGCTAAAAAGATTGGGTGGACTCGCCAGGTTTGATTGAAATTACCGATTGAAATTACACTGATTGAAATTCCGGTTGACAAACCAGCGTTGCATATCCTTAAATAAGAGAAGAAGGATAAAAAGAGGGATAATTGGAAGAAAAAACAGCTAATCCTAACAATAAACTGACTCTTGAGATTATAACCCCCGAGGGGTTTTCGATTAAAGAACTGGTAGACGAGATTGTCGCTCCCGGTACGGAAGGGCAGTTCGGCGTTTTGCCCGGACACATAAGTTTTTTAACGGCTCTCGACCAGGGTCCCGTAGTTTACAGGAAAGATAAAGAATCTAAGCAGATCGGTGTTAAAGGGGCCTATTTGAGAGTAATGAAAGACCACGTTTTGGTACTGGCGGATAGCATCGAAGTCCAGGCATAGGCTTTTAAAATCGAAGTCCCGGCATAGCTTTTAAAATAGAAATCATGGCGTAGCTTTAAAACATGAAAATTCCGGAACTTCTCGCTCCGGCTGGCAGTTTTGACAAACTGGTAACCGCTTTACACTATGGTGCCGATGCCGTGTATCTGGGTATCAGCGCCTTCAGCCTGCGTGCAAAGACCGACAACTTCACCGATAAAACCTTAAAAGAGGCCGTTGCCCTCTGCCGACACTCAGGAAAGCGGGTCTATGTCACTGTCAATGTATTTGCCCATAACAGTGATATCGACGCGCTTAAAAAACATGTGGAACTGCTTAGGGAAACGGAGCCGGATGGTGTAATAGTGTCGGACCCGGGTGTGTTCGATTGTTTCTCGGAGCATGCCCCAGGACTTTCCTTGCACGTAAGCACCCAGGCAAATACGACGAACTACCGCTCGGCAAAGTTCTGGGAGCGACTAGGTGCCAGGAGACTCGTCCTTTCCCGCGAACTCACACTGGAGGAGATACGCCGTATACGAGATCACGTCTCTTTAGAACTGGAGTGTTTCGTCCATGGCTCGCTATGCATCTCTTATTCCGGCCGCTGCTATATGAGCAGTTTTCTCGCAAACCGCAGTGCAAACCTAGGCCGGTGTACAAATTCCTGCAGGTGGAAATATGCCCTCGTCGAAGAAAAACGTCCGGGCCAATACTTGCCGGTTTACGAAGACGACAGGGGCACCTACGTGATGAGTTCACGAGACCTGTGTTTGATAGAACATCTGGATAAACTGGCGGATGCCGGAGTCGATAGCTTTAAGATAGAGGGACGTATGAAGGGGGTCAATTACCTGGCCGGCGTCGTGAAGTCCTATAGGGAGGCCGTCGATGCCCTCGCCGTAAATCCGTATATGGTGAAAGAGAGTTGGCTCGGGGAGTTAGCCGCAACGTCGAACAGGGGATTTACTACCGGCATGTACCTGGGCAAGCAACCCGATGGCGATTACAACCACGACGAAGAGGAAATATACAGGACGGGCCGCACTCTTGTGGGCATTGTCAAGGCAATCGACGGCACTCGCGGCAAAGTGCTATTAAGAGATACCCTCAGGATAGGCGATACTCTGGAGCCTCTTACCCATGGTTGCGAAAGGACGTCTTTTTGCGTAACCGAAATGCGGGATCTCGATGGAAATCACATCGACACCGGAAAGGCCGCCCAAAATAACGAGGAAATGATAGTTATTAACCTGCCGGCAGGCGTTAGGGTTAATGACTTGCTCAGAAGGGGAAACAACTCATAAATATTCGACTATGTACTAGGCTATGTACTCAGCTTATTTCCACAGATTTCCGAGCTTTTTAAATATTCCCGGCTTATTTTCTCCAAAGCACTTAATATTTGCGGCTTGTTCGGCACTTATAATTGCAAACCGGACGCTATTTATAGTAATCGTCTGTCCGGCGGAAACTTTTGCAGGCTTGTCCGGCTTCAATTTCGTGCCTTCCAGAAAAGTGCCGTTGGTGCTGCCCGGATCTTTTACGTAAAGATTGGTGTTTTCCTGCCAGATCTGGAAGTGGGTAATGGACACGAACTCTTCAGCCATTCGTAAGTCGCACTTTGGGCCACGTCCTATGGTTAACCCATGTCTGGTAATGGGGTATTCAACCAATTCTCCGTCGTCCCTTAGATAGACGAGTTTATATAAAATTGGTACCTCTGTAACCTTGTAGATCTTGAAGGCTTCCTTTTTTCCCTTCAACTGCCTTGTCTTGAAGTACCGGCAGCAAAACTCATCCTTGTCCCCGAGATTTTTGAAAGTTTCTTCGGATATGCAGACTTCTCCGGCTTCGGCCTGGGATTCGAAACGGCAGGCTACGTTTACCACGTCGCCGAAGATATCGTCTTTCTCTACGATGCACTCGCCCGTGTGCAGACCTATGCGAAGCTGTATGGGGATTTTTGGTTTCCCGGAGGCGTTAAATTCTTTGATTTTTCTCTGTATGCCAATTGCAGCACGCAGGGCTTCCTGCGGGCTTTCAAAGTAGGAAAGCGTACCGTCTCCGATAGACTTTACGAATTTGCCGTTGCATTCTTTGATAGCAGGCATGATAATGTCGCTTTGATCCTTGATGAGAACCCTCAGGGCAAGGTCTCCCTCGGCCTCGGTTATAGAGGTTGAGCCTTTGAGATCCGTAAACATCACTGTTATTTGTTTGGTGAATTTTTGCTTGAGCAGTTCCTCTATATGCTTCTTTTTTTCGAGGAGACCATCTACGTCGTAGTTTTCGGTTTTCTCACCGTGGTACTCGTCGAGCTTTTCTGTTTCCATTACGGTTTCTCCAGTTTGCCACTCTATGGCCTCGCCATTTACAGAGGCCCCTTCTTTGTTCCGGTTAGTCTTTCGATTTCTTTGGAGAGATTACGTCTATAATGCCTTCATTCGAATCTTTATGATGCTTTTCATCGTGGTTTTCCGTTGCTTTAGGGGTTGCAATGGGAGTGGACGACGGTTTTTGCACTACCGTGGATGCAGGCGATGGACTTGAGGTCGTTGTTGCCTTTGCACGTGGTTTGGTAGTCCTTGGCGACCGAATGTTTTTAATGGTTTTTTTAACCTTATCGGACAAGGAGCTTTCCTTTTCTTCATCTGATGAAGTAACGGAAGGCGTTGGTTGCGGGGTATTTGCAGACTTGTCCGATATGGCGGGCCTGACAGATATAGCGGGCCTGGCAGGTATAGCCGGCTTTAGAATGCTTTTGGCATTATGGGATTTGAGATTCAGGAAGGGAAGGGTACCTGCTATTACGGCCGCGGCAAGTAGAATGAGAATAATGATTTTTAACGTTCTTTTCTTTCGCATGGCCATGGGTTTGTCAAGAGTCGGCAACACGGTAGTATATTTATTGGTTTTTTCGAGGGGCATAGAGGTATCCCAATCGTCGAGTGCTTTCGAGAATTCTTTCGCGCCTCCGAATCTGTCGGATACATCTTTGGCACACGCCTTCATTATTACCTTTTCGATTGCAAAAGGCACGTCGCTGCGGAATTTGGCAGGTGAGGGAATTTTATTCTTTACGATTGCGTTCATCAGGTGGAAGGCAGAGTCATCCTTAAATGGAGACTTGCCGGTAATCATTTCGAATAGCGTAATACCTATCGAGTATATGTCTGATTGTAAGCCTACCTTCCCACCCTTTATTTGTTCGGGAGACATGTACCTCAGGGTTCCCAGCGAAGTGCCCGTTTTTGTGAGGCGCAAGTCGTCATTTTCCACGGCTATGCCGAAGTCCATTATTTTTACAATCCCGTCGTTATCTACGATGATGTTTGCCGGTTTTATGTCCCTGTGGACTACTCCCTGGCAGTGGGCGAAATCCACGCCTTCCAATATCTGCTTAAGGTATCCGATACACCTGCCGTAATCCATGGGAGTCTCTTTTTTTATAACGTCGTCTAATCTTATGCCCTCCATGAACTCCATGATCAGGTAAAACAGGCCGTCCTGCTCGATAAAATTATAGAGGCGGACGATATTTTTATGGGTGAGCTTAGCCAGTATCTTTGCTTCGCGGATAAAGCGCTCCCTCATTTCCTCACCGGCGGAAAGCCCCTTTGTGAGTTCTTTAATCGCTACGATCTGCCCGGTCAGGTTATGCTCTGCCCTGTAAACTACCCCGGAGCCGCCTTCCCCTATCTTTTGTATGATCTTGTATGGCCCTATTTCCATTTTCTTCTTCCATTATAACTTAATTTATCGGATTTGATCATTAGTTAATATCAGGGCATCCGTATTTTCTGTATTTCCGGAGGCCCCTTTTGTTCCGGTTAGTCTTTTGATTTCTTTGGAGAGACTACGTCGATAAGGCCTTCATTCGGATCTTTATGCTTTTCATCGTGGTTTTCCTTAGTTTTAGGAGTTTCGATGGGATTGGCAATTGGTGTGGACGTTTGTTTTTGGTCTACCATGGGTACCGGCGGAGGACTTGAGGCCGTTATTGCCTTTGCACGTGATTTGGCAGTCTTTGACGATCGATTGTTTTTGACGGTTTTTTTAACCTTGTCGGGCAACGAGCTTTGCTTTTCTTCCCCGTCGGAAGCAACGGAAGGAGTGGGTTGCACGGTACTTGCAGACTTGTCCAATATGGCGGGCTTGTCCGGTATGGCGGGTCTGGCAGGTATAACGAGCTTTGGAATGTTTTTGGCATTATGGGATTTGAAATTCCAAAAGGGAAGGGTGCCTGCTATTATGCCCACTGCAAGTAGAGCGGTAATACCGATTTTAAACGATCTTTTCTTTGGCATAGCCAATGGTTTATCATTATCAGCGGGTTTATCATGATCAAGTGGTTTATCATTATCAGGCGATACGGGAGTATATTTATTGGTTTCTTCGTTGATTACTTCGCCGGATATGGAGATATCCCAATCGTCGAGAGCTTTCGAGAATTCTATCGCGTTACCGAATCGCTCGGCTGGATCTTTGGCACACGCTTTCAAAATTGTGTTTTCGATTGCAAAAGGCACGTCACTGCGAAATTTGGAAGCTGAAGGAATTTTATTTTTTACGATAGCGTTCATCAAATGGAAGGCAGAATCACCCTTAAAAGGGGAGGTGCCGGTAATCATTTCGAAAAGTGTCATACCTATCGAGTATATGTCCGATTGTACGTCCACCTTCCCACCCTTTATTTGTTCGGGGGACATGTACCTAAGGGTTCCCAGCGAAGTGCCAGTTTTGGTGAGGCGCAAGTAGTCATCACCCACGGCTATGCCGAAGTCCATTATTTTTACAACCCCGTCGTTATCTACGATGATGTTTGCCGGTTTAATGTCCCTGTGGACTATTCCCTGGCTGTGGGCGAAACCCGCGCCTTCCAATATCTGCTTACAGTATCCGATACATCTGCCGTAATCCATAGGTGTCTCTTTTTTTATGGTCTCGTCTAATCTTATGCCTTCCATGAACTCCATGACCAGGTAAAACAGGCCGTCGTGCTCGATGAAATTGTAGAGGCGAACGATATTTTTATGGGTGAGCTTAGCCAGTATCTTTGCTTCGCGGATAAAGCGCTCCCTCATTTCCTCACCGGAGGAAAGCCCATTTGCAAGCTCCTTAATCGCTACGATTTGCCCGGTTAGGTTATGCTCTGCCTTGTAAACTACCCCGGAGCCCCCTTCACCTACCTTTTGTATGATCCTGTACGGCCCTATTTCCATAGCCGGCGATACGGCAATATATTTATTGGTTTTTTCATCGGTTATGGAGATATCCCAATCGTCGAGTGCTTTCGAGAATTCAGCCGCACTTTCGAATCTGTTGGATGGATCCTTGGCACACGCTTTCAATATTGCCTTTTCGATTACCAAAGGCACGTCACTGCGGAATTTGGCAGGTGAGGGAAGTTTATTCTTCACTATTGCGTTCATCAAATGGAAGGCAGAGTCACCTTTAAACGGAGACTTGTCGGTAATCATTTCGAAAAGTGTCATACCTATCGAATATATGTCCGATTGTACATCGACCTTCCCACCTTTTATTTGTTCGGGGGACATGTACCTCAGGGTTCCCAGCGAAATGCCCGTTTTGGTGAGGCGCAAGTAGTCATCTCCCACGGCTATGCCGAAGTCCATTATTTTTACAATCCCGTCGTTATCTACGATGATGTTTGCCGGTTTTATGTCCCTGTGGACTACTCCCTGGCAGTGGGCGAAATCCACGCCTTCCAATATCTGCTTAAGGTATCCGATACACCTGCCGTAATCCATGGGAGTCTCTTTTTTTATAACGTCGTCTAATCTTATGCCCTCCATGAACTCCATGATCAGGTAAAACAGGCCGTCCTGCTCGATAAAATTATAGAGGCGGACGATATTTTTATGGGTGAGCTTAGCCAGTATCTTTGCTTCGCGGATAAAGCGCTCCCTCATTTCCTCACCGGAGGAAAGCCCATTTGCAAGCTCCTTAATCGCTACGATTTGCCCGGTTAGGTTATGCTCTGCCTTGTAAACTACCCCGGAGCCCCCTTCACCTACCTTTTGTATGATCCTGTATGGTTCTATTTCCATTTCTTTTTTGATTATAACTTAATTTACCGGTTTTGTCATTATTTTCTACATTTGTGTTCTACATTTGTGAATAGGGTTACCCGTTAAATTACTCGTTAAATAAGGTCTCCAAACATGTTAAAGATATGTTAGAATAACGATAATGTTAAGTATGGCGGTACTTTTATAGTGATTTCGCTGCCTGTGGGTAAAGGTTTATGGCGTATCCCATAACGGGGGTTTTTTTAGCAGGCGGGCAAAACAGGCGTTTTCCTTCACTAAAAGCATTTATCACCGTTGGTGGAGATACCATCCTGAGAAGGAGTATAGATATTCTTACCGGTTGTTTCGACGAAGTGTTCATCAGCACAAACATGCCGGAGGTTTATTTTTCATACGGTAGGCCAATGATAGGGGACGTAGTCGATTCCAGGGGACCGATAACGGGGATTTTGAGCTGTCTTTTGTGCGCTTCCAACGAAAACGTCCTGGTAGTGGCCTGTGATATGCCATTTTTGAAGAAGGAAGTCGTGGAACTCGTAGCCTCCGGTGTCGGGGAGGGCTTCGACGCCGTCGTGCCT
The DNA here is from genome assembly GCA_015233615.1 of Nitrospirota bacterium. Taxonomy (GTDB): domain Bacteria; phylum Nitrospirota; class Thermodesulfovibrionia; order Thermodesulfovibrionales; family Magnetobacteriaceae; genus JADFXJ01. Next base: position 13,176 of record JADFXJ010000013.1, read on the forward strand.
ATATTTGGTGGACGCCTTCAACCTCTTCTGGCTGTTTATAACAGGACTATAGTACCTCGTTTGCAATCAATGATCGGGAACAATGAAAAAAGCCTCTCGTTTATGTTACCATCTCTCCACGTGAAATACGTTGAAGAGGATATCGTACGTTGCAAGGACGCCGAAGGTTTGAGTTTCGTTAACGTAAACACCCCGTATGATCTGGAACTTATAAATGGGGTTAACGTTAGTAGGGTTAATGTTTGAGCCTTGCCATTAATCTATGGGCAGGCATTTCGATCTTAAAACGTTTCAAGAAGGAGAAAAACTATGTTTGGTCTAGGTATGCCGGAGATATTGTTAATACTCGTAATCGTTGTCATATTGTTCGGGGCAAACAAGCTTCCCGAGCTTGGCAAAGGTATGGGGTCTTTCATAAAGAACCTGAAAAAGGGCATGTCCGAGCCCGATGAGATAGACATCACTCCGAAGAAAAGCGAAGAAAAGGAAAAAGAGAAGGGAAAGGTGGAAAAATAAGTCCGTGCAAAGAGGCCCTCTCGTTGAGATCAATATCGCATGTCTGAAGCATAATTTCGACACGATAGGACGTTTAACCGGCAAGGTGCCGGTTCTGGCCGTCGTAAAGGCGGATGCTTATGGACACGGTGCAGTGAGGATTGCCACCCTGTTAGAGGAAATGAAAGTACACGCCTTTAGCGTAGCTTTTAACTCTGAGGCCGTCGAATTGAGGGAGGCTGGCATAAAAAAGCCTATACTGGTTTTTTTCGATCCTCCGGACATAGACGAGATACTCTCATACGATCTGACTCCCGTATTGGTTAACGAAAGGGCCGCCGGTGAATTGTCCGCTCTTTCGCTTAAGCGTGGCAAAAGGGTAAAGGTTCACGTTACGATAGACACCGGCATGGGCAGGTTGGGCTTTCTCTCTCTCAGAGACGTAAATGCACTGAGAGAGGTGGCCGCTCTGAAAGGCATCCAGGTGACCGGTGTTATGAGCCACTTCTCTGAAGCGGATCTTCTGGATAGAACCTTTGCGGAGCTACAGCTCAAACGCTTTCTGGAAGTCAGGAAAGAACTATTTCCATTGTTCGGGGGCTGCCTATGGCACATGTCAAACAGTGCCGCAGTATTGTCTTATCCCGATGCGCACCTGGACATGGTGCGGCCCGGCCTCATGCTTTACGGATGCGACCCCTTCAAGAGGAAAAACAGCAGCCTTCTTCCCGTCATGACGGTAAGGTGCAAAATACTGGAAGTGAGGAAGGTTCCGACAGGGACGTCCGTAAGCTACGGCAGAACTTTTGTGACCCGCAGGGATAGCCTCATAGGAGTTATCGGTCTCGGTTATTCAGACGGTTACCCCAGGGCGCTTTCGAATAAAGGGCGAGTAATCGTAAACGGCCAGGTAGCTCCTATAGTCGGACGCATCTGCATGGACTTGACCATGGTAGATCTTACTGATATAACGGGATTGACAAATGAATACCTGTGGAGGCCATATAATTGCATAATTCTCGGTAAAGAAGGGGACGTGGAAATTACCGCGGATGAGCTTGCCGCCTATGCCGATACTATCTCTTACGAGATCCTTACTTCGCTTGGCCGTTCGAAGCATAAGTGTGTTACAAATGTCTCTTCGGCCGCCTCTGCGGTTACCTCATGATGATTATATCGTCGAGTTTGCGCTTTGGCACATAGTGTACCTGCCTTTCGTCACGCCAGTACTTTATGCTTTCACCATCGTCGATCTCTTTGATTATTATTTCCTCTTTCGGCTTACCAAGGGCGAGGGCTAACAGGATTTCATACTTTTCAGGGATTTCGAGAGCTTTTCTCAACTCGTCTTTCTTGATAGAGGCTATGATACAGCCGCCAAACCCCTGTTCCCTGGCACCGAGTAACATCGTCTGTGAAACGATACCATGGTCGCACCAGAAATTTTTGCTTATCCCGGTGTCACCCAGGACTAATATATAAGCGGAAGGTCTCTCCCCCTCCGCGGGTCCGGGCCAATCCTTCAGGTAACCGGCCCATGCCAGGCATGGAAAGATCAATGCGTTTCTAACGGGCTCGTTCGATAAAATATATTTTAAAGGTTGCAGGTTTGCCGCCGACGGCGTAAGCCTGGCCAGATTTACAAGCCAGGTCAGCGTATCTTGCGAAATGGGAACGTCCTGGTAAAACCTTCTCACGGATCTGCTTTTTAAGACTAACTCTTCTATCATGCCGATTCCCCTTTTACATTACCTTTCGAATTACATCGATAATTATTAAGCATACAAGTTAATTATTAACCATACAAATAACCGCACGACAACGTTAATTATTACCCGTCTTATCAGCCGTCGCCGGTCCGCCGAAATCATTTTGGTGCGGAAACGGTACGGCCAAGAAACCAAAGCGGGCGACGGGATTCGAACCCGCGGCCAAAAGCTTGGGAAGCTTTCACTCTACCACTGAGTTACGCCCGCATAGGTAAATCAAGCTTGAGTAATAGTAGCATATTCCATGTTCGCCTTTCAAGGGTTTTTATCCTAAAAACGGAAAGTGTAGAATTTCATTAATTAACGCTATGCTCAACGCATCAAAACCATTACTCCGGTATGAACTTATGTTACAATAATGGGAGCAAGTTATGCAAAGCATTAAGTTAAACTTTAAGTGTAGCATTAAGTTAAAGTTTAAATAGAGCATTATGTTAAACGCTAAACGGAACGTTAAGTTAAAGATTTGGTTGAATCTAACATTGAGAAATGGGGAATATATTTGAAAAATTCGAATTGTAGTCCGGACGCAGCCGAAGAAGCTTATTGCGATACCGGTATAAATCTGCCTTTCGATGCGAACGCGCCTTTCGATACGAATGGCAGGATAAGAAGCAGGAAAAACAGGCTAGACAAGTTAAAGGGTAAGTTGAAGGAACTGGGCGAAACCTATAATCTTTCGAAGATTTTTTGGTTCATTAAGGGTTTTATAGACAATGACGTCGACATCATGTATCCTAACGGGGAAGGCGGACTTTTAATCCTCGATAAGCACGTCCCGCTCCTGATCATATCCGACTCTCATGGGCTGAGGAGAAAGTTGCTGGACTTTTTATTCGAAAAAAAGTACATCGGCGAAAAGACGGATTTTCAGCTTCTTGCCGAAGGAGCGATACAGGTTGTGATGCTTGGAGACGCCTTACATACTGAGAATAAGGCGCTATGGACTAATTGCCTTATAGACGAGTATATGAAGCAATATGTAAACCACGGTTTTTATGGAGAAATGCCTAACATAGAGAGGGAAATGGCCGATAGTTTAGGACTCGTTGCAATGGTAATGTGCATGTTGAGACATTTTCCCAACTTCCATTATTTAAAAGGCAATCATGACAATCTCAGGAATACGACCGAGGACGGAAACCTTAAAGTGGTAAAGTACCTTGGGCACCAGGACCACGGGGAAGGCGCAATATTGAGAGCCGGCGTGGAATCGTGGCTGATAAGGCGAAGGTTAAGGCAGGTTGGGATTCGCTCATGGGAAACATTTTTGGATGAATACGACAAACTTCACGACAGATTGGCGCATAATAATTATTCTCCGGATGAATATTTCAAGATCTACGGCCTCTGGATGGAAGATTTCGAGTATTTAAAGGCTCATCCGGGATGGATATGTTATAACGCTTTTTTTGCCGGGTACTCCAACTGGGAAAACAGGCTGCCTATTATGGCGGTATACGAAGGAGAACTTCTTCGCGTGGTAATGTCCCATGCCCCGCCAGGGGAAGCGGTGATTGACGACGTGCAAACGATCCGGAGCAGATCGGATAAAATCGTATTTAATTTTACCTGGCCAAACGGCGTAAACGAAAGAAGCGGGTTATATGTCTCACGCATCTTCGAAGTTGTATTTAAGGATAACGCGTATAGGGATAACGTCTCTAATGACAACGGGCCCGTTGCCGGCGGGTTTTTCGGTAGATTTTCCGATAAATTACCCGATAAATTATACGTGGCTGGCCATATTAATACGGGTGACGGTGTCCTGGTAGTGGATGAAAAACGCCTTGTAATGATTCATAAACCCGGGGTTTTGGTTGTTCTTCTCATTTATCCGGATCAAAGATTGTTTTCCGTTGATTTAATCTCTTCTTAATGGTACGGTTAGCGGAAAGTGGCATTAATAAAAATTGGTATTTTTGGTATCATTGGTATTAATGAAAATTGGCATTAACGAAAACTAACGTTAACGAGAACTAACGTTAACAAAAACTGAGGTTGGCAAATGCTTAGTCGTCAGGAAATTTCAGAGCTTATAGACAGGTATATGAATAGTGTCTACTTGTCGAATGGTGCACGCATACCGGCAGGATACAAGATTATCGAAGATACAAGCGAATTTTTCAACATAGATTACAATGATGTCCTTATATTGAGTAACAAACCTTATTTGGTCAGACAATGTGCCAAGGAAGGCCGTTTCGGTATAGATGAGCAGGATAAGTTCTGGGTTAGACATGCCGTTGACCTCGTCGATGGTAATCCTAAAATAATAAAAATGCCATTCCATGAGAAATTTACTGGCACATCAGGGGAAAGGACGGTTGATTTTAACAGAAGTTCCAGTAAGGAGGCCCGGATTTTGAGAAAAACGAGAGGACATCCAAACTTCATGCAAGGATTTAACGTTAAAGACAAGACCGGGCATACGGTTAGAATCATCGATTTTATCAAAGGCAAAACGTGGAGTGACTATATCGTAAAACTTGGCTCAAGCCATGAGGATTATTATTATAACCATTTTATGACGGTATTCGAAGAATTTATCGAGCTTGTCGAGGCTATTGCTTACATACATCACCGTGGCGAGATACATGGAGATATAAGGCGGGATCATATAATCAGGGAGATGGAGACAGGTATTAATAAATGGATCGATTTTGACCTGAGCTATATTATCCATGGAGAGAGCCATTTTCTATTTGACTTGTTGAGTTTGGGTAATCTGTTAGCTTTTGCGGCAGGCCGGGGAGACGTCACGGTTCAGAATGTTCAGAACATATTAAATTTAAGTAGTAAGTTCAACCAAACGTGTAACCAGACGGATAACCAAAATCAAAATCAGAACAGTGGTACTATAACATCCGAGGATCTTAATATAAACTTCAGAAACAGGATAATAAACCTGAAGAAAATTTATCCATATATATCCGGCAAATTAAATGATATTTTACTTCGTTTCTCATGTGGCGCAAAAGTGTCATACGATGGAATAACCCAATTTATCGACGATTTGAAAGAGATTGAGATTTTATAAAACCAAAATAAGGATCAAAATAAATGGAACAACAGAATATTCTTATTGTAGACGATAAGGTCGAAAACCTCCTGGTACTGGAAACTGTGCTACAAAGTCCTCAGGTGAACTTAGTCAGGGCGACCAGCGGAAAGGAGGCACTGTGGAAACTTCTAAAAGACAAATTCATGCTTGTAATATTAGACGTTCAGATGCCTGAAATGAATGGTTTCGAGGTGGCGGAACTCATAAGGATGAACAAGAAGACCAGATCGATTCCTATCATATTTATAAGCGCCGTCAGCAAGGACCAAAAGTACATTTTTAAAGGTTATGAATTGGGAGCCGTCGATTACCTGATAAAACCCGTGGAGCCGGAGATACTGAAAGGCAAGGTCAGGGTTTTTCTTGAGTTAGACGAGCAAAGGCAGTTGATTACGAAACAGGCGGAGGAATTAGAGGCCTCAAACAAGTACCTTAAGGGAGCATTAGATGATTTACAGTCTGCATCGAAGATGTTTAAAGACGAGGTAGAGAAAAGAAGAAAGCAAGAGCAAATATTGACTCAGCAATCCAAAATGGCTTCCATGGGAGAAATGATAAACGTCATAGCCCATCAGTGGCGACAACCTTTAAATTCGCTTGGCCTTTTAGTGCAGGAAATTCAGGAGGCTTACGAATTCGGAGAGCTTACAAAGGAATATATTGCAGACCTGGTCGGTCAATCCATGCAACAGGTGGAATTTATGTCGAAAACCATCGATGATTTCAGAAACTATTTTAAGCCGGCAAAAGAGCAAACTCTGTTTGACGTCAAACAGGCCATGGTACCGGTGTTGTCGATGATTTCGCCTCAGCTTAAAAAAAATGAGATAGAATGCAGGTTTACCTGTCATACACATGATAAAACATTTACCGGACTGGACGTGCAGTTTTGTTGCGATGACATGAAAATTTTTTCCTTTAAAAACGAATTCGAACACGTGTTGTTGAATTTAATAAGCAATGCCAAAGATGCTATTCTTGAAAAAAAGGCTTCTAAACCGGTTCCTTGTGATTATACGGGAATTATCGACATTGATTTTTACAAAAAGGATAGCAAAATTATAATTCAGGTAAGAGACAATGGCGTCAGCATTCCTGCGGAAATCGTGGACAGGGTTTTTGAGCTCTACTTTACCACGAAAGATGTAAGTAGCGGCAGCGGCGTAGGATTATACATGTCGAAGATTATTATCGAAGATAAAATGGGCGGAAAAATATACGCCGAAAATGCAGAGAATTCGGACGATGGTGCCGTGTTTACTATAGAGATTGCAACGGCAGAGATATCAACGGATTTTGATATTTCCAATCGCGACTATAAAACCACATAAAATCGTTTTTCCTTCCAACCTCTTTGTCGTCATTCCAGCTTGTCTGGAATCTGTTCTTTAATTTCGGTATATCTAACTGAGTTTATTCATTACCGTTTATGTTAAAATATTTTGTGTCCAAATATTGATTTACGTCGTCTGATAGCCGCCACAAAAGTCGATTGATGAGGTAACGTTATGTCAAAGTCGCAGATCGTTTTCGTTTCGTCGTCTTGGGATATGGCGGATTGGGCCGCACTTACGGTTGCCTATGTCCGTGACTTCTCGGCACGCCACGGTCTGTCCGAACTCGAGGTTAATGATTACCGCGACATCGATCCATCCGACGTCAATCACGCTGCCACTTGGCAGGATAACGTAGGCGCACCTTCGCGGATGAATACCGCACTCACCATTGTACTCTTGGGCGAACGCCTTGGGACACCTTTGCCCGCTGATTTCAAGTTAAAGGAAGACATCTATGGCCGCCTGAAGCGCGATGGACATGACTGGGTGCACGTGGCAGGCATGTCGCCGGAGCCTATGCAGCCCGGCCAAGCGCCATTGACTGGCGTTTTATTCGAATATTTCGACGCTTTTCTGTCCCGCGCCGATGGCTCACAACCGTCACCTTTGAGGGTTATGATCAAGGGCAAATGGGACGGCAAAGAAGAGCCGGACTTTGGCAATGGCGAGTTTCGCTCTGAAATCGAGGCCGGCAACGAAACGGCGCAACGCAAAAGGGGCCTGCGGAAAGAATATGAACAGCAACTGGAATGGATGAATATATTATGGCGCAAATTATATGGGCTTCAACAACGTGTCAGTCTGTTTTGTCCGGACCAAAGCACTTTCCTCACCAATCTCGAACGAGCGCTGGAGGCTGAGTTTCTATCAAACGGAACTATCATTGCAGGCGCTAGCTATTACTCGACGCTGAACGAGAGTGCCACAGCAGGTAAGCTGTGCAGTCGTCCCCAGCAACACCACCCCGCTCAATTCCCTTACATAATTTTACATAATATCTCTTATCAGACGTTATATATCAACAAGCTTTGTTTGCAACATGTTGATAAGCCTGTTAAATAGCCCCATGAATCGTTACGTCCCGCCAATATACCGTTGTTGTATAACTTTTGAGCATAAGATTAACTTTGATATAATAGCGGGTTATCGTCCACTTATTGGCTTTCCTAAGAGGTAACTTTCTGTATAGCCGGTAACTATCAGTTTTATAAGACTTTTTTTCAAAGCGGCCGCACCGTCGAAATTGAAAGCGATTTTAAGGTAATTACCGGTTGTCCCAAACCGGCGACGGCCTTCGACTTTTTCGACTACGGCCTCTAAAACCCGCCCGGACTGGCTTTCCATGTACTTTTGCTTTTTTATTGCAGACAGGTTCCGGAGCGTTAGAACCCGTTGTTTTTTAACGTTTTCCTCCACTTGCCCGGCCATGGTGCAAGCCCTTGTGTTTGGCCTGGGTGAAAATGGAAAGACGTGAAGGTACGAAAGTGGCAGTTCCGTGAGGAATTCGAGCGTTTCGAGAAAGTGCCCGTCTCTTTCCCCCGGGAAACCCACTATAACGTCACTGCCGATGGACAGGTTTTCTACGGCCCCATGCAGTTTCCCGATGGTCGCTCTATACAGATTTGTATCGTAAGGACGATTCATCGCCTTAAGGATATCGTCGTGGCCGCTTTGAAGTGGCACGTGTACGTGGTTACACATACGCTCATCCGGCATGAGAGAAATAATTCCTTCATCAATCTCTGTAGCCTCCAGTGAAGTAAGGCGCAGCCTCACCGTCGAGGTACTTTTGAGTATGGCTTCGATGAGCCCGGCAAGAGAGAGTTTCGGACTTAGGTCGACACCGTAATAGCCGATATGGATACCGGTAATGACTATCTCGGTAAACCCGTCTTCCTCCAGGCCCACTGACTCTCTGATAATATGCTCCTGCGGGACACTCCTGGATGCACCCCTGGCCTGCGGGATAAGGCAATAAGAGCAACTGGAATTGCACCCATCCTGGATTTTAATAAAGGCGCGGCTTCTGTCCGAAGTTGTAACCCTGGGAGGGATCTCCGTTATTAATCCGCTTTGTTCAAGAAAATAGAGGATCTTTTGGGAGTTCTTTATTATCTCGACGTCGATACCGATGGAGCGTATCTCTTTGGAATTCAGCTCGGAGTAGCAGCCCGTTGCAAACACCCTTGCTCCGGACTTCAAGGCCCGCCTGATGAGCTGCCTAGACTGGTAATCGCTTTTTGCGGTAACGCTGCAGGTGTTTATAATGCAAATATCGGGTCTCTCGTCGAGGGTTACCTTATCGTGAAAGTTGCGGACGAAGAGGTTTTCGATATAAGAGCTTTCCGCCTGGTTTGCCTTACATCCCAGGGTGAGGACACAGAACTTCATCCGGGAAGGTAGAACCGCCTTAGCACAGGCATGATCGCTTACATCCCGGGGTAAAGACACTGAACTTCATCCGGGCCCCGTCCTTCCAGAGAGTGCTTAAACCCTCTCGATATGATTACGTCGAATAATTGTCCCGTTCGAAGTTCGCCATTGTAAACGAAGTTGACGATCTTGTTGGTCCTGGTTCTTCCGGTATATCTTGTCATTCGGTTTTTATTTGGGTCCGTCATAGGATCGGCATCGGCAACGCAACCATCTGTGACGCAACACTCCGTGGCACCGTGATAATCTTCGGTCTTTCCCTCTATGAGAACTTCGACAGTTTGGCCTTCGAGAGATCTGTTTTTCCTCTCCGTGATGGTGTCCTGAACCTTCAGCAAGTGGTTCAGGCGGTCCGACTTAACTTTTTCCTCAACCTGCCCTTCCAGATCCTTTGCCTTCGTGTATGGCCGTTTCGAATATTTGAACGCGAATATGCCGTCGAACTCTATCTCCCTGAGAGCCGAGACTGTTGCCTCGTGGTCCTCGTCGGTTTCACCGGGAAAACCGGCGATAATATCGCTCGTAATGGCCACGCCAGGTACTTGTTCTCTTAGTTGCCGAATCCCGTCGAGGTATTGCTCATAAGTATACTTCCTGTTCATGCGCCTCAGCACGTCGGTAGAACCGGACTGAAGAGGCAGATGGATATGCTCGCACACCTTGTCGAGCTCTTTCATTGCCGATATGAGGTCTCCGCCGAGATCTTTCGGATGAGAGGTAACGAACCTTATGCGCTCTATCCCGTCTATAGCGTTAATATAAGCCAAAAGTTCCGGAAACGTGCAGTTGCCGTTGTAGGAGTTCACGTTTTGGCCAAGTAGCGTAACCTCCTTGTAGCCACTCTGCGGCAGCGCCTCAATTTCTTCGATAACGTCGGCATAAGGCCTGGACCTTTCCCGTCCCCTCGTGAAAGGCACCACGCAGTAACTGCAAAAATTATTGCACCCGTACATTATGTTGATCCATGCCTTGAGACCGTCTTGTCTTTCTGCAGGCAGTTTCGTGAGGTGTACCGACGGGTTTTCCTCTACTCTTGCCTGAAATTTTTCGCCACCTAAGAGATCCGGCAACATGGTTATGTTCTGGGGACCAAAAGCGAAGTCCACATGGGGGTTTGACTTGCGGAGTTTAGGCCCCTCCTGCTGGGCGATACAGCCGGTAATGCCTATTTTCATATCCGGCCTCTTTGTTTTCATTGCCCTCAACACTCCGAGTTCGCTGTAGAATTTTTGCTCTGCCTTTTCCCTGATGCTGCAGGTATTCAGGATTATAAGGTCAGCTTTTTCGGGCATATCCGTGAGGGCATAACCTTCCACTTTCAGTACACCGGCTATTTTTTCCGAGTCGTGTACGTTCATCTGGCAACCCCAGGTATGCAGATATGCTAATTTTTCTTTCATCGGTTTTCTAATCGTATACTTTTTTGATCGCTGATTTTTCGATTCGCTTATTTTTCCGTTAATAGTTCATGATTTCGAGAAAGTCTACGTTGTCTTTTTCCTCCGGGCCGGAGGCTTTGCGTTTTCTTTCGACAAAAGTATCATGTGCCTTCTTGAAGTCTCCATTGAAGTTGGGGTCATGTTTTATCGCTTCGGTTAAGAACTCCGAAGCCTCACCGTAGCGTCCCAGGGTGTTGTACGAAAGTGCCAGGCCGTAGTATGGAGAGTAGCCCGATGGATTTCGTTTCAGCGAAGATTTGAAGGCGGCCAGTGCCTCATCGTATTTGCCTTGCCTGTAGAGGGAGAAGCCGAGATTGTTGCAGGCCTTGTCCGGGGTAGCGTAAAGGGGGTTAGCCAGGGCACTGGTAAAAGCCTTTTCGGAGAGCTTCCACTGATTCAGTTTTGCGTATGTGAGACCGAGATTGTTGTAAGCCTCCGAATAACTTGGGTCTACGTTTATGGCTTTCTTGAAGGATTCCTTTGCACCTTCGTAGTTGTCAAGATGCAGATAGACCAAACCCAGAGCATTATAAGCTTCTTTGTAAGAGGAATCGATTTCCAGTGCACGTTTTAATTCTACGAAGGCACCCTGGATGTCGTTTTCGTTTAACTTCGCGACTCCCAGTCTATAGTACGCTTCGGCCCGTTTGTCCTTCTCTTGTACTCCGGTAGTTACACAAGAAACACAAAATGAAGCCGTTACGATGGAAAACATCATGTAAAAGATAAAGTATTCCATGCTAAGATCCTGTCGGATAAGGTATTTCCGAATATGATGTCCCGGCATAATTTTAAGTGCAAATTTCAGATTAAGTTCCTTTTTCGCATTATTTTTCGTATATACGTTTTCGTATGCGGATGCTTCCAAAGTCGCGATGCTGGCAAGCGATGGCTATTCCGAGCCTTAGCATTTCAAGGAGCGCTAAAAAAGTTACAATAAAATCCATTTTAGTTACGTCATCTTCAAAGATCTGCATAAAGTCAATTTCCTCTTCTTCTTCGAGATGCTGGACAATTATAGCAATTTTGCTCTTAATGGTCAAGGTTTCCTTCGTTATATATTTTCTTTCTGCTGGTTTTTTTTCCATTACGCTTCGTAGCGCTTCCAGGAGGTCGTAGAGGTTTACGTTGAACAGGCAGGGCTCGGTATCTTGCCCGGCACCATCTTCCGGATCGATGTACGGCGGTTCCTCTGCCGCAGACGGGTCCTTAAAAAAGACGTCTTCCCATTGCACTTCCCGTTCCCTGAGTAGGTATGCCGATTCCTTGAAAGACTGGTACTGAAGCAGTCTCTCTACTAGTTCCAGGCGCGGGTCCTCCTCTTGTTGCCCGTCCTGTTGCTCGACGGGCAGGAGCATCGTGGACTTAATCTGAATCAACGTGGCTGCCATCAGAAGGAATTCACCGGTTGTGTCGAGATTTAACTCCTCCATTATTTCCAGGTACCTTAAGTACTCGCCGGTTATGAACGATATGGGAATGTCGTATATGTCCACCTTGCTCTTCCTGATAAGAGAAAGCAGAAGATCCAATGGACCCTCGAATACGGGCAACTTGAGTATGTACTCGGTTTCCGTAATCCGGAAATCGGATTTCAACGATTCCATTATTTATACTATCAGCCTGTCGCCAAATTCACGTGATACTCGAATTTAAGCAGAAATAGGGGTTTATGTTCACTTGCGCATATTCTCAAGCTCCTTCAGCATTTCTGCCTCTGTTATACCTTCCTTTTCCATCAGCCATCTAAGAAACGATCTGCTCTTTTGGGCATAAGCTTTCTTAAGAGCCGAGACAACCGCCTCAGACGTATCGGCAAATATGCCGGTTTTATCTCTTCGTCAATGTTCCGGTAGATGTCATCCGGAATCTGAGCTACAATTTTAGGCATATTGCACCTCCTTATATCCAACTGGCGTACTGATGTGAGTTAAGTGTCTTTTCCAGGAGTACGAAAACGAAGATGGTAACGCTTATGTAACCGTTCATGTTAAAGAAGGCCATGTTGAGTCTGCTCAGGTCGTTTGGTTTAATAATATAGTGCTCGTAAAACAGAAAAAAGGTAACTATAACGATGCCGGTGTAATAAAACAGGCCGAGTTCGAATACCAGTCCGTTGAGTATGAGGAGCGCCCACGTGAGTATGTGAAACCCCCTGGCTATCATTATGGCTTTTTCTTTTCCAAAACGCCGGGGTATGGAAAAAAGGCCGTGCTGTTTGTCGAATTCCAAATCGTTGAGTCCATACAGGGTGTCAAATCCGGCGAGCCAGAAGACTACGGCAAGGACAAGGGGCGTTATCGAAAGGGAAAAAGTGCCTTTGACGGCTATCCACGCCCCGATTGGAGCGAAGGATATCGCAACGCCAAGTACTACGTGTGAAAGCCAGGTAAAACGTTTGGTAAAAGAATAAAAAAACAGTATTCCAATGGCCAGCGGCGAAAGTTTGAAACACAAATAGTTCAGGTTGTATGCGGCGTATACTAAAACGGCAAGAGATACCACGATGAAAACGGCGGCTTCGCCAACTCCTATTACGCCAAGCGGGATTTCACGGTTTTTGGTACGTGGATTCAAGGCGTCTATTTTCCTGTCTATGACCCTGTTCATCCCCATGGCTGCCGAGCGAGCGCCCACCATGGCAACGGTTATCCATAGCACCTGGCGAAGCGCGGGAATCCCACCGTACGCAAGTATGGCGGACGTAAAAGCGAAGGGCAATGCAAATATGGAATGGGAGAACTTTATCATCCGCAGGTACAGGACTAAACGCCCGAAAACCGGTGTCGTTGCCATTGACATAGGATGATTAAAACCTCAGATCCAATGATTCTTCGATTGATCGGGATTCTTCGATTGATCCGGATCTTGAGATTGATCGGGATCTTGAGATTGCTCCAGGCTCTTCGATTGCCAGATATCCTTCGATTGCCCAGGGTGCTTCGACTGATTGTGCAGCCTTGCGTTTTCGATGGCTAAGGCGGCCTCTTCGGCAAGTGCCATGACGAAGTCTATTTCGTCCTGAGTAAAGCGTCTATGCTCTACTGTAAGGAGCCGCAGGACTCCGATGATGCTGTTGTAGAGCACCAGTGGCACTACGAGCATGCTCTTGATGCCCTCTTTTGCGGCCTCCTTGTTGTAAATGATTCGGGGGTCGTTGGCTACGTCGTATATGGCTACGGGCTCTCCCTTGAGGGCCGTCCTGATGCTTTCTTCGAATTCCACGGTGCCTCTGTTAATGTATTCCCGGCTCAGGCCGGAGGAGGCAACCAATTCGAGTTTTTTAGTCTCCGGGTTTATCAGCCTGATCGTCGCAGCCTTAGTCTTTATTATGGACGTGAGCTTTTCGACTATGCTGTCGAGTACTTCGTTAAAATCGGTAGTTTTTATAAGGAGTTTCGTTATCTGCTGTAAAGTTTTGAGATAGGTCACTTCATTGTACTTCTTTTCGTACATGCGGGCATTTTCTATGGCGATGCCGCATTGTTCGGCCAATGACGTTGCGAATTCCACCTCCTGTTGCGTAAAGTTGCGGAACCAGCCGGTGAAAAGTTTAAGCACGCCGATTATCTTGTGTCTTACCACTATGGGCAGAGTGAGTATGCTCTTTATGCCTTCCTCCAGGATGTCTTTCTTGTTTATGACCCTGGGGTCCGAAGTGGCGTCATAGATGAAGACGGGTTTGTAGCTTAAGCCTTCGAGAAGACCCATGTCTTTTTGATCCAGGAAAGGTTGCGAGGATGTCTGCATGTAGATGTGGTTAAGTGCCTCCGATATGTTTATGCCGGCAGTAACAGGGTCGTTTGCCAGGTACTTGTCGCTGAGGCCGTGGGAAGCGGCAAGTTTTATCTTTTTCATCTCTTCGTCGATGAGCTTTATGGTAGCAGCCTTGACGCTTAAGGCCTCCGGGATTTTCTTTACTATCTTTTTGAGCACTTCGTCCATGTTTAGGGAGGAACTGACGGCTTTCGATATTTCCCTGAACAGGCGCAGGTACTCCTTTTCTTTCGACACTATGGTCTCGAATTCCTTGGCGTTCATTATGGATATGGCGGCCTGCTCGGCTATAGCGGAGACGAACTTCAAATCTTCGTCCGTGTAGTCGCGTGGTTCGGATGTGTACATGCGCAGTATGCCAATAACTTCGTCTTTGAAACGCAGGGGGATGGATATGATGCTGCGTATGCCTTCCTGCATGGCTTCCCTGTAGTACTTGGAGTCTTCGTCCTCCGCCACGTCGAAGACGGAAACGGACTTGCCGTTCATGGCGTCCTCTACGCTCTTGTCTATTTCTACCGAGCCCTTGTTAACGTACTCACCGGTGAGACCGAAATAGGCAGCTACGTCGAGGGTGCGGGATTTTTTGTTTACCAACCTCAACATGGAGGCCTTTACGTTCATGACCTTTACGATACTCGTAACGATTAGATTCAGTACCTCGTTTAAAGAGATACTTGAGCTTATCACCTTGCATATGTTCTGGTAACTTTCGAGATAGACCCTCTTCTGGAATATTTTCGACGAGCAATCGGGGCACATCCCGTGGGTTATGTTTAAGTATCCCAGAGAAGAGAAGAATTCCTCTATGCTTTGCCACGTGGAGGCATCTGTCTTTATCTTTTTGCACCAGCCACAAACCATGGTCAGTTGCTTTTCTGTGAGTTTTTCATCCATAAATTCACCCGGTAAGAATGTTTAATATGTCCCGGTATCGCCTGGAGGTCTTTTCTATGATCTCGCGCGGCAGCGTTGGCCCGGGATAAGTTTTCCCCCATTCCAGGGTGGAAAGGTAATCCCTTACTATTTGCTTGTCGAAACTGTCCTGGGCCCTCCCGGGGCAATAGTCTTTCAATGACCAGAATCTCGAAGAATCAGGGGTTAGTACTTCGTCGATGAGTATGAGTTTGTCTTCGTAAATGCCAAATTCGAATTTTGTATCGGCAATGATTATACCCTTGCCTTCGGCGTAAGACGCGGCCTTTTCATAAATCTCCAGGCTGATGAGTCTTAATTTCCCGGCCGTTTCCGCACCGGTTAACGCCACCGCCTCGTCGAAGGAGATATTTACGTCGTGCCCGCTGCCTGCTTTTGTGCTTGGGGTGAATATAGGTTCGGGTAACCTGTCGGATTCCTGTAATCCCGGCGGCAGGGGTATGGAACAGATAGTGCCGTTTGCTTTATACTCATTCCAGCCGGAGCCGGACAAGTATCCTCTTACGATACACTCCAGCGGCATGGGCCGTGCCTTTTTGACGAGCATGCTCCTGCCTCTGAGCATACTGCCATACCTGGAGCAGACACTACCGAGTGTCGGGCAAAAATGGGGGAATTCGTCGATGTTTACGGAAACGAGGTGGTTGTCTACCAAATCTTTTGTCATGGAAAACCAAAATACGGAGAGGCTGGTGAGCACTTCACCCTTTTGGGGGATTCCATCCGGCAACACTACGTCAAAGGCCGAAAGCCTGTCGGTAACGACCATCAATAAAAAATCGCCACATTCGTAAATATCCCTGACCTTGCCCCTCTGCACCAGTCTGAGGGCGTCCAGTTCGGTTTGTAAAATTACATCGTCCTTTCGATTCATTCCGGGTTCCCGGTAAGTTTCCGGCCAATTCCCGGGAATCGGCCATTAAACGTATTTAGTATAATCCCGCCATAACTTAGCATTGCTCTATTGTATATAATGAAAAGGGAAAAAGGAAAGAGGCTTACAAAAGATCGATACTATTCTTTTTACAACATCTTTTTTTTATGATTGACAAACTTTAGTTTGCTTATTTACAATAATGAACATGATGTAAAAGCGATATAAGGTATTTTAATAATTACAAGATTAACTATATTATTGAGGATGTTTTACTAAAATGGGTCCAAAACAGAAACTTTCAGCTTTAATTGTATTTGTGTCAGTGTTTCTTGGCAGTTTCCTTGGTGCGGGCATAACTATAGTAACTACGCCAAAGACAGCAACGAAAGAGTTTAATAGCAAGTTCAAGGATGCAGCCGAATCCGTTAAGGATAATTTGACCGAGCAGTTCGATAACGCCACCATCAGGCTGATAGAACAAAGCACAAAGATCTTAACCAAGTCAAAAACCGGCATATCGAAGTTCTCGACGGTGATAAACTCCCTGAGAGACAATATTCAACGGTTCGTCGATAGAAAAGGCAAAAAATAAATGAGGCCGGAAGTAACATAGGCCGGAAAGCAAACTGCCAGGAAGGGGACTAAACATAGCCAACCTGGGAATTGTCGGAATGTAGAAAGGTTGCTTGGGTTGCCCGTGAAAAATGTTTTTTTGATAATCGTGGTGTTTCTTATGTCTGCATCAAACGTATATTCTGATGTATATCCCGATGTATACTCTAAAATGATCGACTATAAAGACGGGGATACGGTTTTAGAGGGATACATTGCTTACGACAAAACCATAAAAGTAAAACGTCCTGCCGTGCTTATAGTCCATGACTGGATGGGCCCGGGGGAATTCTTCTATGAAAAAGCGCAACGATTGGCAAAACTTGGCTATGTCGCTTTTGTCGCGGATATTTACGGTAAGAACGTACGGCCTAAGGACAGAGCCGGGGCTTCTAACCTTGCCGGCACATACAAAAATGATCGCAATCTCTTGCGCGAGCGTGTTAAAGCCGCACTGGGTTATTTGCAAACCGTCGTAGGCGTAGACAAGCAACGCATAGCCGCTATAGGTTATTGCTTCGGCGGGACGGCAGTGTTGGAACTTGCAAGAAGCGGCGAAGAACTCGCCGGCGTTGTAAGTATCCATGGTGGTCTCGATACACCCGACCCCAAAAGCAGCATTATCAAAACTAAAGTGCTAGTTCTGCAGGGTGCGGATGACCCTGTTACACCGCCGGATATAGTAAAGGCATTCCAGGACGAGATGCGTCAAACGGGTACCGACTGGCAGATGGTCATTTATGGCAACGCAGTACATGCCTTTACAAACCCCAAGGCCGGGAACGACAACTTAAAAGGTGCGGCTTATAACGAAAAAGCCGATAAAAGATCCTGGGAAGCGTTAAAAGAGTTTTTTAAAGAAGTATTCGAAAAATGTAACTACTCAGATGTCTGAACTGTGATTTAAATGATTTCTTGATTTACTATGATTCATATAATGTGGGAAGCGGATATTTGTTATTTATCATAGCCTTCATTTAATCATTATTAATCACAGTTCAAGACAATTATCTGCTGCATTTCTGCTATTGAAACAGCCACCTTTTAACACTAACCTGAGTAGTTACCGAAAAATAATGTTTCAATCCTTTTGAAGCCCTCCAGTGGGTACGCGTTTGATACGGCAGAGCCGTTCAGCCGCATTCGCGGGACGGCTTGGCCGGGGGGGGAAGCCCTTATAAAGATTTATTCTGCCGGTTCAGACCGTTTTGCTTTCCCCGGCCCGTAAATTCCCCGGTTTTTAAAACTCAAGCTCGGAGAGCGATGGCCTGTTGTTTTCGAAAGAAGCAAACTCCATGCCGTTGCGTGTGTTTACGACCTTTACGTTAGGTGGAAGGCCAAGGGTTTCCCGGGCTTTAGCCAGTTTGATGAGGAAATCCTTTTTATCCTTTACGCTCATCTTCTTCCACTTGTCGATGTTTACCTTTACCCGAAGGTAATTGTTGACGTCGGAGTAATCGGTTACGACACCCGCTGCGTTTTCCTTCAGCAGTCCTTCCAGTACGTTTTTTGCTTCTCCGACCATTCTGGGATCGGAGCTTTTTCTGACATTTACCGCCTCTTTACCGAATGTCCCGGTAAAGAGCAAGATGGAATATACTATTACTACAGCACCGAGAATCACTAATGTAGCGAACTTTGCCACGCCCACCTTTTTTCTTGCACAAGGTGCCGAATCCGTCATAAAACCTCCATTTATCGTAAATTATTATATGAAAACGTCAAATCGCTTTCTTTTTCACAACACCCTGGTGAGTTCGTAACTCCCGGGCAAATTAACACCAAAAGACGTAGATGGTTTGTGGGATTTATTATACCATATTACTTTATATAAATTGCTTTATATAAAATTTCGATTATTGCAACAAAAAGATCCGCAGCAGGTAGGCCACGTAAAACACCCCGCCCAAAAGCAAGACGAAGGCATGCAGCCGCTTGCGGCTCTTAAGTGTGATTAGTAATATGAAAGCCATGGCAACGGCCATCGTTATGTTGAAAAACTCAGTGTGGCCCAATTGCCACCGGGTAAACAACAGGCCTATCGATATGGGGATGGTCGACTGAAAGACCATGGCACCGGAAATATTTGCCATGGCAAGGCCGTCTTTTTTCTTTATCGTCCACGTTATCGAGTTGAACTTCTCCGGCAGTTCCGTGGCAAGAGGGGCTATGAGCAGAGAAAGGATCAAGGAGGAAATACCTGACTTCACGGAAAAGACGGTTATATATTCTATGAAAATATGGGCGCCCACGGTTATGAACAACAGTCCCACGAGAGTCTGGACTATTATGTACGTGCGGTTTAAGGGACAGGCCAGGACGTGCTCGAAGTGAAGGCTGCCGGCATACTCCTCGCCTGCTTCGGACTCGTGGTTTACCGCGATTTTTATGAATATCCCATATATGGTGAGCAAAACTCCTGCCGCCACGTAGTTTAGCATGGTCTTGCCGATATAAGATACGACGAGGATCAGCATCATACATATCAGGAAAAAAACCAGGTCTAATTCGAGGGCCTTGAGATTGGCGTTGAAAACCGGTTTTTCACGGTGTTTTAAAAGCCGCAGCACTATGGTGGTGACTCCCAGCAGAAACATGGCCAGCGTGGTCAGCATAAAGGGGGCGCCAAGTATGGCTCCGATGGCAATCCCCTCCTTTTGCCCTTTTGCCCCAAACAAAATGGCAAAGAGTGGTAAAAGCGTCTCGGGCAGCGCCGTGCCCACGGCAGCCAGGAGACTTCCTGCCGTGGCGTGGGATAACTGGAAGTCCGCTCCGAAACACTCCACACCGTTGGAGAATATCTCGCAGCCAAGCAGTATTATGCCCATAGACAGGAGCAGAAACAGTACGATTACGAGGTAAGAAAGGCCGTCTGTTCCACCTGTATTATTGCTGACGTGCCAGGCCACCACGGTAATAGCACCCAGTGTAAAGATGATCAAAGACAGAACGAGGGGCGGCCTCATATTTTAAATACCGTATTGTTCAAATACCGTATTGTTCCCACCTCTTGCCGACAAGGTCCACTATGTCGGCAGACATGGTAACGTCCTCCGGCCAGGGACGCGTAAACCCCTCGCCGGGCAATTTTTTGGTGGCGTCTATGCCAAGCTTGCCGCCGTAGGCAGGTATCTGTGAGGCGTGTTCCAGTACGTCAAGGGGACCTTCGAGTATTACCAGGTCTCTTTTAGGGTCGACGTTGTTGCCGATGCGCCAAACCACTTCCCGTGAGTCCTGGACGTTTACCCATTTATCCACTACTACTATCATTTTTGTAAAGCTCATCTGTCCCATGCCCCACAAAGCGTACATTACCTTACGTGTGTGGCCGGGGTATCGTTTGTCTATCGACACGATGGCTATGTTATGGAATACTCCCTCCATCGGAAGGTTGATGTCTACGATTTCGGGAAGCTGTTTTTTTATGAGAGGCAGGAAAATTCTCTCCGTAGCCTTGGCTATGTAACAATCCTCCATGGGAGGCTTTCCGACGATGGTGGCAGCATAGATGGCGTCTCTCCTGTGCGTTATGCAGGTTACGTGAAATACCGGGAATTCGTCCGATAGGGAATAGTAGCCGGTGTGATCTCCAAAAGGCCCCTCGACACGCCGCTCGCCGGGGTCTACGTAACCCTCCAGGACAATTTCAGCGTTTGCCGGTACATCGAGGTCTATGGTCTCACACCTGACGAGTTCCACCGGGGACTTCCTTAGAAAACCGGCCAACAACATCTCGTCTATTCCCTCCGGAAGCGGTGCCGTGGCTGAGTACATGGTTGCCGGGTCGGCCCCTATTACCACGGCTACGTCCAGCCTGCGTCCAAGTTTCTCGGCTTTCCTGTAATGCCTGGCTCCGTCTTTGTGCATGTGCCAGTGCATTCCGGTAGTAACGTCGTCATACACCTGCATCCTGTACATGCCGCAATTGCGCTCCCCGGTTTCGGGGTCTTTTGTAAAGACCATCGGCAGTGTTATAAACCTTCCGCCGTCCTCCGGCCACGTCTTGAGAATGGGGAAAACTGACAATGACGGGTTGTCCCTGTAAATAGCCTCCTTGCAGGGGCCCGTCTTGACGTACTTTGGTAGCAGGTCGTTAAGCCTCTTAAGCTTAGGAAGAGCTTTAAGTTTTTCGATGATGTTGGTGGGTATTTCCGGTTCGAGGAATTCGAGCATCCCCTGCCCTATCACGTCAAGGTTGTCCACCTCCAGTGCCATGCACATCCTGTCGAACCCGCCAAAGAGATTTACCACGCATGGAAACTTCGTTCCCCGGCAGTTGTTGAACAGAAGCGCCGGACCGCCCTTTTTTACAACGCGGTCGTTTATCTCCGCAATTTCTAAAATAGGGTCAACCTCTACGTCTATCTCTTTCAACAGCCCTTTTTTCTTCAGGAGCCGCATGAAATCTCTTAAGTCTCTGTAAGCCATATCTTCCAAAGAGATTATAACATTATTTCGATAAATTATCTCTGATTTATCTCAACCCAGATTCCGATATAGAAAGTCTTCATCGGCATCTTCATTTATTGAACCTTTATATATTATTATAAGGCTTATCATAAGCAATGGGTAAGCCTCGCTTTACCCCTATAACGTTTTTGGAGGTTTTTAACGATGAAACAGAAGTTAAAGTACCTGTTGTATGCAACGTTGGTTGTCTTTTTGGTCTCGACTTCCAGTGGATTGGCGGAGGAAAAGGGCAAAGAAGCCGGGCATAAGCCGCATTGGGCATACGAGGGCGAAGCCGGACCAGGGCATTGGGCAGAGATATCGAACGAGTTCGAATCTTGTAAGATAGGTAAATCTCAGTCCCCGATAGATATCACCGGCAAGGTGAAAAGCGAAAAACGCCCGTTAAAAGTCGACTACAAGGATACTCCTCTGAGTATCATAAATAACGGCCATACGATACAGGTCAATTACGCTCCGGGAAGCACTGTTACTATAGACGGCAACACGTACCAGCTCGTGCAGTTCCATTTTCACGCTCCAAGCGAGCATACCGCCAAAGGCAAACACTACGCCATGGAAGCCCATATCGTTCATAAAAGCGCCGAGGGCAAACTCGCCGTCATCGGTATCAACATGAAAGAAGGCAAGGAAAACCCGTTCATTAAGACCCTCTGGGACAACCTCCCCGATAAGGTTAACGAAGAAAAGACGGTGAGCGGCGTAACCGTAAACGCCATGAGTCTGTTACCCAAAATCTATCCATATTATTACTACTCCGGTTCCCTTACCACCCCACCCTGCTCCGAGGGAGTAAGCTGGAACGTCCTTGAAAACACAATCGAGGTATCCAAAGCACAGGTGAAAAAATTCGCATCCCTTATAGGTAAAAACGCAAGGCCTGTCCAGCCCCTTAACGAAAGAAAAGTGGCTAAGTCCGAGGGAGAGAAATAGCTTTAATAGATTTAATAGCTATAATAAGATTCCGGTGTATCTTGAGAAATAGCGGTCAGACTCAACCCATAACATCCATCCCCCCCGCCCCTTCCTTTTCAAGGAAGGGGAGCCTTAAGGGAAAGGATTCCATCCTCTCCCTTAAGGCTCCCTTACCTGCAAGGGGCTTCGCCCCCTTGACCCCCCGACGTCAAGCGCGCCATGAGCAATGAATCCCGAACGACGATGTGGTACTTAAAGGGGGTTTCAAAAGGGGGCGAAGTCCCCTTTGGCTCCTCTTTCCTATTAGGAAAGAGGCGGGGGTGATTGGTGCCCTTGCCCTTTACTCGTTTAACCGCATGATTGATCGCAAAATTCCCGTTTTTCCTTGACAGGACTCCAAGAGGAGCGTTTTTTTGCGGTCGTGCTTGGCGCGAGTAAATTCCCCAAAGCACCGTTGCTGGGTTCCAACGTGTCACTTGCGTCTTCGGCGGAGGACATGCGGGATTATTTCCTGGATGAAAGCGGCCTTGCAATCGATCCGGACAATGTCAAATGGTTATTCGACGATCATCGCTCTCCATTGGCACAACTGGAAGACCTGGCGACATTTCTTTCCGAACGTCAGGAATTCCTTCGGGATGCCGGCACCCCGGTATCTGCACTAATTTTCTATTACGTGGGACATGGAATATTCACAAGAGGCGATCAGGCATATTGCTTTGCCATCCGGACTACAAATGGCGAGATGGAAGGACCGTCCAGCATACGCGCCGTCGATCTCGCTAAAACGATTAAAAATAAAGCCTTTTCTTTGCGTCGATATCTCATTCTTGACTGTTGTTTTGCCGCTACGGCCTACAAGGATCTCCTGTCTGCCCCTTTGGATATGGTTAGTACTCAAATTTACAAGAGCTTTCCAAGGCAAGGAACTTCGCTGCTATGCGCTTCCAGCGCCCATAACGCAGCCCTGGCGCCTCCATCTCTTGAAAGGACAATGTTTACGGATGCGTTGCTTCGTGTTTTGCGAAGTGGCCACCCCAATATCACCGGTAAGTTGTCATTCAGCGACATAGGAGAACTTGTTACCCAGGAGCTAATAAATTCGTATCCCTCCGATTATGTGAGACCCGAAGTTCACTCACCGGATCAACAAGAAGGTAATATAGCCGACATCCCTCTCTTCCCTAATCCTGCCGCTTCTAAGCCATCTGAGCCCCAAGGAGTGAATCGAGCAAACAAAGTTGAAATTAAACATGGTGACGAAAGGCAGGCGGTAGAAGGCTCTACCTATACAGACCCCATAACCGGCATGGAGTTTGTGTTTGTTAAGGGCGGCTGTTATCAGATGGGAGATACCTTTGGAGATGGAGATGATGATGAAAGGCCCGTTCACGAAGTATGTGTGAACGATTTTTGGATAGGAAAATACGAGGTAACGCAGGGCCAGTGGATGAAAGTGATGGGGAACAACAATCCTTCGAGCTCCAAAAAGGTCGATAATTACCCGGTTGAGACGGTAAACTGGGACGATGTCCAAGAATTCATAACAAAGCTTAACCGGCAGACGGATGAGAAATATCGTTTGCCGACTGAGGCGGAGTGGGAGTATGCAGCTCGTGAGGGAGGAAAGCAGGTAAGATTTGCAACGGGAACCGACAGGATAAATTCCGGTATTGCCAACTTTGACGCAAGTACGGAATATAAGGAATCCTATTCAGACGCGGGTAAATATCGTAAAGAAACGACGCCGGTTGGAAGTTTCATGCCTAACGGACTTGGCATATATGACATGAGCGGTAACGTTTGGGAGTGGGTCGAGGATATATATAGCGCCGATGCTTATAGGAATCATAAGCGTGATAATCCTATATATACTGGGAATGACTCCATTCGTGTTCTACGCGGTGGCAGTTGGAGCGACAGGCCGCGGGGTGTGCGGGTCTTCTCCCGCCGTGCGCGCGTTCGCCGCAGCCCCTACGTCGGCTTCCGTCTCGCAAGGACTCCGTAACTTTTTGGTTTTTTACATTTTGGCCGTTCGCGATTTTTTTGTAACTATTCAGGATAGTGTTAAAAGGTGGGTGTTTCAATAGTAGAAATGGAGCAAATAATTGTCTTGAACTGTGATTAATAATGATTAAATGAAAACTATGATAAATGACAAATATCCGCTTTTCACATTATTAATCATAGTAAATCAAAAAATCATTTAAATCATAGTTCAGAAAGAGGACAACTCAGCGTCAGAGAGACGCTGACCCGACATTCCGGCGGTTCTCCGGCAGTTTTCTGTTGACAAAATAGCCGGCCCGCGTTTATATTAATGAAGTAAGTAAGCAGTTACTTTCCCATTCAGATGACGTATTAATTGGATGGTATCTTAATAAAGAATGCGTTTATAAGGAGTTTACTCTAAAATATCCTTAATATCCTTGTAGCAACGGGAAGTTTACGACAAGAGGAGACCTGCAGACATGAAAAAATTTTTATTTGCACTTATAGCGATAATACTGATTGGCGGCTGTATATTCTACTACTTCTACTACTACTCGCCGCGAAAGAACGACGCCGGATCAAAATTCAGAACCGACAAGGTTACTCGCGGCGACTTGCTTTCTACGGTAACCGCCACCGGCACGCTTAACGCCGTCGTCATGGTAAACGTAGGTGCCCAGGTGTCGGGGTTGATCAAGAAACTGTACGTGGATTTTAACTCTCCCGTAAAGGAGGACCAGGTGATAGCTCTCATCGATCCGGCGACTTTCCAGGCACAGGTTGACCAGTCTAAAGCAACCCTGGATTCCGCGATAGCCAACCTAGAAAAGGCGAAAGCTACCCTAAACGATACCAGGCGGACCTTTGGCAGAGAGAAGGAGTTATTCAGGAAGGACTATGTTGCCCGTGCGGATATGGATACCGCAGAAACGAACTACCTTACGGCCGTCGCGGGTGTTAATGCCGCCAAAGCACAGGTTGACCAGTCTAAAGCCGCTCTAATCCAGGCCGAAACGAACCTCGCGTACACAAAGATTGTCTCTCCCGTTGACGGAACCGTTGTGTCGAGAAACGTCGACGTTGGCCAGACCGTGGCTTCCAGCTTTCAGACCCCTACCCTTTTCAGTATTGCCAGGGATTTGACGAAAATGCAGATAGACACCAGTATCGTGGAAGCCGACATTGGCAAATTAAAAGTGGGACAGCCCGTCGATTTCACCGTGGATGCCTATCAGGAAACGACTTTTAAGGGAATCGTCTTCCAGGTGAGACAAGCTCCCATCATAGTACAAAACGTCGTAACTTACGACGTGGTAGTAAAAGTGGACAATACCGACCTCAGGCTTAAGCCGGGAATGACTGCAAACGTAACCATACTCATTGCAAAAAAAACCGGCATACTGAAGATACCAAACGCCGCGTTACGATTTACTCCCTTCGAAAAGAAAAGCACCACCCCTTCTCCGGATAAGGGAGCATCGCAACGTAAGGGCCCCGGCGGGGGAGCATCGCAACGTAAAGGCCCCGGCGTATGGACAATCGAAAATAACAAACCTAAGCGGGTTAATGTACAGACGGGAATCAGCGACGGCATTTATACGGAGCTTATATCGGGCAAACTCCAAGAAGGCCAGGATCTGATAGTAGAGTCTCTGGTTAAAAAGTCCGATTCCGGGAGCCACGGACCGAGAATGTTTTAAGCGGAAAAATGCAGAGATGGCCCTTATAGAGACTAAACAAATTTCGAGAATATACAGTATGGGCGACGTGGAAGTAAAGGCACTCGACAACGTTTCCTTTACTATCGACAAGGGGGAGTTTGTTGCCATAATGGGTGCCTCCGGAAGCGGGAAATCCACCACGATGAATATACTAGGTTGCCTCGACTCCCCTACCAGCGGCAAGTATCTTCTCGAGGGTATGGACGTATCAAAAATGGGCAGAGACGAACTGGCAGCCATAAGGAGTAAAAAACTTGGCTTCGTATTCCAGGGTTTTAACCTTCTGCCCCGCACCTCTGCTATCGAAAACGTAGAACTTCCCATGCTCTATAGCGGAATGCACGCCAGGCAAAGGAAGAACAAGGCCCTCGAAGCCCTTAACCTGGTGGGTCTTGCCGGCAGGGAGCACCATACCCCCAGCCAGCTTTCCGGGGGACAGCAACAGAGGGTTGCCATTGGCAGGGCTCTCGTAAACAACGCACCGATAATCCTGGCCGACGAACCTACCGGTAACCTCGACTCCAAAACCAGCGTCGAGATAATGGAGCTTTTCGTCAAACTGAACGCCGAATCCAATATCACGATTATTCTGGTAACCCATGAGCCGGACATCGCCACGTACAGCAGGCGGCTAATGAAATTTTCGGACGGCCACCTCATAAGCGATACCACAAGAGGTATGCAATGACCGATGGAAATTTATAATGATAGACCTGCCGTCAACGGTAAAAATCTCTTTCAGAGCCCTTAAGGTTAACAAGATGCGCTCCCTGCTCACCATGCTGGGCATAATAATAGGCGTAGGAGCCGTTATAGCCATGCTGGCCGTAGGAACCGGAGCACGGCAGCAGATAGCGGAGCAGATTGCCTCTATGGGAAGCAACCTGCTCATCGTGATGCCCGGCTCTACTACCTCCGGAGGTGTAAGAATGGGCTCCGGCACCCAGCCTACCCTTTCGATGGCCGACTCGGAGGCCATAATTAGGGAAGCTACGTCCGTAGCCTACGCGGCCCCGGTATTGAGCGGAATTGCCCAAATCATCTATGGAGGCGAGAACTGGTCTACCGGCATACAGGGAACAACACCAAGCATGCTTAACGTAAGAGACTGGAACCTTTCCGAAGGAAGACCATTTACCATGGAAGACGTTCGCAACGCCACTAAAGTCTGCCTGCTCGGCCAGACCGTTGTCGATAATCTCTTTGGCGGCATCGATCCGGTGGGCCAATCGATAAGGATAAAAAACATTCCCTTCACGGTAATCGGCATTCTCGAAGAAAAGGGGCAATCGCCAAACGGCCAGGATCAGGACGACACTATATACGTACCCGTTACTACGGCGCAAAAGAAGCTATTCGGTACCAGCTTTCCCGGCATGATCAGGATCATCATGATTAAGGCAAAGGGACCGGAATACATGGACCAGGCGGAAACTCAGCTCGACGAATTGCTGCGGCAACGGCATCATATACAACCGGGGCGTGATAGCGACTTTAGCGTGAGAAACCTTACCCAGATGATGCAGACCGCCGAGCAATCCACTGCGGTTATGACCCTCCTTTTAGGTGCCATAGCATCTGTATCCCTCCTTGTGGGAGGCATAGGCATAATGAATATAATGCTGGTGTCCGTAACGGAGAGAACCAGGGAAATAGGGATACGAATGGCGGTGGGAGCAAACACCTGGGATATACGGACACAGTTTCTCATGGAAGCGCTGGCACTGTCCCTGATAGGTGGCGTTTTGGGGATCGCCGGTGGCATGACAGGGGCTCAGGCCATATCGGCCATGGCCGGCTGGCCAACTATCGTTTCCCCCATGTCGATCTTGCTGGCCTTCTGTTTTTCGGCTTTGATTGGCGTTTTTTTCGGCTTCTACCCGGCGTATAAGGCCTCCCTCCTGGATCCCATCGAGGCGTTGAGATATGAATAGCATAAGAATAACATGCAAATTACATACGAACAACATACAAATCACGAACTTGAAACTTTATCCAAACATAATACTTTACCCAACATAATACAATAATAATCAAATGGAGATAAGAAGATAAGATGCCAGGATTAAAGAAGATACTGATAATTTACGCGTTCATTTTTATTTGCGGTGCTTTTAGCTCTGGAGGTATTTACGCAGACGGCGACGGCGCGGCTCCGGACGTCTTGCCGGTTACCAATGCTTACCAGGTTCCCAACACTTACCAGGTTGCCGATGCATACCCAAATGCATCTCCGGGCGGTTCTGCGGAAACAGGTGGTTCTCAGTCTGCGGAAATAGGTAAAGGGGAAAAACTTACCCTCTCCCGGTGTTTAGGGATCGCGATGAAAAACCAGCCCTCGCTTACGGCTGCGGATTACACCGCAAGGGCGGCACAAAGCAGAATTGGGCAGGCATTGTCCTCTTATTATCCACAGGTGGGTGCCTCCGCCAATTATAACAGGATAGCGCCAAACTCTTTAACGGGAGCCGGATCTGCTTCTTCCTTCAATGAATACGCTGCTTCGGCCACGCTCAATCAAAACATTTACGACTTTGGACGTACGCCCACGTCGGTGGAGATCTCGCGCCTTAACTTCGGTGCCTTCGGAGCGGATTACGAAAACGCCGCCACCCAGGTGGTCTTTAACGTAAAGCAAACATATTACACCCTGGTGCAGACGATGAGAAACCTGGAAGTGGCAACGGAGGCCGTCAAGCAGTACGGACAACACTTAGACCAGGCAAAGGGGTTTTACTCGGTAGGATTAAAGGCAAAGATCGACGTTACCACGGCCCAGGTCGATTACAGTAACGCTAAGCTCAACCTCACTAAAGCAAAGGACGCCTTGCGACTGGCCAGGGTTAACCTCAACAAGGCCATGGGGGTCATCCACCCACAAGATTATACGGTGGAGGACGACCTCAATATAATAAAATACGACGTAAAGCTCGAAGATGTCCTGAAAGAGGCGATCGAGCGCAGGCCCGACCTGAAAGCGGCCATTGTCAGGACCAGGTCGGCGGAGATGGCCGTAGAGCTTAAGAAGAAGGACTATTACCCGACCGTTACCGGCAGTGCATCTTACAACTGGCTCGGCGAGTCTTTCCCCCTGTCCCACGGGTGGGACATAGGAGCACAGGTTACCATCTCCGTATTTAGCGGTTTTCTGACCAAAAAGCAGATAGAGGAGGCTCAGTCAAATTTCAACACCGCCAGGGCTAACGAGGAAATCATAAGGCAGACGGTCGTTGCAGACGTTGAGCAGGCCTTCCTTAGCCTCACGGACGCAAAGGAAAGGATACCCGAAGCGGAACTGGTCGTAGGACAAGCGAAGGAGAACCTGGACATCGCAAACGGCAGGTATTCCGCCGGCGTGGGTAGTCCCCTGGAGGTTACCGACGCGGAGGTGTCTTACGAAAACGCAAAACTCGCGCACATCCAGTCACTCACCGATTACAAAATATCGGAGGCAAGCCTCGAAAAAGCCATAGGAGGCAAATGATGGAAATGCGAGGCGCTTTTGTACGTAAATTCAACGCCATAAGAAATATATCCGGCGCCATAGCGACGATACTTATCGTTGCCGCCTTGGCTACGTTAACCATGTTAGCACAGTCTTGTACGAAAGACGCAGTAGGAGTCAACACAAAACGCCCGCAGGCGGTGATACCGGTTACCGCGGCCATGGCCGTAGAAAAGGATGTCCCCGTGGAGCTGCGTGCCGTAGGCAACGTAGAAGCCTATTCTACGGTCTCCGTTAAATCGCTGATAAGCGGGCAGTTGCAGGAGATCCATTTCAAGGAGGGGCAGGACGTTAAAAAAGGAGATCTCCTGTTCACTATAGACCCGAGGACCAACGAGGTGGCACTCAAGCAGGCCGAAGCCGCCTACGCACGCGACCTGGCCCAGATGGAAAACGCTAAAAAGGATGCCCGCAGATATGAAGAACTCGCCAAAAAGGAATACGTCGCAGTGTCCCAGTACGACCAGTACCGAACGGCAGCCGACGCACTGGAAGCCACCGTCAAAGCCGATAAGGCTTCAATCGACAATGCCAAACTTCAGCTTAGCTACTGTTTCATTTACTCTCCGGTGACCGGACGCACGGGCAGCCTGCTCATACACAAAGGGAATTTGATTAAAGCAAGCGACGACAATAAATTCATGGTCGTTATTAACCAGGTACAACCCATATACGTAAATTTCGCGGTACCGGCACAATACCTTCCCGATATAAAGAGATACGACTCGGGTGGAAAACTGGCCATAGAGGCAACCCAGCCCCAAACTAACGAGGCCCCGGAGAAGGGGGTTTTAACGTTCATCGACAACGCCGTGGATAACACTACCGGTACCATACATATCAAGGGCACCTTCGATAACAATAGCAAATCACTGTGGCCCGGAGAATTCGTAAACGTCAGGCTGACTTTAACGGTAAAGCCGCACGCCGTGGTCGTGCCGTCGCAGACCGTAATGACCGGCCAAAGCGGCCAGTTCGTTTACGTCATAAAACCCGACTCGACCGTAGATACCCGTTACGTAACGACGGGAATTGCCACTGACCGCGAAACCGTAATCGATAGCGGGCTCAAAACGGGCGAACAAGTGGTAACCGACGGGCAGCTCCGCCTCGTGTCGGGCTCGAAGGTATCCATAAAGGGTGCCGAAAAGGGTTCCGAAAAAGGTGGTGACAAGAGTCCCGAAAAAGGCGGCGAAAAAGGTGGCGATAAGGGCCCCGCACAAGACAACGGGGTAAAGAAGGGATGAGCATATCCGGCATATTCATACAGCGCCCCATAATGACGACCCTCGTAATGGCAGCCATACTGATGTTCGGAATCATCGGCTATAATTTACTGCCGGTGAGCGACTTGCCAAACGTCGATTTTCCCACCATACTCGTTACCGCATCCCTGCCCGGTGCGAGTCCCGAGACAATGGCCTCCGCCGTAGCCACTCCGTTAGAGAGGCAATTTTCCACCATCGCCGGTCTCGATACAATGACTTCGACCAACGCTTTAGGCGCCACCCAGATAACGCTCCAATTTAACCTGAACAAGAGCCTGGACTCCGCAGCACTCGACGTACAGTCCATGATAACCAAGGCCGCCCCCCTGCTTCCCCAGAACATGCCCACCCCACCCTCGTTCCAAAAAGTTAACCCGGCGGATCAGCCAGTTATATACCTGGCTCTGTCCTCCCCCACTCTACCCCTTTCCATGGTTAACGAGTACGCGGACACGACGATATCCCAGCGGGTCTCGATGCTTCCCGGCGTAGCCCAGGTACAGATATTCGGCACCCAGAAATACGCGGTCAGGATTCAGCTTGACCCCGACGCGTTAGCCTATAGGGGAATCGGTATAAACGAGGTATCCAACGCCATACAGTCGGGTAACGTGCTCCTTCCCACGGGCACACTCTACGGCAAGCAGCGGGCTTTTACGATAAACACGGAGGGACAGCTCACGAAAGCAACCGATTTCAACCCGCTAATCGTAGCATATAGAAACGGCGCCCCCGTAAGGATTCAGGATATAGGCAAAGCCGTAGATGACGTCCAGGAAAACAAGATAGCAAGCTGGTTTACGGGTACCCGTGCCATAATTCTTGCCATTCAGCGCCAGCCCGGCACAAACACCGTGGAAGTAGTGAACTCCATAAAGAAATTGCTTCCCGTGTTTCGTAAGCAGATGCCGGCCGCCATTAACCTGGATATAATATACGACAGGTCGGTCTCGATACGCGACTCCGTGGCCGACGTGAAATTCACGTTGATACTAACCGTAGCGCTGGTCGTAATGGTTATATTTCTGTTTCTCAGGAATTTTTCGGCTACCGTAATACCGAGCCTGGCCCTCCCAATGTCCATAGTGGGCACTTTCGCGGCCATGTACCTGCTGAATTTCAGCATTGACACACTGTCTCTCATGGCCCTGACCCTATCCGTGGGATTTGTCGTAGACGACGCCATAGTGATGCTCGAAAACATAATACGCCACGTCGAAATGGGCGAAACCGTCTACGAAGCGGCGATGAAAGGCTCAAGGGAGATAGGGTTCACCATTTTGTCCATGACGCTGTCACTCGTGGCAGTCTTTATACCCGTGCTTTTCATGGGCGGCATACTGGGCAGGCTGCTCCACGAATTCGCAGTAACCATCAGCATGGCCATACTGGTATCCGGTTTCGTATCCCTGACGCTTACTCCCATGCTCTGTAGTCGCTTCATCCGGCCGCATGGCTCCGTTAAGCATGGGTGGTTTTATAACGTTATGGAAAACGCCTTTAACCGGCTGCTCAGGTCTTACGACGGAAGCCTTAAAGTCGTACTGCGCCACCGCCGCATGGCCATGGTTTTTTCTTTCTTAATCCTGCTGGCATCCATCTACATGTTTAAGATTATTCCCATGGGGTTCCTTCCCAGCGTAGACACCGGACAGATATTCTCTATTACCGAAGCGGTTCAGGGAATATCGTTCAAGTCCATGGTGGAGCACCAGCAAAAGCTCGCCGCCATTGTGAAGGAAGACCCGAACATAGACGTTTTCATGTCGAGCGTCGGTGCCGGCGGACCAAACTTAGCCGGCAATGCGGGACGCATATTCATGCGTCTTAAGCCCAGGAATCAACGCCGACTGAGTGCCGACGAAATAATCCAGGAGCTGAGGCCCAAGGTCGCAAAAGTCCCCGGCATTCAGATGTATATGCAGAACCTGCCCCTCATAAGGATTGGCGGAGTGCTGACAAAGAGCCAGTACCAGTACACGCTCCAGGGGCCCGATACCGCCGAGCTCTACAAATATTCCACGATACTGGAAGATAACCTCAAAACCTCGCCGCTGCTTCTGCCGCTGCTACAGGACGTCACAAGCGATCTGCTGATAAAAAATCCCCAGATTAACGTAACTATAAACCGCGACGCCGCAAGCGCCCTCGGCGTAACGGCTACTCAGATAGAAGACGCCCTGTACTCAGCCTACGGTTCCCGCCAGGTATCGACCATTTACGCTCCCACCAACCAGTACTGGGTTATAACGGAGCTGAAACCGGAGTATCAGGTGGACCCCTCACAGTTATCTATGCTATACATAAGGGCAACGAATGGTACTCTGGTTCCAATAAACTACGTTGCGAAATTGTCCAACGGCGTTGGCCCTCTTTCAGTAAACCACCTAGGCCAACTGCCCGCGGTTACCATCTCCTTTAACCTGAAACCGGGTGTGGCTCTGAGCGATGCCGTCAAGTCGATAGAAAAAGTCTCCACCGATACCCTGCCGCAAACTATCAGCACGGGGTTTCAGGGAGCGG
This sequence comes from Nitrospirota bacterium, assembly GCA_015233615.1. Taxonomy (GTDB): domain Bacteria; phylum Nitrospirota; class Thermodesulfovibrionia; order Thermodesulfovibrionales; family Magnetobacteriaceae; genus JADFXJ01. The sequence goes on from JADFXJ010000013.1 coordinate 46,309, forward strand.
CGCAGGCGTTTAAGTCCTCTATGAGCGGGCTGTGGATACTTCTTATCATGGCAATAGTAATTATCTACATAGTCCTCGGTATACTCTACGAAAGCTACGTCCATCCTCTGACAATACTTTCAGGACTTCCTTCGGCCGGGTTTGGCGCCCTGCTGACTCTGATGATCTTCCACAAGGAGCTGAACATTTACGCTTTCGTGGGAATCATAATGCTCGTGGGCATAGTCAAGAAAAACGCCATCATGATGATCGACTTCGCGCTCGAAGCCCAAAGGCAAGGCGGCAAAACCGCGGAGGAGGCCATATACGAAGGTTGTCTTATCAGGTTTAGACCAATCATGATGACCACCATGGCCGCACTCATGGGCACCCTGCCAATAGCCATAGGACTCGGCACCAGTTCCGAGGCACAACGCCCATTGGGTATGGCCGTCGTGGGTGGATTACTTTTTTCCCAGTTCCTGACCCTGTACATAACTCCGGTTGTTTACTGCTACCTCGACAAGCTCCAGCATGCCAAACAGGTTGTGGCCGGCCGGCCCGTTATACAGGAAAGCGAGCCTGCGGCGTAGTTTGTGGGTATGACATGCATAAAAAAAGCTCAGTCGTTGCAGACGGAATTATAACCAGATAGGTTGTCCAAAACCAAGAGACGGAGACTGTCCTTTTTCTCGCTTTTCTCTTAAAAGGAATATCATCACCATCATCGCCTAAGTATACCGGGGCAGATCCTTTGTCTCTTCGAAATAAGCTTCGACACCGATCTCTTTCATCCGCTTATTCATTTTCAACCATCTCTCCTTGAGATCAGGATCGAAATTCGTCTTTTCACACGGGAATTCATCGCACTGAAAACAGAAATCCATGCCTTTTTGCTTGTAACAGTCGGCAACGCCACAGTTCGGATATTCACAGTCTCCCTGTCTGCACCCTTTGCAGCCGGCATGCGTGAAGTGATCAAGTAGTTCACTGAATGCCGGATAGTTTTTAAAGACCGGCAGAAATTTGGAAAAGCGGTCCGCATAGATGTCGAAGGCTCCGAGCAGGCGTTTCAGTTCCGAAGTGTGCCTTTTAATATCCCCATCGATGAACATTGCGCATTTGGCACAGTTCAACCCGCACGCGGCAAGGATTTTTAGTATCTCATCATATTTCATTCTCATATTGTCCTTTCTCCTGATTAAGTGTTATAGCTCTACAGACTCGTAGCTCTATCTACGGGTTCATAGTTCTATATATTCCTTTGGCGCAAAATGAGTCTTCATCGTCCAGACGGTGGCAATGCCCTTTGTCATGCGATAAACAGCCAAAGGCTCATATCCCGACTTCTCAACCCAGGGCTTCAGGAAATCACGTTTTTGAACAATCTCCTTCTTTAACTCAATATCTTCTACAAGCTCTACGGTACCGCTTATCCTTATCTGGACGAGATTTTCGAAGTTGCCGTTATTGAAACACATCTCCACATTCGGATTGGCGGTAAGCTGGCCATGGAGATCCTTCATCTTACCGGTATGGAATATGATACCGTTTTCATCGGCCCGGTACATCATCATGCCTCGCACGCGGGGTCTGTTTCCTTCAACCGTTGCCAGGTGAAATATGGGGCTGACATTCAGTAAATCAAAGATTTCGGTCCTGTTCATGCTTGTCTCCTCCTTGTCTTCTTAATTATTAACCTCGTTTTATTATATAATACTATAATACAAAAAATGGCAGTAAAAATTATAGGAGGAATAAGTTATTTATTGAAGAAGGCGAGTTCGGCATGAGGCGATTGAAGTAACTGAAGCAAACTTCGGTATGTCGAAAGTCGGTATTTTGGGTATAAAGGCAAGACTTCACACTTTGCCGGATTAGGGTTCAGCATAAGAGGGAAGGATATTCACGGGCAATCCGCTGATTAGCGGCAACCTCGTCTTTACCGCGGTGTTGCATCTCGATATCAAGCAGAAACACAAAGTACACAGAACAACGGCCATAACATAGCGGTGATTTAGGTGCCGGTTGCTTTCCGGTATCGACAAAACCATAAGTCCTTTGATATACTATCATT
>JADFXJ010000124.1 GCA_015233615.1 Nitrospirota bacterium
AGACAATATCTTTCTGAGGTCGCCTACTCTCATGGTTATCTTTTTCCCGTCCATGTACTCCAGGTATGGCAGTGCGTATTTGCGCGAAGTGCCGAGTAAGTCCCTGAATTCAGCCACGGTTATCTCTTTTTTCGATTCGGCGAATTTTTTCAATAAATCCATCATAGCATCGTATGCGGCTTTGGAAAGGTAAATGGAATCGTTTATTCTTATTATGGCGCCATCCCGGGTTAAAAGCTTAAGCAGGTCATTGAGCTGGGCCGGCTTGATTTCCAGCTTATTCGGAAGCTCTTCTTTAAAAGGCGGCTGAAATCCGGAATCTTTCAGCAACTGAAGTACTTTCTCCCTGATTTTTTCATCCACGCTGGTAAGCAGGGGCTTGAAACTCTTTAATCTTATGAAGTCTTTCTCTACGCTGAGTTCTCCGATGGCTGAGAGAACTTCAAAAAAAGTTTTTGAGTCGACGGCCTTGAAGGAGGATTTTAGCTCTTCCCTGGAGACGCCCGGCTTAAGAGGGAACTTCTTATGATACTGGCTTACAGTGCGTACTATACCGTCACTTAAGCCTTTCACAACGTCGCAGTGAAAGACGGTATCTCCAATCTCCACGATCACTCCCCTGCTTTTCAGTATGCGAAGTGCGTGCTCTACTTCGGGCAAATCCTCTTTGCCCCAACTGCCAGGGATGCCGGCAGGAAGTCCTTCTATACCGGAGTTTTTTATCTTTTCGGAGAGCTTTTCCTCAAGCGTGCCCGTCAGATATACTTCCAGCGATGAAACGTTCGTTTTTTTAGGGGGGAAGGGGTCTGCCACCACTCCGCCTCCTATGGTATCGAGAGGCGAGAGCCTCCTGAGTATAAACCTGTCACCGCGCATGGCTACGAGAGGCTCACCAAATCTGAGTTGGCAGTATCCGGAGTCTCCCGGCAGGAGTTTTTCCTTTCCGTATATAATCAACCGCGACACGATCTCGGAGGTGCCTATGTGGAGGTGTACTTGTGCGCGGTTTTTTATCTCTACCGACGTTTTCAGGAGTTCTACGTAGGCGTCCATTCTTCGCGTGGTGCCAAAAGTGCCCGCTATGGCCAGGACGTCACCCCTCACGGCGTCCTCGCGATCTATTCCCTGAAGGTTGACGGCAAGCCTCTGCCCTGCCACTGCCCTTTGTACGAACTCGTTGTGGCTCTGCAGGCCCCTTACTTTCGCCTTCAGCCCCGCCGGGAGGAGTTCCACGTGGTCGTCTATGGACACGGTACCGCTAATGGCCGTGCCGGTTACGACGGTGCCAAACCCCTTTAACGTAAATACCCTGTCTATGGGCAGGCGGAAGAGCCCTTTTGAGGATTTCGGCTTGATTCCCATAGATATGTCATGGATCGTCTGCCTGAGGGTTTCGATGTTAGTACCGTCTTTCGCGGATACGGGTAATATGGCGGCGTTATCCAGAAACGTACCTTTAACGAAGTCTTTCGTCTCCTCGATTACCACTTCGAGCAGTTCTTCATCTACGAGGTCCGACTTGGTGATGGCGATGATGCCTTCCCTGATGCCGAGGAGGTGGCATATGGCGAGATGTTCCCTGCTCTGGGGCATAACGCCCTCGTCTGCGGCTATGGTGAACAGCACAATGTCTATGCCCCCCGCACCGGCGAGCATGTTTTTTATGAGCCTCTCGTGCCCGGGCACGTCGACAAACCCCACGATCAGGTCTTCGTACCGGAGGTCGGCAAAGCCAAGGTCTATGGTTATGCCCCTGGCCTTTTCCTCTTTCAGCCTGTCGGGGTCGATACCCGTCAGGGCCTTGACCAGCGTACTCTTACCGTGGTCTATATGCCCCGCCGTACCCAGGATGACGTGTTTCACGGCCGCACCTCAGGATATCACCGGCAGTTTTAACAGTGCCTCTCTGATCTTGTCGTCATCGTATTCGTAATCCGATATTTTACCTTCCATGAAGTCGGAATAGGCCGTGAGGTCAAGGTATCCATGCCCGCTGAGGTTAAAAAGTATCGTCTTTTCCTTCCCTTCTTCCTTGCACAGGAGAGCTTCGTCTATGGTGCACTTTACGGCGTGGGCGCTCTCGGGAGCCGGTATGATGCCTTCGGACTTTGCAAACAGTATGGCGGACTCGAACACGCCGGTCTGTCCGTAGGCGCGGGCCTCGATAAGGCCGTCCTTGCACAGTTGGCTGATGAGAGGTGAGTCGGCATGGTATCTGAGACCTCCGGCGTGTATGCCGGGGGGCATGAAATCGTGCCCCAGCGTGTACATCATCATCAGCGGTGTAAGCCCTGCCGTGTCGCCGAAATCGTACCTGAACTCGCCCTTGGTGAGGGTGGGACAGGAGAGTGGCTCGACGGCTATAACTCTCAGGTCTCTGCCGTTTATCTTGTCGTACAGGAAGGGGAAACTTACGCCGCCCAGGTTGCTGCCTCCGCCACAACACCCGATCACTATGTCCGGGTAGTCGTTTATTATATTAAACTGCTTTTTCGACTCCAGCCCGATGACTGTCTGGTGAAGTAACACGTGGTTTAAGACGGAGCCCAGTGCGTAGTTTGTATCCCCGTGGGTGGCGGCATCCTCTACGGCCTCGGATATGGCTATGCCAAGAGAGCCGTTGCTGTCCGGATTCTCTGCGAGAATCTTTCGTCCGGCGTTCGTCGTATTGCTGGGGCTTGGCACGACAGAGCCCCCCCAGGTCTCCATCTGGATGCGCCTGTATGGCTTTTGATTATAACTAACCTTTACCATGTAGACGGTAACCTCCAGTCCAAAGAAGTTACATGCCAGGGCCATGGCGGAGCCCCACTGTCCGGCACCGGTTTCGGTAGCTATGCGCTTTACTCCTGCCTGCTTGTTGTAATAAGCCTGGGGGATAGACGTGTTTGGCTTGTGGCTTCCCGCGGGGCTCACTCCCTCGTACTTGTAATAAATCCTGGCCGGGGTGCCCAGCGCCTTTTCGAGCCTGTGGGCTCGGTACATGGGAGAGGGTCTCCAGAGAGCATACATCTCCAATACTTCTTCGGGTATGTCTATCCACCTTTCGGTGGACACCTCCTGCTCGATCAAAGCCATGGGGAAAATGGCCTTCAGGTCATCCGGGCCTACCGGCTTTAAAGTGGCCGGATGAAGAGGAGGCTTAGGCAAGTTCGGCATATCCGACGTTATGTTGTACCATTGTCTTGGTAATTCCTTTTCTTCGAGTAAAACCTTTGTCCTTTTCATAATTCTCCCTTATGCTTGATTTATTCCATATCTTAAGCTAATATTTAATAATGTGTTATTAACTGCCACTATATAGAGTTTAACCGATTAGCTATTAACATGACAACGAAAATAGATTGCTATAAGTGCAAATTTTTTTACATTACCTGGGATAAGAGTTTCCCGTATGGATGCAAGGGTATGGATTTTAAGAGCCGCGTCATGCCTTCCCGGGAGGTTTATAACGCTTCGGGTCACGAGTGCATGAAGTTCATAAAAAAAACCGAATGACGGCAATATCGTGCGTGGCAATATTATGCGGCATATTTTGAGGAGACCTGGTGGATATATTAGAAAGGAATAAGAGGCTGGAAGAGTTGGACAAGGAACATCTGTGGCATCCCTTTACCCAGATGAAAGAGTGGTTGTCAGGTAAGCCCGTGATCATAGAAGAGGGGCGGGACTGCTTCATCAAAGACGTTTATGGCCGATGGTATCTTGACGGCGTGTCGTCTATGTGGGTAAACGTCCACGGACACGGCAAAACTCAACTTGGCGACGCCATAAAGAGACAGGTAGATAAAATCTCCCATTCCACGCTTCTTGGGCTTGGCAACGTGCCGGCCATCGAGCTTGCCGAAAAACTTGTGAACCTGCTTTCCCCACTGTCAGCCAGCGGGGCAACCTCCAACAACGTGGCAGAATCCAACAATCGGACAGACTCCAACAAAGGTACTGCCTTAAGGAGGGTGTTTTATTCGGACAATGGTTCCACGGCCGTGGAGGTCGCGCTTAAGATAGCCTTCCAGTATTGGCACCACGTCGGGGTTAAGGGTAAGACCGCTTTCGTAGCTTTGAATAACGCTTATCACGGAGACACAATCGGGGCGATGAGCGTAGGGGGTATAGACATATTCCACGCTGCGTTTGGCCCTCTTCTGTTTGCAACCTACAAAAGCCCGTCGCCCTATTGTTATCGTTGTGAGCTGGAACTCGATAAACGGACGTGCTCCATGGAGTGCCTCGAAAAAATGGAAGATATTCTGAAAGAAAATGGAGACAGAATTGCAGCGGTAATCGTGGAGCCTCTCATACAGGCGGCAGGGGGTATGATAACGTCTCCACCAGGGTTCTTACGGGGCGTCAGAGAGCTTTGCACCAGGTACGGGGTTTTGATGATAGCCGACGAGGTCGCTACCGGCTTTGGCAGAACCGGGCGCATGTTTGCCTGCGAACACGAAAGCGTGGCACCGGATATAATTTGTCTGTCGAAGGGCATAACGGGCGGGTACCTACCCCTGGCCGCAACGGTAACGACCGAGTCCGTGTTTAACGCGTTCCTTGGCGAGTTTAAGGAGCTAAAAACCTTTTTCCACGGCCATTCCTACACGGGCAACCCGCTGGGGTGTGCCTGTGCCCTGGCCTGCATGGAATTATTCGAGTCGGAGGGTACAGTGGCCGGTCTGGCGCCTAAAATAGAACTCCTGAAAAACCGTCTGGACGGGCTTTCGCACCTTCCGCACGTGGGAGACGTTCGTAATGCCGGTCTTATGGCCGGCGTGGAACTTGTCAGGGACAAGCCGGGCAGGACGCCCTACCCTTACGAGGAGAAAATGGGATGGAAGGTGGCATTGAAAGCCATGTCGATGGGCGTCTTTATCAGGCCACTAGGTAACGTAATCGTAATAATGCCCCCTCTGTCAATCCCGCTATCGAATTTAACTGCACTCCTGGACTGCATAGAAGAATCCATAAAAGAGGCTACAGCTTGAAGGAGGCAGTATACATTACAACCTTAAATCATCAAGGAATTCAGAAGGTGTATCTCCACTTGTTACAAGTAAATAGTCTCTCGAACGGGTACATGCCACATACAGCAGGTGACGTTCCGTTTCATAGACTTCCTGAAGATCCGCATCATCAGTAACGGTTTCGATTCTCCCCTGAAGTGGTATAATTTCGTCGTCACAAGCCATTACTGCAACGGCACGGAACTCCAAACCCTTGGCAAGGTGCATTGTACTGATAGAGACATATCCAAATTCAGTTTGAACATTATCGTCGAGCACTTTGAATTTAAGACCTGCCTTCCTAACCGCCGCAACAGCCCTGTAAAGCTCTGCCGCCGAACGAACAAATATGCTGACTTCGTGAGACTTGACACCATCGTTTATTCTGTCAGAAATCCATTTAGCGACGGTTTTGATTTCCTCCTCTTGAGAGTTCAATACCGTAACGGTCGGCTCCTGTCCGTTAAATACGGACAGTGTTCCACGCCTACTCTCAGCGTTTCCATCAACATCGGATAATTCTGGTGCCAATAATCGATCCGCTTGTGTTCTTATTTGGTGTGAAGTACGGTAATTGACGCGTAGTGTCATTGACCTGCCCCGTACATCGACACCAAGTGCCTTCCACGAAAAGGGCTGTTGGAAAATTCGTTGGCCAAGGTCTCCGGCAAAGAATAGACCGTTTGATCGTCCTGCACTCATCGCGGCCAGAAATCGCAACTGGGTTACGCTGATATCTTGTGCCTCGTCAACGACGCAAAAGTCAAACGGTTGATGTTTCATTTCAGAAACGCAAGCCGCCAGTCTGCCGAACATCGTGGCATTAGTAATCTTTCCGCGCGCCTTCAATTGAGACAGAGTTCTATCGAATATTGACCATAGAACAATACGCTGTTGCTCCGACAACCTTGTTTTTCGTCCCAATCTGGGAACATCACGATATGCATCCCACGAATCAAGCTGCCATGCATCAACCACATTGTCCCATTCCGTCCACAGAAAATGCGGGCGAAACTTGTTATTGTCAACGGTAGCGGCAGACTCATCAAGTATTTGGCGTATCTCTTGTCGTGAGGCGATCAGCGGTCTACCATAATTTAGCTCAAAAAGGCGTCGGCCAACGGCATCCATCGAATGAACTTCCAGCCTCTCACCAAGCATTGGTTCATTACCTATCAACAGTCTTACCTTAGCACGCAGGGCATTGGCCAGCGTGTCGGAAAAAGTTGTCAGCAATACACGTGCATCCGGATTTGTGCGGGCAAGAAAAACCGCCCGCTGCAGAGCAACAATCGTCTTTCCAGTCCCGGCTGACCCTGCCACGCGAGCCGGGCCGGTATAATTTCGCTCAACCAGTTGCCGTTGGGCCGGATGTAGAAAAACAATCCATTTTTCCCACGGATAGTCGAGAGCCTTTTCAAGTTCCTCCATGTTCATTACACGGAATCGACGCTGTGCGTCGGGATGCTCGAAAGGACTTTTACCGACGGCCACAGGCTGCCGGACTTTTGGGAGTGTACCCGCAGCCAGATCGATTAAGGCTTCCGCAGCTTCGCAAGGCAGATGTTCACAAAGCGTTAAAAGCTCGTTTTCATTATTCACGAGGCGCACAGGGTTCAACCACTCAACAGGCACACCATACGCAAGCAACGTATCATCAGATAAATGCGAAAACGAGATCGGCTTATGGTATACCGGCTGTAGCGCTTCCGCAACCTTTGTGATTATAATTTCTTCCACCCGTTCACGAATCTCGACGAATTGTGCAGCGCCGGTTGTAGGATGAGTCTCCAATTTGCGTCGCTCTGCCCATTTATAGGCATCCTCGTGGTGGGCAATATAGCATAAGAGAATGCTTTCGTCGGTTCTGTGAACAATTATTCTGATATCTTCGTTTACCCTTACCGAAAAGAAGTTTTTATCTTTTATTTTGCTTAGCTTGTGAAATTGCAGACCCGGATTTGCCGGGTTCATTTGCAGGTCCATAGCCGTGATCTTACCGGCCCTTTGTTCCTCGCCGGTGAGCTTTGCCAGGCTCTCGATAAATGTAACTGCTATCAGGAACGGCATTATACTCTAAACACCTTCATCACCTCGTCACCTAAGTGGTTAATGACCTTCACGGCGATACGACGATTCTTGGGTTTATCAAAAGGCCGTGATATGTCGCTGCGTAAAGACGACCACGCTGCTTCGTTAATTTCGGCCTTGAGCGTTGTCTTGAGTGCCTTATAGGGATCGTTTGCCCCTAAGAAATAGGCATGGCGGACAAAAAAGCTCTCTTCGTTGTAATCGGTATCGACGAACCAGCAGGCGATACCGTCGTTGCCATCGCTGCGAATCTCACCTGTGTTGGGATGAAAGACGTCCACCCCATTGACCTTAACTTGGATCTGGCCGTTTTGTGCATCCAGAATTTTGATATCAGGTTCGCCGAAGATAACGAACAGATTCCCCTTGCCGGTGTTCTTGAGGTCGTCGGCCATATGCAGGTCAGCGTTCATGCGTGCCTTAAGCACTGGGATACGGCCGAGCTTGTTAAATTCCGAGGAATGGGCGTCATAGTTAAACGCGCATGTTATGAGAACATCGAACCCGGCATCGCCAGCCTCGCGCGCAGCGGACACCAGATCGGGACGTGAGACTGTACCGAACTCCGGGCCAATGAAGATCGCTGCCCGCTTCTCTGTGCCTGAGCCATCGGCGTCTTCGATATAACGCCCTTCGGCGCATATCAAATCCCCCGGCCACGGCGCGAGCGCGATGAAGGTTATCTTGTCTTCCTTTTGTGCCTGCTGGACACCGGCAGTCTTGAGGTTTTCCAAAATTATTTGAACGAAATCCTGCTCTCTGCCATAGGTAGTATTTGATTTTGCCGATTCCGCCAATGGGTCGATTAGTTCGTCGTCAACCCCCACGGTAAGCACTCGATGAGGCAGCAGGCTCTCTACCGTAAAAGGCCCCGCGACGCGAACCTTCTTTTTGTCCTCATACGGCTTGTCGTAGAGATATTCCATTTCAGCCTTCGCGGCGATAGAGGCGTCCATCTCCTTCTGCCGGGCAATGCGTTGTTCCCACCACTGGGCAAGCAAATTCTTTGCCGCTTCAGGCCATTTTTCATCAGCCCCACGGGGGATTTCCCATTCTTCCCAGTTCATGTTCAGTAACTGATTGAGCTGCTGACGAAGGGGTTCGAGTATCTTCTGATACTTCTCCCATATCACGTCAATCTCCGTGTTGTTTGCGATGGACTTTAATGTAATATGAGGCACGCGTTCATAGACGAAGCCGTGGCGGATATTTCCGTGGACAGGTTGCGAACTAGGCGCGGTACGGGTGACTTCAGCTTCCTTAATCTGGCCTTCGCGTGAATCGGCCAAAAGGTAATAAGGATAACGAGCGCCCATGATGCGCGCACGGGCCAAAGCAAGCGCTACACGAGACGTATCTATTGTAATCCAGCGACGTCCCCATTGTTCGGCAACATATGCTGTCGTGCCAGATCCGCAGGTAGGGTCGAGGACAAGGTCGCCAGGGTCAGTGGCCATGAGTATGCAGCGCTGAACAACGCTTGTCGCAGTCTGGACTACATAAACTTTTGAATCTCCAAATCCAGACTGACGGGTGTCATCCCATATGTCAGCATAAGACTGGAACCCGAAATCTTTAAACGGCCTGACAAAGCCAAGCGTCTTTCCAGAATATGTTAATCGTTGAGTTTTTCGCAGACGATCCATACCTATAAGGTTGGTTTTCCATCCGCCCTTCCCGGTGGAAAAATTTTTTCCACAGAATGGATACTCAAAAAGAGTTGTTGTACTTCCTGACTGGGACGTGATCGGATTCATCCTTGAGATGCGATAACAATTTGTTCCGACAGGAATTAATTCACCTGCTATATCAAAATCAAATCTGAAGTTATTGTCCTGCTCTACGTTCCGTTCAAATAGGGGACGTCGGAATTTTAAGTCAGGCACTGACTTTGCAAACCAGAGAACGAAGTCTCTTGTGCTATCAAGTGCGGCTGAGGCCTTGCCAGTCGTTGTTCTATAAACTATCTGACTGACAAAATTTCCATCCCCAAACACATCATCCATTAACGCCCGTACCCGATGCACATTTTCATCGCCGATCTGCACAAAGATGGAGCCAGAGTCGGTAAGCAAATCCCTCGCAACCGTCAACCGATCCCTTAGATAAGTGAGATAGCTGTGAGTGCCGTCTCGCCATGTGTCTCGAAATGCCTTTACCTGTTCCGGCTCGCGGGTGATGTGATCGGCATTGCCGTCTTTTACATCGCGGCTGGTTGTTGACCACTGAAAATTGGAATTGAACTTGATACCGTAAGGCGGATCGACATATATACACTGAACCTTACCCCGAAGTCCCTCACGCTCGGCCAATGAGGCCATTACATACAGGCTGTCGCCTAAAATCATGCGATTGGCCCAGTTGGCATCGTGCCGGTAGAACTCTGTCCTGGCACTTTCGTTTGGAAGCCCGTTGAAGTCGGCAAAGAGATCTAACTGTAGATCTGCGGCTTTTGTATCTGCCTTTGTACGAGCCAGCAGATCGTCAATCAGTACCTTTGGCTGTACCTTTTCCTGAATATAAAGCGGCGGGGCATGAACCACCAGATCTGACCAGTCTTGTTCATCCTTCCCCCGCCAAACCAGTTGCGGGTCAAGGTCTCGGTTTCTACGTTCGTATGCCACACGGATTGGGCTTTTATCTTTTTCGTTCATAATGGACTGATACTCGGCAGTCGGTATGTTCTTGCGCCTGGCATCCTCGTGCCTGATAGTTTCGACGGTCTTGCCGAGTGCCGGTTTCTTAGGCATCGTTTATTTCTCCTTCTTTTCCCAATACCTCTCCCCAAGCCATGCTCAATTCCGTGCAATCTTTATACAAACAGATCGGAATGGCTGCCGGTGCGGACAAAGGTAATCTCCTGTTTGTCTTTGTCTATTCGATAAAGCAAAGTCCAATCCGGTTCTATATGGCGGTCTCTGTGCCCTTTCAAATTACCCACAAGTGGATGGTCGAGGTATTTGCTTTCAAGCGGTATACCGCCTATGAGCTTTCTCTCGACAACCTTAAGTTTCTCCATGTCCTTACCGCCGGACGCCTCAATCTTCTTTATGTCATTCTTGAATTATCGGGTATACCGGGGTTTCGGCATGCCTTATATACCCAGCTTCCTGAACATATCCTCAGCGTCTTCGGCCTCCGTAAAATTCCGCACCGCTTCAGCGTTCCTCATAGCCTTAAGAGTGGTCTTGTTAGGTATCTTCACATCAAAAGGCAAACCATCGCACAGCCTCACCTGCGACAGAAACAGATTTATCGCCTCTGTCGTGCTGATCCCCAGTTTGTGCAACACTTTTTCAGCATCGCTCTTTAAGCCGGGGTCAACTCTCGTCGTTATCATTGCTGTCTTTGCCACGTGACACCTCCGTTGTTGCCTTATTGTATCACAGATGATATACATTCATCCAATATGCACGATTTCCGCTAACTCCTCACAATCTGTTGATCGTTAAGGTAACGAATAAAACTTAAAGAACGACCATATAGGGAAAGGCTATATGCTTTTTTAGCTTCTCTAGTCCGTCAGGGTAGTTCGCTTTCCCGTGACTCCCTTTATTTCTCTTTGGCAGCCGTCCGGGCAGCGATTGATTCAATCATCTTGTAAAACTCACTCTCGACCTTGGCCTTGAAATCAGCCTCTATCTGATAGACCTCTGTAAATTCGGCAAATGCCCATCGGCCATATTTCCCAATATTGTTCACCCCTGGTACCCAGTAGGTGTCCATTGTTAATTTTTTTTCTTTGGCGTCCTCCCGGCGGTAGCCCTTGATCTCGACAATCAAATGGAGCAGATCGTCGCCTCCATGACCGTCGTCAACCAACACAATAAAATCAGGGAGATACTTCCTTGCCTCAGATCCGTAGCGGTATGGGACCTCAAGCCCCAGATTTTGGTTTTTTACGTAAGCCTTCACCAGCGGATGCGACTCGGCCACACGGCAAAACTCTGCTTCCCAGTCGCTGTCAAGAATAACCCAGTTGATATGGCAGCGCCTTGAGTCCGTCTCCCATCTGCTTGTCTTCGACGTGTTGAAATTGACATAGACGGTTGAGCCGGTCGGATTATACGGGTCAAGGATTGCCTCAATAGGACGTTTACCTATCTCAGCGCGGGTAATGCCTGCCGTTATCCGCTCACATGCCATGTCTGCAAGCTCAGGATACATTAGCTGTGCCGGAAATGTACCGCCTTTGCAAACAAGACATGTATCTAACCATTGCTTCGTTATTCGTTTGAGCTGGCCGAATAAATGCAATTTAGCGTCCTCGCCCGGGTCTCGCCACTTGGTATAGAGCAGGTGCTGAGTGATATGGAATAGCAAGGTAGAGCGCCGCAGATCTCCGGTATGAACAAGATTAAGATCGACACCTTCGCCTATGATACCCTGATTCCTGGTTTCTGAAGGCCCTATGAGATCAGGGGTTAACTCCAATATAGATTCACCATTAAATTCAGCAGTCAAACGTTCCTCCGGCAGTTTAACCCTATAACCGCCGACGCGGGGAAACGTAATTTCAAGATGGTCGCGCTCCGGACGCATTGCCTTTACATGAACCGTTTCGCGGGGAGACTGAGGAGGCGGAATCACCGGTTTGGCCGTAAAATCAAATGGGATACCAAGAATATCGGCATATTCGACATTAAAACGTCCTTTATCCGGTCCTTCCTCGTTGAGTTCGTAAGATTGTCGGCGCAAGGCACGGCCTATTACCTGCTCACACAGTAGTTGAGTACCAAAAGCTCGAACACCAAGAATATGAGTAACGGTATTGGAATCCCATCCCTCTGTCAACATCGAGACAGAGACTACGCAGCGTATGGATTCTCCGAGCCGGCCCTGTTTGCCGACCGTGTTCATAACCTCTCTGAGCAGTTCTTGATCTGAAATATTTTCTGCCTGAAGACCGCCGCCCGTACGCTCTACTATCTCTCTGCGAAATCGCTCAATTTCATCAGATGCCATTTCACGAAAATCCTTAT
>JADFXJ010000125.1 GCA_015233615.1 Nitrospirota bacterium
TCCGAGTTTGCCTTGGCAACGGCACTCAAATAGAACTCTCTGGCGGATATTTCCCTTGGTATAGCCAGAAGCACTATCTGGATCATCTCCTCAAGGGCCTTTATCCTTGGTTTTTTGCTTTCCCCCATAAAAACACTCCTTGTTAAGTTACAGATGTTTCCAATGGCTTATAAATGCTTCCAATGGCGTTGTTTATATTAGAACCGGCATGGCGTTTAAGAAGGCCAGGTTATCTTACCGCCGTTGTAGGCCACGAATCCAATTACCGGTACGGCGAGAAAGACTGAACCGTTGTAAGTAAGCGACAAAAGATCCATACGCGACGAAATGCCGGGGTCTGCGTACCTTGTCAAGCACATGAATATACCCATGGCAAGAAGAACGAAAGAAAAGACTATCTTGTTCCTGAATATAACCGTGAACGTGGATTCGTAGTTCAGCCACCAACTGAAAAAACCGGCTGCCATAGTAGGGACGGCCGTAACGGTGGCAAATACGATTCCGTAAAAGGCGGATACCTCGAAAGTGTCGATTCTGGTTACGAAATAAAGGAATTGCATAAGGGCGGAAAAAACAAAAAGCCCCATAGGATAATGGATAAGTATTGGGTGCGGGTGAAATTTCCTGTACAGAACCCGGAGGTTTTGCCTGTAATCGACGGATGCCGGTTCCTCTTCAAGGATACCTATCTCTTGTACCCGGCTTAATACCTCTTCTCCGTGGGGAGCGGCCTTAATCTGTTCGGTAAGGTCGCCTCCGGCCCTATGGTTGGCCATGTGAACACCCTTCATCCATAACTTACTCTTACCGACGTCGTATATCTTGCCTTTGTAAGCGATGTAAGCGGGCTGTCCATCAGCTCCGTTATAGGTTTTGAGCTCTTCGTTTCTCAATTAGCCGTTATTTATCCTTAATATCCTTATTCGTAGCACTATGATTTATTGTCGATAGCCCTATTATTTATTGGCTATTTATTGGCTCTGTTGGTAATGACTATGTTCAAAGCCTTGACAAGGTCCTGGCTGCTCCAACCTATTTCGGTGGCTACCTGCTTTATGTCCTCAACCCTGGCCCTGATGTCCGGCTCCAGGCTTTCCGTTTCTCCTGTAACCATCTGTTTCAATGCCTCAGTCTCCAGGGCATCGAATAGTATGTATATATGGCTTACATTCTTAAATTGTGTTTTCTTCATCCATTACCTGCACGTTATCGTTATTTATTCTGCATCTACCTGATATAGTAACATTTTTTAACCCTCTTATTGCAATATATATATTTTATACCGGTATCGCCGCGCTTTTGGAAATGGAAGGGTGGAAGTGGCAAGAGGGTTATCGGTACCGTGTGGCAATTCGCCCGCACTCCGGCATAATCGGTGGTTTTCAAAAACCCCCTTCAGTGATTTTTAAAACCCTCGACAAGCGCATTTCTCATGACCTCCACCGGCGGCTTTAAGCCCGTCCATATCTCGAAGGCTATAACTCCCTGCCACAAAAGCATGCCAAGGCCGTGCTTTGTAACGCAGCCCAGGTTCCCGGCTTTTTCGAGAAACGGAGTCTCCTTGTAAATGACGTCGCACACAGTCTGTGTACCTTTTAACAACGCCACGTCTACGGGCAGTGGGTCCGAGGCTTTTAGGCCCAGGGGTGTGGCGTTTATGACGACGTCGCTTTCGGAGACTTTTTCCAGGCCACTTTCTGCATAAACGTATGGGGAGACATGCCTTAGATCGCTCACGAGGGATTGAAGCTTTGGGCCGTCCACGTCAAAGATACTTACCCGACCGTCTTCATTAAGCGTCTCCTTGCACAGGTAATAAGATATGGCGCGGGAGGCTCCGCCGGCACCGATGATAAACACTTTCTTTCCACCCGGACTAATGCCGGATTCTTCGAGGGATCTCATAAAGCCCCTGCCGTCGGTGTTGTAACCCAAAAGCCGGCCCCCGTCGTTTTTTATAGTATTTACGGCACCGATAAACTTTGCCTCCTCGTCCACCTCATCGAGGAAGGCAATGACGTTCTCCTTATGGGGAATAGTTACGTTGACACCCGCGAAATTCATAGCCCGTATCCCTCTGACTGCGTCCCCAAGCATTTCCGGACTCACGGAAAAGGCCAGGTAACGATAATCGATTCCCAAATGTTTAAACCCGGCGTTGTGCATGGCCGGCGAAAGGCTATGTTCCACCGGATACCCAAAGAGGCCGGTCGTTATCGTCCTTGCTGTGATCATAAATCTGATTCCTCCAGTGCCGTTATTAGCCCATCGAACGTGGACTCTATCACTTTTACTCTTATCTTGAGAACTTCTTCCAAAAATCCCACATGTATGTCGTCGAGAAACACGTCTCCCTCATCCCTTAATACTACGTCCGGAACAAAGAGCAATTCCCCTTCCTTCACCTGGTCTATAAGGGCTCTTACCACGTCCCTGCCGGTCAAAAGGCCTGTAACGGTTACACTCGGCCCGAAAAACAGGTTCTCCACGGGAATCACCCTCAACTCGACGCCTGTTTTCTTTCGAAGTTTTAAGGCAAACCTCTTCAGAAACGGGTAAAACGACATCCCGGTAAAGGTCACCACCGGGGTGGAGGTTTTTTTGTTTTTGACCAGCCCGTCGAAGTGGTCAGATTCGCTCAGAAACAGCGGCACCAGGCCAACCCCGTTTTCCAATTGTGGCAGCTCGCCATAATCCCTGATGTGAGGGAATTTCACCCCGGCCCTGAGATAGAGTTCGTCGGCGGCAAACACGACGTGCTCACCGTGCTTTTTTAAAAACTTTTTTTGCAGCCTGCTTATTATATCGAGAGCGTCCCAGGCGTCTTGCTTCGATACGGGATTAACCTTTTTTTTGCTGTAGTTTGTAAGTCCCACCGGCACTACGGCTATCGAAGCCACGTAGGGGAATAATTTTCGAAGGTCAAGTATCGTTTTCTCGAGTTCCCTGCCGTCGTTAAAACCAGGACAAAGGACTATCTGCGTGTGAATTTTTATCTTGTTTTTCGTGAAAAATTGAAGCTCTTTCATTATTTCGGCGGCGTTGGGGTTGCCTAAAAGCTTTCTCCTTATCTCGTCGTTCGTCGAGTGTACGGAGACGTAAAGGGGGCTAAGGCGCTGTCCTACGATACGCTCCTTCTCCTCTGCCGTCATGCTGGAAAGGGTTATGTAACTGCCATAGAGGAAAGACATACGATAGTCCTCGTCCTTTACGTACAGTGTCTTGCGCAGGCCTTTCGGCAGTTGGGCGACGAAGCAAAAGACGCATTTGTTTTTGCACGTTTTTACCTTGAAAGGTGCCAGCTCGATGCCAAGGCCCTCCATCTCCTGCCTTTCCACAATCTTTTGGAGCAAGCGCCCCCTCCTGTCGATAGTAAAGACCATCTCCTCATCCTGGGAATAAAAAGCCAGATCTATCCCGTCGCTTACCTTGTTGCCGTCTATCGCGATTATTTCGTCTCCGGGCTTAAGGCCCGTCCTGAAGGCGGGACTTGCGGGCTCTACGTAGAGTATCTTATTGGAATTCATGCTCCTCATTCTTTCATATGCCGATAGTTTGGGCACATGTTATTCACTGGTGTATTTGAAACCCCTGTAAATGTAGTGCAGGCCGGAGGCGATTGTAGCGGATGCCGTTACCCAAACAATCAGGGTCGGCTCCGGCAAAATCTCCGGGAAATTTATCTTCAACAATACATAAGCCACCAGCACCATCTGGAAAGCTATGGCGAATTTCCCCATAAAGGAGGGTTTTACGAACGCCACGTGATGAACCAGATAAAAGAGGCCCCATCCGACTACTACTATCACGTCCCTGGTTATTATGCCGATGGTCAGCCAAGTGGGAACCCATCCATAGTAAGAAAAAAGGATAAAAGACGTTATCAGCAGGAACTTGTCCGCAGTAGGGTCCAGAAATTGCCCTAGCCTGGTTTGCTTTTTAGTAAGACGCGCGATGAGCCCGTCGAGGGCGTCGCTGATGGAAGCGAGCACGAAAACCACGAGTGCCCACCTGTGTTGCCGGTAAATAAGCATGGACGCAAAAAAAGGTATGGATAGAATCCTTAAAGAAGTCAGGGCGTTTGGCAGATTGAACGCCGATACGTTAGACTTTGGCATAAGCTCCATCGATTAAGGAATGTTCAGGGGCAAGCCGCTGCCGGGGCAGGCAATTCCAAGCTTGCCATAACAATCCGCTTCAACCCCGCGTATTATCCCGTCGATATAAAGACAATGGCAGTGCTCGATGGCCAGTTCATACTTGTCGCTGCGACGCAGAGCCTGCCTGAGAATTCCCCTGTAGTCCCCGAATTTGCTATCCAGGCAACACACCTGTACCTTGCCCACGCCGGCGTATACCATTCCCCTGACGTCGTAGGTGCTCTTAAAGCGCCTACCGGCCCTCTCGAAATACCGCCAGGCCAGGGCAAGACGCCCTTCCATGGTGTAGCTCATAGCCATGCTCCAGAGAGTGTAGGCGGAACTGACCACGTCCCCGATGGTCTCGTAAAGGCTGAGCGCCTTCTTCAGGTAGGTTTTGCCCGCTTTGTAATCCCCTTTCATCCTGAAGGCGTTGCCTATACCACAGTAAGAGTAAGCCAGGCCAAAGCGATCTTTAAGCGTACCGAAGAGTTCGTTTGCCTTTGTATAGAACTGCATGGAATCGTCGAAGAGTCCCGCCACCCTGTGTGCACCGCCCAGGCCGGTAAGGCAGTAACCGACGCCGGAGGAATCATCCAGAGATTGGAATAACTCCAGGGATTGACGAAACCGGTCGATGCACGCGTCCACGTCACCTTTGACCCGCAGTACCCCGGCCTCGGCCCACAGGCTGAAGGCCTTACCCTGAGTATCACCATTTTCGACGTAGAACTCCTTTGCGGCCAGTATGCGTTTCAGGGCATCCTTCCATAAACCGATGGCCCTTTCGGAGAGCCCAAGCCCTACGGAGGCGTCCATCTTGCCGGCGGTATCGCCGGAGTCCTCCGCTGAGTACATAGCCATGCCATAGTACTTTATGGCATTTTTGAAGTTTCCCAGCATCCTTTCGGTATCCGCAACAGATTTAAGCGCATACGCCAGATCCTTCGGACTGCCTGACGAAAGCTTAACCGCCTTCCTGTACGCATGCAGGGCTTCCTTATACCTGGAGGCCTCCTTTAAACCGTCTGCCATGGAAAGTAATTCGTCAACCGTAACCATTTAATTTGATACCATTTAATTTATCACCTTAATTCGATAGTAATTTCTATGCGTCACCTTTAATTAGCGAAACCGTTCCTGCCGCCGGCAATGGCCTTTATCTTTTTTACCGTGTTGACGTAGTCCCGTGGTTTGTAGAAAGCCGACCCCATTACGAGTATATCCGCGCCCGCCTCTACGACAAGCGGAGCATTGTTTACGTTTATGCCGCCATCTATCTCTATAAGGGCGTTTGTGCCGCGAGACATCTCCCTGAGCGACTTCAGTTTGTCTATGGAAGAGGGGATGAAATGCTGGCCGCCAAAGCCCGGGTTTACGCTCATCAATACCAGCAGGTCGACGTCGCCAATTATATTGGCAAGGGTTGAAACAGGGGTAGCGGGATTAATAGAAACGCCCGCCCTCGCTCCAAGCTCTTTTATCCAGTTAATAGTCCTGTGAAGATGCCTGTCGGCCTCGTAGTGAATGGTGAGAACGTTGGCCCCGGCACTTATAAAATCCCTGACGTACCTGTCCGGAGAATCTATCATAAGATGTACGTCAAGCGGGAGTGCAGTTATCTTTTTTATCTGCTCCACGACGAAAAAACCTATAGTTATGTTGGGTACGAAGAGTCCGTCCATGACGTCCACGTGGAGCATGTCGGCCCCGGCTCTTTCGGTTGCTTCTATCTCTTCTTTCAGGTTCATGAAGTCCGCCGACAAAATGGAAGGCGAGATGAGTGCCATAATGTTTTATTCCTCCGCAACGCTAAGTTTTATGTTAACAATATCGCCCTTTTTTATCAGGCTGTCTGGCAGGGGGCTCTGGCTAATAACTTTGCCGCCGGTACCTACCACGTTGAGCACAAGACCGAGTGATTCGGCTATTTTTTCGGCATAGCCGGAGTCTTTACCCATGAAGTCCGGGCAGTAGTAAGTAACCGGAAACTTACCCTTGCTTACTATAAGAGTCATGTCGTTACCCCCTTTTTCCTCCGGAGAGGGTTTTTGCCCTATAACGACGTTTTTCTCTACCGAGTCGGCATTGATTTCGATTACCTTAGTTATCTTCAGCCTCATAGAAGATGCCTCTTCCTGCGCTTTCTGAAGCGTAAGCCCTCTGAGGTCGGACATGGACTGGAAGCGGGGTCCTTTGCTCATGACCACCGAGATGGTTCTGCCTTCCTTTATCTTATTGCCGGCTGGAATGTTCTGCTTCATTATGTGGCCGGAGGTTGTGTCAGAGCTATAGTCCTCACCCTCAATCTTCAGGTACAACTTCGCTCCGCCTAGTATGCTATTGGCCTCCAGGAGGCTTTTTCCCTTCAGGTCGGGAACGACGATGTTTTTGCTGCTCGTCAAAATGCCAAAGGTAATATAGCCGGTTATAACCGTCACCACGCTGAAGATAAAGAAAAAAACAAAAATTCTGATTAAAGCCTTCATCTTAATCCCGGGTCATGCCCCTCTTTAAGGAAGTGGATTCCCGCTTTCGCGAGAATGACATATTAGTTTAAGAGCTTCTTCCAAGTGTAGCGAAAAAGAAACCGTCCATACTATCTTTACATTGGCCGGCTTTATACCGGTCATCATTACACTGGCTATCTTCAGATTGGCCATGTCCACTCTGGCTATGTTCACTTTGATCATATTCGCAAAGGCCACGATTGTGGGGATAAGTGCGGTAACAACCGTCCACAGGCATTTTGTCGGATATAAAAACCCTATAATCGACGCCATATTTATCTTTTATAAGGCCCGCGCTTTCTATAATATAATAACCGGGGTTTTTCTTCAAGAACTTTTTTACCACTTCTTCTCCTTCCTCCGGTTCCGTAGAACATACAGAATACACCATCAGCCCATCCTTTTTCAAGTGCCCCGACGCCGATTCGAGCAATAACAACTGGTTTTCGGCAAGCTCCACCAAGTGCTTTTTCGTAAGCCTGAGCTTTACGTCGGGATTTTTCCTTATTACGCCCGTGCTGGAGCATGGAGCATCCAGAATCACCCTGTCGAAGTCGGCTGGAAGTTTTACGTTCCTGACGTCGCCCAACATGGCGTGAATCGAACCGAGCTTCAACGCCGAGGCGCATTCCCCGACCATCGAGACCCGCCTTGGAGACTTATCCAGTGCGGCTATGTAGGCAAGATCGTCAGTCAGTATAGCAACGTGGGCCGCCTTTCCACCCGGAGCGGCGCAGGCGTCGAGTATCTTATGTCCCCTTTCGGCACACAGGGCCATGCTAACGAGCTGCGAGGCCTCGTCCTGAACGAAGGTTTTACCACGCAAGGGCTCAAGCAGGCCATAAGATATGTGTCGCATTAGCCTTACGCCCCTGGGACTGTGCGCGGTAAGCTCGCTTTCGATTCCCATCGACCGAAGCTCTTCAACGAGTTCCATGGCGGAGGTGCGGCACGTATTGGCCGTTAACGTCATCGGAGGTGGAACGTTATTGGAAGCAGCCAGGGCAAGTGCCTCGCTTACACCAAACCTGTCCACCCATCTTTGTACCATCCACCGGGGGTGTGAAGTCGACACGGATATGTGTTCGACGGGCGAGGAGTCAATGACCGGCAGCTCTATCCCGCCCTCCTGCCTCATGAAGTTTCTCAGGACGGCGTTTACTACCGCGGGCTTACCGTGCCCCTTTTCCAGTTCCACGGCTTCGTTCACCGCGGCCCATCCGGGTACCCGCATAAAAGTCAGTTGGTAGAGGGCAAGTCTGAGGTTGTTAAGGCTTGAGTGACCTAGAGCGGAGGGGTTTTTCAAAAAGCGCTTCAGCACCCAGTCCAGCCTGTCCCTGTAGCGTAGAGTCCCGTAAACCAACTCCATGAGAAACGCCCTGTCCCTGTCGTGCGCCTCACCTAAGTGGGGGTCGAGTATCGACCCTACGTACTCTTCGATAGTCTGCTTAGGCAACTTTTCGCCCTTTTCGAGGGCGTTTAACGTCTCCAGTGCAAGCTTTCTTACGTTGCCAGCCTTAACCATCTATAACTACTATGAACTCTACACCGACCCTTTGTCAATACGTGGGATACGTACGCGTTACATGCGCGTATTTTATCCAAACTCCGGTATAGAAACACGATTACCATTTGGCACGGAAATTGATAGACAGTGGAATATGCGGCGGATAAGGACGTAAGATTTTCTGTAGGAGGGATGCGAAACTATCAAAATGCCGGCGATGGCTTATTTCATTAAGCCAAGGATTTTCGCGAGCAAGTCGATGGCTTTAGGATTGGTCAGAAGTATAACGAACAAGAGGATGTAGAAGTGTAGCCGCATTTTGGCTTCCAGCTTGGTTTCCAGAAGTTTTAATTCGGTTTTGGTTTCGGTTTTGGTTGCCATGTTTTCCATATCGTGGCGTATGGCCTTAACGTCTTCCTTCGTGGCCATGTTCAGCATATCCTGGCGTATGGCCTTAATATCTTC
Organism: Nitrospirota bacterium; assembly: GCA_015233615.1. Lineage (GTDB taxonomy): Bacteria > Nitrospirota > Thermodesulfovibrionia > Thermodesulfovibrionales > Magnetobacteriaceae > JADFXJ01. The sequence continues at coordinate 8,622 of JADFXJ010000125.1, forward strand.
CTTAACGGCCTTAAGGTCTTCCTTGGTAGCCATTTCCTGGCGTACGGCCTTAATCTCTTCTTTAACGGCCTTAATCTCTTCCTTCGCGGAACTGCTGTCTTTCTTGGTCGCCATTTCCAGGTGTATGGTCTTAATATCTTCCTTAACGGCCTTAATCTCTTCCTTAATGTCTTCCTTCAAAGCCTTAAGGTCTTCCTTGGTAGCCATGTTCGCGGTGTCGTAACGTAAGGCCCTAATGTCTTCTTTATATTCAACCTGCGACTCTCTGGCCACTTCCTCGAAGGCTTCGGCTATAGCCTTGCTGCCTTCGTCTCCAAGCTTGCCTTTCAAGAGATCATACAACTCAATAGTCTTAACCATACGTTTATTATAGCAGAAATAGAGAAATCAAGCAACCATTGGAGCCCGGGAGCCCGAACTCCGATATAGAAACGGTAAATATGTTTTTGCCGTCATTGTGAGCTACGCGAATCCCGCAAATTCTACGAATCCCGCGAATACGTCTAACGGCTTGGCTGACGACTATACTGACGGCTCTGATAAACGGTTCCTGGAAGGTTCATGGCATATCTTCCGGAAAAGGCGGGATCGCAACGTATTCAATGAATGGCAACGTATTCTGCAAAGGAAGTAGAATCGGGAACCGGTAAATTATCTGCCAACAATCCCCGTACGTGAAGTTCAATAGTTTCATGCATGTTACGTTCTGCATCTTCACGGGTAGATCCGATAGCAATACAACCCGGTAAATCATGCGAATAAGCCGAATCGTTGCCATTGGCCTTCTCGATAACAACAAGAAAACGGTACATCTATTGAAACTCCTTTAGTTATTTTCGCGTTTTACAAGGAAGTTTCTTATCTAGTGATTTTTTTATCCTCTTTTAACTGTATACTATTGTTAAATATTTTAGCGTTTGTCAGCTTACTTAACGCGTTTTTAACGTCTTCGATCGAAGAAACGGTGATAAAACCAAAAGTCCGTTTTGGATGAATGAATATCTTGGAGATTTCTATACCGGTTTCATTAAAAAGTTTTCTCAGTTCCGTTTCTACTTCTTTTTGAAGCTTTTCGGATGGAAGATTGCCCACGTATAGAGACGGAAGTGCAGGTTTAACGGTAATTCCCTCCGTACGGGCTAAATCCAGTATGCTCAAAGCTTCCACGTGATTATTATTGGACGTAAGATATTGATAATATATATGAAACAGTTCGTGATGCCTGGAATTTAATCTAAACGAATGTTCGAAGCATTTTTTTATTTCCTCGGACGGTGCGTTTTGTTCTATAAGTAATTTCATTATTTCAAACCATATTTGTCCTTTGTCGTCTTCTCTACAGTACAGCAGCGCTTTTCGATATGTCTCGATTGCTTCATCCAAACGATGCCTCCGTTTGGATATTCTGCCATGTGCCGTTAATATTTTCGGATCATCCTGCCGTAGAGAACGCGCTTTGCGTATAAAAAGGTGGGCTTCGGGCATCTTTTTATTTTTCTCTTCCAGCAGCGCCAACGAGTACCAAAGTTCGGCACTTAGCGGTAATGCCTCCGTACCTTGTTTGAAAATTTCCCGGCTTTTCAACGGATTGTTTTCGTTTTCTTCGATTTTACCCCAGGCAAGGTATGCCCCTTCGAATTGAGGATCATTTTCGATGGCTTCCATAAAGCACTTACGGGATTGTTCGAGACTGCCGTAGAGTGCTTCCATTTTTCCCAGTGCAACCCAAGCTGCGGGAAAATTTCGCATGTTTTCGACGGCTTTCTTAAACAGGCTCTTAGCCTCGTCCTTATTTCCCTTTTCGAGTTCCACCACGCCTCTCTCATAGAGGCGAACTCCCGAATAATAAGGGTGGGCCGACAGTTTAACCAATAAATAAGTATCTTCAATCTCGAAAATTGGGTCGGCTGAACCGTTGTCTTTCATTTCACGTTTTATTTTAAAGATTCCGGTTCCGGCTTTGTCAACCAGACTTAATAAGTTAAGATTCACCGCAATTGTAGGATTGCGGTAATAGTTTACACCGGTACCGAAGTTTTTGCGCGTTACTATCCCGTATAAACCACCGGGGCTAAGTATCTCGAGACGGTCGTCGAACATTTTAACCGACACACTGGTTCTGGAAATTTCATAGTCCCGATGCATTACGGCATTGGCGATAGCTTCCTGGACTGCAATCCAGGGATATTCGAACGTCTCTTTACGTCGGGGAAACTGTTGATAAAACTGGTACCCTTTAACCATAAAGCGTTGTACTGCCGCCGTTGTTTCTTTTATAAGCACGTCAACCGTACCTTTAAACTCCTGTCTGTTTAAAATACGGCCGCCGGGGTCGATTCCCTCAAATACAATAAAATCGATGGAACTATTTGGCAAGATAGACTGAGGATTTTTCCCAAACAATAAAACGGAGGCTACGGTCGGCACCAACCTCTCCCCTTCCATGATAAGAAACTTTAAATTCTCGGCCCATTGAACGGTACTGCGCCCGTTATAATTTATTGTATCTCTGGGTATTCTTATTGGTAAGAAGTCCTGTTCAAATTTTGTTAAACTTATATCTTCGATCCCCGACTCGCTTAAAGGCATCAAATCGTAGGGCAGCCTTCCCGACCGGCGAACTAATTCGAATTCCTCGTCGGGAGTCGCTTTACGCGTTGTAGGGCAGTGCCGTATATAACATATATTATTCGATCTGTGAGGATGGCGGTCGCTCTTTTTGACTTCAACTACCGCTACGCGTTTTTCCATGGCTTCAATACAATATATTTCGGGAGCAAGTGTGGGAATAATACCGCCGTCTCTGCATAGGCCGCTTATGCGGCGTAAAGTTTCCTCGGTGTCTTCCTGTAATCCGACAATCGTTCGGGTTAAAGGGTCTACGCCTATGATTATCGTTCCGCCTCCGGTTTCATTGTAATCGTTGGTAAAAGCGACAATCGTCTGTCTTATCGAATCGGTGGTAAATTCCCTTTTAAACTCGGTTTGATGTGTTTCCCATTCTTTGATTTTGTTCTCGATGTCAAGAGACGTCAACATTTTTTATTATACAAAGCAATATCCTTTGAAGTCAACTACCGCCACGGTCTTCAAATGAAACACTCCCGGTTCCATTTCTCTGTCCTCGCCAAGTGCACCAAAGGCGTCGGCACGGCATTGCCTGTAATTGGCCCATTCGCTTTATATATGGCCCGTACTCGCTCCTGATTGCCATCAGGATAACTCATCAGCCGGGGTATCTGACGGACTTGAGCCACGCCGGAGGATTAGATGGCATACTGGAGCCCGCTATGCTCGCAATGACATTTTAAAATAGTAGATTTTGCTTGAAGGGGGTCTGCGTCACGAAATGGGGTATTTAAGCAACGCGACTTTCCCAGAAGTCT
>JADFXJ010000014.1 GCA_015233615.1 Nitrospirota bacterium
TATTCGAGGCGGTTAAAAACTCCGCACTCATACACAAGTCCGGCGGAGGCACGGGGTTTAGTTTCTCCAGTTTACGTCCGAAGGGCGACATGGTCGGCTCTACGAAAGGTATTTCGTCCGGGCCCATATCTTTCATGACCGTATTTGATACCGCGACGGAGGCCGTAAAACAGGGAGGCACCAGGAGGGGCGCAAACATGGCCATACTGCGCGTGGACCACCCCGATATAGTGGACTTCATAACCTGCAAGGAAAACAGCGAAAAACTCAATAACTTCAACGTATCCGTGGCGCTGACCGAAGCGTTCATGAACGCACTCGAAGCAAAGTCGGAGTATCAGTTGATCAATCCGCGGGGCGGCAAAGTGGTAAAGACCCTGGAGGCGGCCTACATATTCGACCTTATCGTAAAACACGCGTGGAAAAACGGCGAGCCCGGTATAGTCTTTCTCGACAGGATTAACGCGTCCAATCCCACTCCCCAGATAGGCGAGATAGCCTCTACGAATCCCTGCGGCGAACAGCCACTCCTGCCTTACGAATCCTGTAACCTGGGCTCGATTAACCTCTCCAGGATGGTTAAAAAGATTGGCGGCGAGGAGTTCGGAATCGACTGGGAAAAACTTAAACACGTAACCCGGAAGGCCGTCCATTTCCTCGATAACGTCATAGACATCAACAAGTACCCTCTCAAGACTATCGGGGAGATTACGCGCTCCAACAGAAAAATAGGCCTCGGCATAATGGGTTGGGCCGACATGCTCATACGGTTGGGGATACCCTATAATTCCGGGCAGGCCCTCAGCCTCGCCGAAGAGGTAATGAAAACCATAAGGGACGAGGGAATGAACTCCTCCGAATCCCTCGCAAACTCAAGAGGCGTATTTCCCAACTATACCGGCAGCATACACGACGGGGGCCGAAAACTCAGAAACGCCACCATCACCACTATTGCACCGACCGGTAGCCTCTCGATAATCGCGGGATGCTCCTCCGGCATCGAGCCCATATTTGCCGTTTCCTACATAAGAAACGTGATGGATAACTCCAGGCTGATAGAGGTTAACCCATACTTCGACTCCATAGCCCGCAAGCGCAAGTTCCACTCGCCGGAGCTGATGGAAGAGATAGCGCGTCAATCCTCGCTCTCGGGCGTTACCGCGGTGCCTCAGGACGTGCGGGAGATCTTCGTTACCGCCCACGACATAGGCCCCGAGTACCATATAAGGATGCAGGCCGCATTTCAGAAACACGTGGACAACGCCGTATCGAAGACGGTTAACTTCCCAAACGACGCCACCGCCGACGACATCAGGCAGACTTACGTTCTGGCCTACAAACTCGGCTGCAAGGGCGTAACCGTTTACAGGGACGGCTCCCGCGAAGTCCAGGTGCTCTCCACGGGAGGAAGTAAGCAGGCCCGCACTGACGTACCTGCCAAAGCCGCAAAGATAATGCCCAAAAAGAGACCGAGAATCATAAAGGGTACCACGCAGGCGATGCTCACCGGCTGCGGAAACCTCTACGTTACCGTAAACGAGGACGAAAACGCCCATCCCTTCGAAATATTCAACCACATCGGAAAGGCCGGCGGATGTGCGGCCAGCCAATCGGAGGCTATAGGCAGGCTCGTCTCCCTCGCACTGAGGTGTAACATCGACCTGGACGAGATCATCAAGCAGTTGAAGGGCATATCGTGCCACCAGCCGATCTGGGCAAACGGCGGCAAAATATCCTCCTGTGCCGACGCCATAGCCAAGGCGATAGAGAACTACACCGACGAGGAAGCCGGAAGCCACGGCAAGAAGTATCTCGTAAACATGCTGATGGGAGCCTGTCCGGAGTGCGGAGGAGTCGTGGAACACGAGAGCGGATGCTCGATTTGCCATGACTGTGGCTATACGAAGTGCGAGTAAGCTGAGGCTCCGTCAGGGAGGCTCTATCAATGGGCTCAGAGGTCCTGCAGACCTCGTGATCTTTTACGCCTTGCTTTGCGTCGTGCTGTCGGTCATTCTCATGGCCCTGAACGCAAAAATTCCCATGGTCGGGTGTGACAACAGGTACTTCCTGACAAGGCTGCTGGACAGTTACCTCTATTACCTGAAAAACGGGCCGGCCGTCGAGTGGTGGACGCCGTCTTTCGCCGGAGGTCTTCCCTCTTATCCAAACCCCCAGCAGGTGCAGTTTACCCTTAACGCACTTCTGGTTTTTTTCGTCAACCCATGGGTCTCTTTCGTCGCCACGGTGGCCGTGTTCGTAGTTATCTCTTATTTCAGCGTATACCGGCTGTTTCGCGGGGTACTGAGTTTTACCCATGCCGATTCGGTGCTCGCGGCGGTGCTGTTTTGTACGAGCGCGTTTTATCTCGTACACATGATGGTGGGACACATGAACTGGGAAACCTTCCCGTTGATACCCTTGTCTGTGCTGCTCCTTGCCGACGCGAGTATTCCGGTATGTGTCGCAGTCATAGGACTAACCCTTGTGGCCGCCTCCATGGTCTATTCGGGAGGGGGGCAGCTCGCCTCCGTCGCAGCCCTGTCCGTGCTGATGTCCGTTAACGTGATATATATCTTTTCGAGAAGCGTAAAGCGCGATTATATGCGGCTTTGGCGATGCGTGGCATGGGCGGCGACTGCGTCGGCCTGCCTGTGCGCCTCGAAGATAGCCGCGGTAATAAGCTTCATGAGGTTTTTCCCCCGCCACATAAGCGACGTGTACAACGTAGGGTTGCTAAAAGGGTTTTTGGGGACGGCGGCGCAGCTTTTTTATAGCCCGGTGGCGCTCTTTTTTCTGGAGCCTTCCAAAGTTAAGAGCACTATGAGCGGATTTTTGGGCATTATCGCGTCGCATTGGGAATATGACATCGGTCTTTCGCCCGTGGTGTTGGTTATCGCGCTTTTGTCGGTAAAAAACATGGGCACGATAGGCGGGAGGATCTTTTCACGGGAAAACGTCCCCTACGTAATACTCCTCCTTTTCACGATATGGGTTACCCTTGAACTTACACTGGCCAGAGGTTACGTGTACACCTTTTTGAAGGGGCTTCCTTATTTCAGGAGCCTGCACGTAAATACCCGTTACGCCGCCGTTTTTATATTACCGGTCGTCATTGGGGCGCTATACGCGTTTCGGATATCTTTCAGCGGAGGAGTCCTGCGGCCGGTTTACAGGCGGTACGGGGCTCTGGCTTTGGCGTGCCTGGCGGCGGCGTTATTTTTACGTTACATGGCCGTGCCCGGGGAACTCGGCTGTAACAACCTCGACGTGGAAACGGTAATAACCGGCTGGAAAAACCTGCGCGCGCACTACAAGGAATTCAAGATATACGCAATCTTTAACATCAACGAAGAAGACACGTTTTTAACGGGAATAAGCAGCGGCTTAATCACGGAACCCATCTTTGGATACGGATACGATGGATACGGATACAATGTAACGGACTACGTTATCGAGACAGACAGCGGTTTTACCGGCACCGTGAAAAGGGGACACTTCAACATGATCAATCCGGCCGGCATGGTTTTTCCGGCGGAAAACGGTCTCTCTCCCTTTAACTTGATTAACGAAAGCGACAAGGAGAATTTCGTGAATTTCAGCAACTATAAACCTACGACCTGGAAACTATCCACTACACAGCGCGTGTGCAACTATGTTTCCCTGCTTTCACTGGTTGTAATTGCAGCCATGGCGGCCATGTGTATCCAGCGACGTTTAAAGAGGGGCAGCGACTATTTTAATGCTCGAACTACAGTCGATAGACGAAAAGCAGCCCTTCTTATCAAAGAGTAAAGGGCTGCTCACCGGCCTAACTGACGGGTTAGAAGGGTAGACATATACAAGCGCGACAGTCTTCACCTAAAAGTTAATATGAATGATTCATACTAAAATATTATTATTATGAATCATTCATACTAATGTAATTATTATAAGCCCCGGTAGGTTACAGATAGGATACACATTGAAAAAAAATGAAAAAAAAATGAAGATTTTTTTAACGTACCAATCAAATTTCAAAGATACTTTCACGCACACTCTTATAAAGAGCCGATTATATTAATAACGTGTTAACATTTCCTGCTCCCCGAAAATCTCCGAAAAGCCTACAAAGATTTGCCGGAAAACCTACAAAAGAGTCTCCGAAAAGCCTACAAAGAGTCTCCGAAGAGCTATTTGTTATTTAACCGGTGTTAGAATGTTATAATAATATCCATGTTAATGGCAGACGGAAGAGGCATCGGTCTTAATGGATTTGCAAAACACTGCTTCGTAAACTTGTTATGGACATAGTAGTCGTTAAAATCGGCAGCAGTATTTTAACTACCGAGGACGGGCTTGACGAAAACCGCATAGGACAGTTAGCCGGTGATATATCGGCGTTACAAGACGCCGGGTATAAGACGGTAGTCGTATCCTCCGGAGCCGTAGCGGCGGGAAGAAATAAGCTCGGCATCCAGGGGCGCATACTCGATATAAACCTCAAGCAGGCAGCCGCCGCCATCGGCCAGAGTGCACTTGTGTGGGCCTATGAGCGCTCATTCGGTAAGTTCGGCAAAAAGGTAGCCCAGGTGCTCCTGACGCGCGACGCCTTCTCCGACAGGCGAAGGTACCTTAACGCCAGAAACACGCTCATGACTCTGCTGAACTTCAACGTCATCCCCATAATCAACGAAAACGACACGGTATCCATAGACGAACTCAAATTCGGCGACAACGACCATCTCGCCGCCCTCGTGGCTTCCCTCGTCAACGCAGGCACTCTAGTTATCCTCTCCGACGTAGACGGCCTTTACTCGGACAACCCGAGGAAAAACAATAAAGCCCGCATCATCCCCTTCGTCGGTGAAATAACCCCGGAAATAGAGCAGATGGCTAAAGGGGCCGGCAGTATATCGGGCACGGGAGGAATGTACTCAAAAATAGTCGCAGCCAAAATAGCGGTACGCCACGGAGTTACCGTAAGAATCATAAACGGCAGGGAAACCGGCCTTCTCGGATCAGTATTCAACGGCAATCCTGCCGGCACTACTTTCGGGCCTGCGCCTGAAAAGCTTGCCGCCAGAAAAGGCTGGATTGCCACGGGCATACACTCCAAGGGCTCTCTGCACCTCGACGACGGAGCCGTCAACGCCATTACAACCGGGGGGAAAAGTCTCCTGCCCTCCGGCGTGAAGTCCATTAGTGGCGAATTCGACAGGGGCGACGCCGTTTACTGCCTCTCACCAAAAGGCAGGAAGATAGCCAAGGGCCTCGTCAACTATGGCTCCCGTGAGCTGGCGAAAATCATTGGGCTTAAGACTTCCCATATACAGAAAGCCCTGGGCTTCAAGTACTCTGACGAGGTAATTCACAGAGACAACATGGCCATTGTGCCATGACCGTTATGCCATCTTATACCAGCTTGCAGTCATAAGAGCAAAGGGCAAAAGGATTTTTTAACCACGAAAAACACGAAAAGCACGAAAAGAGGGAAACAATCCTTTTTTCGTGGTTTTCGTGGTTTTCGTGGTTAAATGCCTTTTTCATCTCTTGTACTTTATATTACCCTTATGATTTATCAGAGCACTTCCACGGGGATATCGAGAGCTGCCGCCAGCCTGTTCACCACGTCGTCCAGGAAATGCTTATCCAGCCAGAGATTCATGTTTAACCCTTTGTAAATGCGCTCCGTTTTGAAGGCGTAGTTCATCGTATCGACGACAACGGAATCCGCGTATGGCCTTATCATGCCGGCGAGTGTCTCAGGGTTCATCGGCAACACAGGGCCGACGAATACGAAGGTACTGATGCCTTTTTCGTGAAGCTTCCTGAGGGCACCCAGGCGTGCCCCGATGGGCGGGGCCTTTGGCTCAAAAATCCGCTTTATCTTTTCGTCGTCGGTGGTGATGGTTAATCCTACGGATATATCGTCGAAACGGCTTATTAGATCGATATCGCGTGACACCAGAGGAGATTTCGTGAGTATCTCCACCGGGTACTGGTACTGGAGCAGCACCTCGAGACACTGCCTGGTTATCCTGTATTTGGCCTCAGCCAGCTGATAGGGGTCGGTTACGGAACTGAGGATTACGTTACCCCTCTTAGCCTTTTCGAGCTGTTTTTTAAGGAGTTGCGGAGCGTTAAGTTTAACGTCGACGAAATGACCCCACATCTGGGTGTGCCGGGTAAAGCGCTTCATGAAGGTGGCGTAACAGTAGCGGCAGCCGTGGGAGCACCCAATATATGGATTTATGCAGTAATCGACGCCGGGAATCCCGGATTTCGTGAGGATTGACCTGGCTTCAACCTCTTCCAGCGAAAGTACCATGCAGGATTTTACCATATATGGCAGATAAAAGACCAACGTAATGTCTTGCAAAATATGTAAGAAACAGTCTACAATTATATTATAATAAGATTTATAGTCATAACGTCTGTCAAAACGTTTTAAACGGCGCGTCATAACGCATGTACCGTGCATAGGCGGTAAGTTTCGGAGGAGGTAATTATATATTGTCAGAGACGAACTCACCTTTAAAGGAAAAGCTTAAAGAGCTAAAAAACAACTACGTACGACAACTACCGGGGCGACTGCAACAAATAAAGGAAATGTGGCATCGGGCAAAAGCCAGAAAAGAAGCTCTCGAAACCATAGAAGCCCATGAAGCTCTGGTGGAAGCCCACAGGATGGTACATAATCTCTATGGCTCGTGCACGACTTTCGGCCTCTCCACTTTAACCGTATATTCGAAGGAACTCGAAGTTACATTAAAGAACCTGTTAGAGGATGGCGCCACTTTAAGCGAAGAAATCGAAGATTCCATAAAGAAGACATTGTCCATTATAGAAAGCCAGATAGAAAAACTTCCGGATGGTTCTGCCGATGCTAAGACGACGGGGGGCCAACTACCGGAAAGAGCCGCCGATGCAGATACGACAGAGGGCCAATTACCGGATAGATCAGCCACGTGCGATTATGAAAGTGGCCTGGTACTTATTTTCTATAAAAACCCGGATTCCCTGCACGTCATAAGAGCAATGCTCGAAGAAGCCTGCTTTTCCGTAATATCGATTAACTCGGTCGAAGAGTTGGGAGGCGCACTCGGGCACTACAAACCCATCGCAGCCATCGTAGACGTAACCGAAAACGAACTCGACAAAACAGGCGTTCAACGCTTCAAAGAGATACACCAGAAGATTGCTCCGTCGGTGCCATTCATATTCATCTCGGACAAGACGGATTTCCAGAACAGGTTAGCAACTGCCTCCGCCTGTGGGATCGCCCACTTTACGGAACCCGTGGAACCAACTGCGATTATCGAAAAAATAAAAGGGTTGACGGTAAAGCATACCAGGGAACCTTACCGCATCCTGATACTCGATGACGAGCCGGACATCGCAAACTTCTACTCCCTCGTTTTGCAGAACGAAGGCATGATGACCATGCCTATAAACGACCCTGGCAAAATATTAGCCGTACTGGGCGAGTTTTACCCGGATCTTATCCTTATGGACATGTACATGCCGGGATGCACCGGCATGGACGTAGCCAGAGTAGTCAGGCAGATAGAGGAGTACGTTAGCATCCCCATAGTCTTCCTTTCGAGTGAATCGGACGTCGACAAACAACTGCGCGCCATGAGCGTGGGAGGCGACGACTTTCTGAATAAATCCATACAAGTGGAGCACCTCATATCCTCCGTAACCATTCGGGCCGAGAGAATGCGCATAATACGGTCTCTCAACAAGCTGGAGGACTATAGCCAAACGCTGGAGAAAGAGGTGCTAAAGCGCACCTCGGAACTGAAAACCACCTACGAGGTATTAAAGGATAAATCTAATCAGTTAGAAGTGCTTAACAAACACCTCGAAAACAGGGTACAGGCTGAGATCAAGCAGCACAGGGAAAAAAACCAGCTCCTGCAAATAGGTATCGCACTGTCTTCGGAGGAGTGCCTGGACAACCTTCTCGAAATGATAGTAGTGGAGGCCATGAACTTCACGAGTGCCGATGGAGGAACGCTCTACATAAAAAATGACGACGATACCGCAATCGTCTTTAAAATTCTTCGCAACACAAGCATGAACTTTCAGATGGGTGGCGGTGGATGCAGCTCCGGCGTCAATAAGGTAACTTTTCCCCCTCTGAAACTCTATAACGCCGACGGAGAGAAAAACACCCACCAGGTAGCGGTCTACGTAGCTTTAAGCGGTGAGACGGTAAACATACCCGACGTATATGACGTGGAGGGCTTTGACTTCAAGGGAACTAAGGCGTTCGACAAAAACACGGGCTACCGCTCCAAGTCCATGCTCGTTACGGCTCTCAGAAACCACGAAAATGAAATCATAGGCGTACTGCAGCTCATAAACTCACAAGACGAAGGTGGTAACGTAATTCCATTTTCCGGAGAGTACCAGGACGTTGTGGAGTCCCTGGCGTCACAGGCAGCCATAGCCATAACTAACACAACACTCATATCCGACCTCAAAAACCTTTTGGATGCTTTCATAAAGGTCATAGCCACTGCTATTGACGAAAAATCCCCGTATACGGGCGGCCACATACGCCGCGTGGCGGAACTCACACTGGAAATAGCCAGAGGGTTGAGCAACAGCGCGGAGGAGCGCTGGCAAGACTTCGACCTGCCCCCGGACGAGGAAAACGAGCTTAAGATAGCCGGATGGATGCACGACATAGGGAAGATCACCACACCCGAATACGTCGTGGACAAGGCCACTAAACTCGAAACCATCTACGACAGGATACATACCGTGGAAGCTAAATTCGAAATCCTGAAAAGGGATATCGAAAACGAATACCTGCGAAAAAAGATCGAAATCCTGTCCACGCACGGCTCCATATCGCAAGAGGCTCTGGACGATATAGACGCATCCAGAGCCGCCCGAATAAAAAAGGCCGATCAAGACCTCGACTTCATAAGAATTGCCAACATAGGCGGTGAGTTTATGGCAGACGACAAGATAAAGCAGTTAAAGGAAATCTCATCCATTACCATAGACATAAATGGCGTTATAACGCCTGTCCTTACCGGCAACGAGGTATACAACCTCAGCATCAAACGCGGCACCCTTAACGAGGAGGAGCGGATTATCATACAAAATCATGTCGTGCTTTCCAGAAAAATGCTCGCCCGGTTGCCGTGGCCAAAAAAGCTCAGACACGTATGCGAGATAGCCAGCGAACACCACGAAAAGCTCAATGGCTCCGGTTACCCCTCCGGCCTCACCGCAGAGGAGATCTCTACCAAGTCCCGCATTCTGGCAATCGCAGACATATTCGATGCCCTTAGCGCCATAGACAGGCCATACAAGAAGGGAAAAACACTATCCGAATGTATAAAAATAATAGAAGGAATGGCAAAAGGCGGACACATAGACAAAGAGATCATGGACTTCTTCATTACGAGCGGCATACTGGCCAATTACGCAGTAAAAGAGCTGAAGGAATACCAGCTTGACCAATTCACGTACAATGGTGTAGAATTTAATTGGAATAGCAGCAAAAATAAAGACAGCAAGGAGACCCTAAGCCCATGAAAAACTTAATCAAAATACTCTCGTTTAATACTTTTATCCCGTTTTTCTACCCGGCCCTGATGCTCCCTTTGAGAAGTTTCAGGAAAAAAGCTATAAATTTACTTAACTTCAAGGCCGGGGACGCAGTTTTAGTGCCGGGTGTGGGAAGCGGCCACGATCTGTCCATGATTCCCGACTACGTAAGCGTAACGGGCATAGACATCAGCGACGTAATGCTCGGCATAGGTAAAGTAAAAATGAAGGTAATGGGCCACGAAAAGCACATAAAACTCCTAAAGATGGACGCAGAGGATCTTAAGTTCGACGACGGTACCTTCGACAGGGCCATTTTGAGCCTGTTTCTGACGGTTGTGTTCGACCCTAAGCAGGCTTTTGCCGAGGTAGTGAGGGTCTTAAAACCGGGTGGACAGATACTGGTATTTGACCACCTGTTAAGGAAAGGCACCATACCCTGTACCATCTCCAAGCCCATAGACGCGGTGCTCAGTTACAGCTTCGCCAGCGTTACCAGAACCATAGACTCAATAATAGAAGGCCAGCCGGTATCCATCGAGGAAATTTTGCCCGGCGATTCGGTGGGATTCATGAAAGCGTTCCTCCTCGTCAAGGACAAGCAACCGGATCAAGTTTAAGGCATCGTGACAGTTCAGCAGAGTTGTTTTCATTTGGATGACGCCGTTTATCCGGGGATATTTGCGGCGGAAGGGGTGAAAGCCTTCTTTACCGGCAAGACAACCGGTATAGAACCGTCTAAGCTCTTTTCCATCATAGGAGAGAGAGCGTCTTTGTACATGCCCGTCCAAAGGCACACGAACAACGTAATAATAATCAAAACCTTACCTCACCCCCCAAACCCCCTCTCCATGAATGGAGAGGGGGAGAAGGAAAGGGAACACGGGGAAGAAGTTCTCTCCCCTTCGCCATTTATGGAGAGGGGGACAGGGGGTGAGGTAGGGGACGCAGTTGTAACGAACGTCCACGGGCTGCTTATCGGGGTTCAGACGGCGGACTGCGTGCCTATTATCCTTTACGACCGCAGCGTAAAAGTGGCGGCGGCCATTCACGCGGGGTGGCGCGGTACTGCACGGGAAATATTCAGGAAAACGACAGAGGCCATGAAGACGCAGTTCGGTTCATCGCCGGAGGAAATACTCGCAGCTATAGGCCCCGCTATCGGCCCGTGCTGCTACGAGGTGGGACAAGAGGTCATAAGTGCCGTTACCGGAGCCACGGGAGAAGGTGACTACGTTACCTCAAACGGGGATAAGTGGTTCGTAGACCTCCAGAAGGCAAACTTTTGCCAGGCCCTTGCAATAGGCATTACTAAGGAAAATATCTGGTTATCGACTCATTGCACCAGTTGCATGCCCAATATATACCACTCTTACAGGAAGACTAAGGGCACAAATGGAAGACAGGGCGCCTTTATCGGCATGTTTTGAGCTTATACCCAAACTCCGATATAGCAAGTTGTCATTGTTTTTTTATCTGCGTGAATCTGCGTCATCTGCGGATGATGTTTTTATCTTTATTATCCGCAGATGACGCAGATTCACGCAGATTACAGATGAACATACGATCGCTAAAAACTGATACGGTGCCATGAGAAAATCCTTCACCCTTCATAGCGATTCACGTGAAGATACCATGGCCATAGGCGAGGGACTGGCAAAAGCACTTCAAAGGGGCCGGAGCGTTTTTTTATTCGGGGAGCTGGGAGCGGGCAAGACGACGTTCGTAAAGGGGTTGGCCATGGGCTTTGGCCTGACGGAGAGGAACGTTACCTCACCCAGCTTTACGATAATCGCAGAGTACGAAGGTTCCATCCCGATTTACCACGCGGACCTCTACCGCCTGGAGAAGGAGGAAGAGATAGAGGGCACCGGATTTTACGACTATCTTGACTCCGACGGGATAACCGTGGTAGAGTGGGCAGAGCGGCTGGGCGGAACTGTCAGAGGCGACGTGAACGTGCGCATCGCCTTCGGCGACAACGACACAAGAATACTAACGATAGAAGGAATAGATGAAGAGGATTGGAATAATTTGCAAAAGTGGCACCCCCGAACCTATAAACCTGTTACGTGAGCTCCTGCCATGGCTGGAGGAAAGGAGCATAGAGGTATTTCTCGAAACGGAGGCCGCCAATCATCTTAACATCATGGGCTACCCACGCCACAAGCTTCCAGGCCTGATAGACCTGTTGGTAGTGCTCGGCGGCGACGGCACCATGCTTTCTGCAGCCAGGCTCGTGGCCGATAGCGACATACCCATATTCGGGATAAACCTTGGCGGCCTTGGGTTCATCACCGAAGCCGGCAGGAACGAAACTTTTGACGTCATCGGGAGGGTCATCTCAAAAGACTGTTTCATAGAAGAGCGCATGCTCCTTACAACCACCATCTACCGTGACTCCGAGGTAGTAGCGGGCTACACGGTACTGAACGACGTCGTGATAAACAAAGGAGCGCTGGCCAGGATATTCGACGTGGAAGTATACATAGATGACCGCTACGTGACCACCATTAAGGCAGACGGCGTGATATTTTCCACTCCCACCGGCTCTACCGCCTACTCACTTTCCGCCGGCGGCCCTATTCTTTACCCTACCTTGCATTGCATAGCCATTACGCCTATATGCCCGCACACGCTCACGAACAGGCCCTTAGTCATAGAAGACACGATGGTCGTGCAAGCCGTCGTAAAGTCCGGCAGTAAGGACACTTACCTGACCCTTGACGGCCAGGTGGGTTTTCCCCTGATGGTAAAAGACACCGTGGAGATTAAGAAATCATCCCACAAGACAAAGCTGCTGGTACCTAACGCCAGGGATTACTTCCAGGTGCTCAGGAGCAAACTAAGATGGGGAGAACGTTAAGTTGGGAAATATTAAGATAAGGAAACGCCGGGATGGAGAAAGATTAAGACGAGCCGGAAATATGGAAAATATGAAGATGGGGACATACTAAGATGGCCAGGAAAAATCACCCTTTGATAGACTTGCTTAACACGTACCGGGCTTTGGGCTTCGATAACCTTCCCATATCGGCAAATTGGGAAGCTTCGCCACGGTTGGAGGCCGATACCTCCGGCACACAAATTGCCGGCGGCCCGCCTGATAACCTTAAAGGACAGATTACCGGAATTGTTGCCGCAGGAGATAAGCCGGTTGCACACCCTGGAGCCGATGGCCAATCTACCGGACAACTCAACTGGCAACACTCCGGGCAATCTACCGGGCAACCCAATGAACAGTCTGCCGGGCAATCCAACCAGACTCCCGGTACAATTTTACACACGCCTCCTGTGATCTCGCAGATAAGCCCACAGACAAGTCCACGGGTGAGCCTACAAGAGGGTCCACAAGCCAGTATCGTCAGGTCCAGGGCTACGGTTGAAAAAGAAAAACTTCTCGTCGGAATCTGCGAAGACATCGGGGAGTGTACCAGGTGCCGACTGCACGAGCAGAGGCAGCACATCGTATTTGGCGAGGGTAGTGCCGACACCAGACTGATGTTCGTAGGCGAGGCCCCGGGGGGAGACGAAGACGTGCAGGCCAGACCTTTCGTAGGGAGGGCCGGGAAGCTGCTGACGAGCCTCATCAACAGGCTTGGACTGAGCAGGGAGGAAGTGTACATAGCAAACATCGTAAAGTGTCGTCCTCCGGATAACAGAAATCCCCTCGACGACGAAATAGCGACTTGCGTCGGCTTTTTGGAAAGGCAGATAGACGTGATAAAACCCGAGGTCATAATGAGCCTTGGTAACGTGGCTACTAAGATACTGCTCAAAACCGAGCGCGGGATAACCGGGGTCAGGGGGAAATTCTTCGACTACAGGGGGATTAAAGTCATGCCTACCTTCCACCCTTCCTACCTTTTAAGGGATCCGTCAAAGAAATGGCTGACATGGGACGACGCCACCACCGTTCTCAAACTCCTGGGTATAGAAGTTATACATCCAAGCCAAAACTTTAGTACCAAACCAAGTTTCGAGTAATTCAAGGCCCATGGATCAATATGGCCTTCAGATCAACTTTCAAATCACAGAACATCCATGCCGGGAGGTCATACCAGGTTGCATTCAAAAGAGTAACGAGGCGGCAAGGAGAAAGCGACACAGGTTGTGTGCTCGGCAGCCACTGGCGGCCCCACGTAACGCTCTCCAAAGGACTGCTAATAAATAATCTCATGTTACCAATATGAATGCCAATTGATATAACGGCTCGCCTTAGCGTCAAAATTCCGTCCTGCCACCATGGTATTTCGCGTCTGAAAAAACGTGTAAAATAGAGGCATGATAAAGGTACAAGCCATTTAAGCTTCCGATAGATTTCCGGTAAGAATATTGGCACGAATAATGCATTAATAATTATACATGAACACAGAATCCGTTGTTGGATACATCGTAATCATAAGCGCAAACGGCTCTACCATAAACCTGGGACTGCCGGTAAGCGACAAGATCGACGAGATAGCCGGGCAGTTGAGGGAAAAGTACGCTGCGGTAGTCCTGGACATCAAAGACATGTGGGTAAACTAGGGCGGGAATTTATTTCCCATGTATGAGAAAAAATTCCCAGTTTAAAGTTAATCCGCGTGTATTTCCTGACAGGTATACGGTAATCGAAGTGCGGTTACCGTGGTTACTGCGGTTTCGGCTATCGGAGCAATCTATATACCCGTTTGGATGCTCGTACGGACACTTCTCTTACGGCAGTGCCGGATTAATGGGCATGGCGTGCTCCCGGGACTAACCGGCCTGCATACTCCCTTAATCACTTGGACAAGTTTTCAAGCCAAATTTTCAAGTTTGGTTAGCCAGTCATTAAAATGCGGACACTGCTTCCTTATAGCTTGAATCCCTATGGCTTCGGAAACAGTTTTGCCCATTCTAATTTTGTGGTAGTCGCTCTTCAAATCCATAAGTCGCCTGGACGGTGCCGTTTGGGGCCCGTCGTTGATTTCCTCCGGATTATTGAATTCACTTAGTATTTCAATGAGCTGCCGTGCATCAATCCCGGTCTTTTCCGCCAGAGTCTCAACATCACTGAAAAGTAATGCTTCGGATTCGTGCATTGCGATATACGGAATAAATCGGTTTTTTGGATCGTAGCCGGAGAAGGTACCCGAAATCTCCTTTTCCATTGCGGTCTCAAGTATCGCAGCCTTGTCGCCGGGTGTAAGCTTAGTTCCATTTCCGATTTGTATGCGAACATTCTCCCTTCCCGGCCACCCGGAATCGATACGAAAATAATCGAACATCGTCGTTATATAGGTATCCTTGCGTTGTTTTAAAAAATTTTCGATGTCATTTTTTGCCCGGTCAAAACGGATGTCGCCGCCTTTATGGCCGGGATCGCCGATTAATTTCGCTCGCAAATAAATCCCTTTATTTGCCATTTCCGGGGCAAGCACCTCGCGGACAAAGTTCCGTTCGGTTGTACCTTCCACGACAATATAGACATTGATTTCATTACTACTCATGGACTGGACTTCCTTCGACGATATTTTTACGCCACAGGTCGCCCAGTGAATAATCTTCAAGCCAGATGGAGAGTTCGTCTGCCTTCAGTCGCTGGAAGGTTGATGCCCCATCTTCGCGGTTGACAACGATAACATCTTCCGGTTCGAAACAATCGACGAGAGCAGGAGACTGCGTCGATACGATAAGTTGTGTTTTAGTGGAAGCAGCCTGAATAAGTTCAGCCAAAATCTCGATAGCATACGGATGCAAACCCAACTCAGGCTCATCGATAATAATTATCGACGACGGATCAATCTTTAGCAGCGCGGTTGTCAAACAAATAAACCGAAGCGTACCGTCAGACAAGTGGTAGGCTTTAAGAGGATAGTCGGAATTCTTCTGTTGCCAGCGGAGACGTACCTTTTCCTTAATCTCCTCCGGTTTTAAAATGAAATCGCCAAAAAACAGAGCAACCAAACGAATTGTATCTACTATTTGCTCATAAGTGCGTGTATCATTCTCTTTTAAATAAAGCAGGAACGGTGCGATATTGGATGCGTCAAACCGCAGATAAGCGTTATCGTCAATTGTCTGGGGTCGACGCATTCCGGCAAGATTACTGGTATCGTGGAAATGGTAAATTTTCAACGAAGAAATACATTTGGAAACGTTTGACAATATTCTGGTATGATACTTAGGAGTTCCGCCACCGGAATCGTCCCATAATTCACCACTGCCGGGAAACATTGCATTAGTACTGCTCAGAAACGTTTCATCCGTTGTGTCGAGTTTAAAACTGAAGCCGATATCGCCGAAATGCATTTCAAATTCGATCTGTTTTGTGACATTCGGGCCGTTAAAAAGATAATTGTCACTTCCGCCTCCTTTGGCAATGTAAGCCCTCAGACTTGCACTGTCAAGCTCGGGAAAATTCGATCCCGTCATGGCGCGCATCATACTGAAAAAATCGATAAAATTACTTTTGCCCGCGCCATTTCCGCCTATGAGAACGTTCAGATTGGTCAGTTCGAAGTCTACAAGCGACCGGATTGACTTAAAACCTTTTATCGTTAGTTTGTTTAATGGTTGTGGCATATTAATATTCCCTCTCTACTTACCGCATGCGTTTTATGAATTTCTTTGGCATACCGTTATTATAACATGGCGTAACAAAAATTAGCCTGTCCCACCGGGTAAAACGCACGATAAATTTGTTCTCCATCGTAGAATGAATATGTAGAACAAACAGGATGTTGAATTTCCATCATAGTCATAGTGTCAACGTATTGCAATTATCGAAAAGTCCGGACTGCCATGGCTAGCCTAATAAATGGTGATAACCAGCATAAGAGCCAGGGCATCCATCCCCCCCGCCCCTTCCTTTTCAAGGAAGGGGCGGGGGGGATGGATGCTCTTCTACACCCGCTTCAAAGGAATCCCAGTAGTGCCGGAGCTACCCATTTTTTTCTGGTAAATGTAATGTGTAACACATCTGCAACATCCTGTTTTCTATAATAAGGTTATTAATTAAAAAAAGGAGGAAGCAATTATGGTTTCTACTAATCGATACGACCAGGCTATTATTGATTTTACGAAGTCTATCGAGTTAGACCCAAAGAATGATAAGACGTACTTTTATCGCGGTTTGGCCTTTGGTTTAAAAGGAAACGAAGACCTGGCTATAGCCGATTGTAAAGTGGCAGCAAGGTTGGGCAATAGCAACGCACAAAAGTTTTTACAAGTTCGCGGCTTAAATTGGTAAGAGTGCCGGAGCTTACAGTTATTGTCGTATTTTACCCTTATGGCCATAGAAACTGGTGCCGGGGGAGTATGCGCAAGGAGCGAGAGGAGTGCCAGGGTGCCTAAAATACCATAATTAATATTGGATTGTCATACCCGAATTACAAATGATAGAGATCAAAACTCTCGAAAATGATAGGTACGAACAATATTCCATTGCAGAGCTTGAAGGCGTGGTTGTGTCTATCAGAGAATAGAAGGGCTTCAAGTCAACGTTAAGGATGTTCGGGAAACCCTTTCTCAATAGCCCTCAATAGCCTACCGTGTTAATCGATTGTCAGTTTTCCCACTTAGGGCGCGTTCAAAAATAAGTGAGCCCTTAGATAAGATAACATTCATAGTGGGAGCATTGTCCTGAACAATACCCCCACTACGGGTCGATACGTTACTGTTTATTTTACTGTTTCACGCCAAATCCGGCAGTGATAGTGGTACTGGCGCTCAGGGTAACCACACAATTGCCTGTGCCTGAGCATCCGCCACCGCTCCAACCGGTAAACGTAGAGGTGGAGCCGGGTTGGGCAGTCAACGTGATTACTTTGCCCGCGTCAAAGCCTATGGAACAGTAATTGCCACAGCTTATGCCTACCGGTGTGCTGGCTACAACACCGCTGCCACTACCGGTTTTATTTATGGTAAGCGTTGCTCTTGTGGACGTTGGTGTTGGCGTAGGTGTATGCTTAGGAGTCGGCGTAGGCGATGGCTTTGGTGTTGGAGTTATAGTTGGCGTAGACGACGGCTTGGGTGTTGGTGTTGGAGTTGGCGTAGTCGACGGCTTGGGTGTTGGTGTTGGGCTTGGCGTAGACGTTGGCGTAGGTGATGGGGACTTCGAAACAAAACCGACGTTTACGGTGGTGTTGGTATTCAGGGTAATTACACAAGTGCCGTTACCCGAGCATCCGCCGCCGACCCAGCCGGAAAACGTTGAGGTAGAGTCGGGTTGGGCGGTCAACGTGATTACTTTTCCCGCGTCAAAGCCTATGGAACAGACGTTGCCGCAGCTTATACCTGCCGGCGTGCTGGTTATGACACCGTTGCCGCTGCCGGCCTTGTTGATGGTAAGCGTTGCCCTTGCAGGCGTTGGAGACGGCGTTGGAGACGGTGTAGCCGTTGGCGTGGGGGCAGGAGCTGGCGACGGTGACGGACTATGGTAGGCCGACGAAGCCTGGCCGGAGTTTACGTTAACCATAAGAGAGGATGAATCGACAGCCTCGAAAGCGGAACCCGGAACACCCGACAGTGTATGCAACACGGAGTCATCCCACCGCGAGTCTGGCACTCCCGATATATACCAGGCCGAACCGTTATCGGCAAGTATTATTCCATACTTTTTAAACGCAGTGAGTATGACCTGGACGTCGGCGGAAAAGGCCGATATATTAAAACTGGCTTTCAGCCGGAAACGCTGTCCCATGGGCGGGTAATTGGTATCCGTGGTACTGCCGGCCTGATGCCTGGCCGGCCATACGAATGCCTTCTGCGTATGGGGGACGGTAAATCTTATAGCATGGTTTATTACACCGGACTTTACCTCGTCATATCTTACGAGTCCCGGCAATATGGGCAATCCTGCCGCGTCGGAGGACGTCCACGTTAAGGGACGCAGCGCGTCCGACTTTAGATTGAAGATGGCTCCTGAACCTGCACTCCAGGAGCCATTTGCGTTTTGGTAAGTTGACCAAAGTTCGTACAGTATACAGTTGTCTTTATCCACGATAAGGACGTGGCGGTCTCCAGTCGATTGATTACCGCCTTCTATAAGCGGATTGGCCGGTATGGGGTATGGCCCCGGGTCACTCTCGCTACCGTAATCGAAGGTTACGTTAACTTTCGCCTGCGTGCCGCTTACCGTGTTATAAGGAATGCCGATAGGTGCGCCGTTCCACACCGTACCAAAGTCGGGGTGCAGCCCCGTAGTTGCCCCAATGTTATTGACGTAAGCAGCCGAATGGCTATCGACAGGCAGAGTGTCTATCGGTGTATTCCATATATTGTCGTCCGGAAATACGCCACACCCATCGATATTCGGCGCTCCATGAGATAACGACGGCCGCGAGATTACCACAATGAACAATAAAACGGTAATACAAGCGATTATGAGAGCGATTTGTGATAAATCATTTTTTGTTCTTCCGATTACTACTGTTTTCATTTAAAACCTCCGTTTTTTGATTTTTTTAAACTTGATTTTATCAAGATTTATGCCAAATGGATCTTCATGCGATGAACCGGCAGGAGATCGGCCCCCGAATTCTCTTCGTCAGCAATAACACTATAGTTAGCGATAACACCTTGCGAACCGGATGTTTCCATAATGACGTCGATAATCATTTGATGACATATTTTGTCAACACGGTGACAATTATCGATACCGCCGCCGTTTATGTTCATACAAATACTCTTCAACAAGTCCCAGGGAACCGAAGCGTTTACCCCTTGGGCGGCATTGCCTGTTCTTAAATCTCTATTTGCACTCATAATGTCTCCTTTACATCTCTTTAAGGTTTTATGTGTTGTAATCGATGTGCAATTCTTTAACATGATCCTATTGTAAGAAATTTATGATTGAAAATAATGTCATCCAAATGACATATTGATAAGATTCGATAGTTTTCTGTAACTACTCAGTACTGGCAAATGAATTTCAACCCCGCGAATTCGGCTGACGGCCCGGAATCTGCCCTTGCCCTTGCTGTTATTCCAACCTCTTACCGTCATCCCCCCCCACGTACATCATTCCGGTTAGAGCCGCAATGACGGAAAGGACAAGAAGGACATCGGAATTTGGGATAAAAATACAAGTTGATTTTTACTTAATCGGTTGGCTATACTACTTGAGTTTGTTTCTCAAATCGAAACGGTTGTACAACGATGGTAATTTAAGCATAATTAACGATAACATAAAGCATGACAACGGTAACTTACAATATGATATTAATAATATGATAATAAAACGGATATTTCCTTTTCTCGATTGGTTTGAAGGCTACGGCGGTGCCACACTCAGGGCCGACCTGTTAGCCGGCATAACCGTGGCCCTCGTTCTGGTTCCGCAGTCTATGGCCTATGCGCAGTTAGCGGGCCTGCCTGCCTACTATGGGCTTTACGCGTCCTTCCTTCCACCTCTGGTGGCGGCGCTTTTCGGATCCAGCCGCCAGTTAGCCACCGGGCCGGTCGCGGTGGTGTCGCTCATGAGTGCCGCAACCCTCGAACCGCTGGCCACAAGGGGCGGCGAGGCGTTTATCGCCTACTCCATACTTCTGGCTCTCAGCGTGGGCATATTTCAGTTATGCATCGGACTGTTTCGTCTGGGAGTCGTGGTGAACTTCCTGTCCCATCCGGTAGTGCTGGGGTTTACTAACGCTGCGGCCATAATCATTGCCACTTCCCAGCTTGGCAACCTCCTCGGTGTATCCGTCGACGAGGCCGAACACCATTACGAAACCGTGTACAACGTGATAGTAGCAGCCACGAACTATACCCACTTGCCGACGCTTATCATGGCCATCCTGGCCTTTGGCATCATGTTTGGATTAAGGAAGATAAACCCCAGGCTGCCTAACGTGCTCATTGCCGTAGGGCTTACCACTGTACTGTCCTGGTCTATGGGCTTCGACCAGACTTACAAGGGAAACGCCTCATCCATAAAGTCCGAAGAGATTACATCCAAGATAAAGGAATACAACAAGAACCTTGAAGAGATAGAGGCCATATCGAAAAATCGCACGTTGACCAATACCCGGCTCGGCGAGACGAAACATACGAAAGGCCGTCAGTCCTTCGAAGTTCTCGAACTGGCTTACCAGGTGGAGAAGATGAACCATCAGATCGAAGAAACAAAAAAACACGCCAGACTCCTTCGAAAGGTGTTGAGGGCGTATAATTTCGAATCGGAAAAAACACCCGACGGCAAGCGGTTTTTCGTACCACTCGGAGATAAGAAACCATCTGGCCGCGTATGGAAGATGAAAGTGGGCACTAAGGTAATCACCGAAAACGATATATTATTCCAGGGCGGCGGAAAGGTTTTAGGTTCGATACCCAAAGGACTACCCCAATTCGCGTTCCCCAAAGTGGACATGAACGTTTTCCTCACCATATTCCCTTACGCGATCATTATATCCTTGTTAGGATTCATGGAAGCCATATCCATAGCAAAGGCCATGGCTACCAGAACCGGCCAGCGTCTTGACCCTAACCGTGAGCTAATCGGGCAGGGTATCGCCAACATAGTGGGAGCCATAGGAAAGAGTTACACTGTATCGGGTTCATTTTCCCGCTCCGCAGTCAATCTCCAGGCCGGAGCCGTAACGGGACTCTCCAGCGTGTTTACGAGCTGCATAGTGCTCGTAACCTTGATGTTCCTGACGCCACTTCTTTACCACCTCCCACAGAGCGTTTTAGCTGCGGTAATAATGATGGCCGTAATCGGCCTGATAAACGTAAAAGGGCTCGTTCACCTGTGGCACGCCCAGAAGTATGACGGTTTTGCCGCCATTTTGACATTCCTCTTCACGCTGGCCTTCGCGCCACACCTGGACAAAGGCATTATGGTAGGCGTGGCCTTCTCTCTTGGCCACTATCTGTACAGGAATATGAAGCCTCCCATGGCGGTGCTCTCCAGGCACGAGGACGGCACTCTGCGTAACACCGATATTTTCGGCCTTAACCGGTGCGAGCACATCACCGCCTTAAGTTTTGACGGTTCCCTCTTTTTTGCAAACACCTCGTATTTAGAAGACCAGATACTCAATTATGTTTCCGAAAAACCAAACCTTAAGCATATAATTATAATCGGTGAGGGTATTAACGAAATAGACGCATCCGGCGAGGAAACCCTGGGCATACTCGTCGATAGGCTGAGGGATAGAAATGTTGGTATATCGTTTGTAGGCCTAAAGGATCAGGCACTCGAAGTTATGAAGCGTACGGGGTTATATAAAAAGATCGGAGAAAATAACATTTTCAGAACCGAATCCCTGGCAATAGAGGCCGTCCACAGCCTTGCACACGAAAACAGCACGGAGAAGGATTGTCCTCTGATAAACGTATGCTACCTCAGATGATTCGTTATTCGTACTTAATCCGGTCTTATTTTGTTCGGCATTTATTCGATATTTATTTCGGTATTCGTCATGGTAACACGGTATAATTTCCATTTTTATTCGGTAGTTCGGTATTTGTTATGATAACACGGTATAATTTCCATTAATATGACATTTAAATCAGGGGGTAAACATGCCTATAATAACGTTAACGAGATCGTCTTTCAGCCATGGAAGGGAAATCGCGCAGAAAACGGCTGAAATGATGGGCTACGAAGTGATAGGAAACGAGGTCATAGAGACCGCGTCAAAAGAATACAACGTGCCGGTAGCGAAATTAACCGGTGCCCTCGAACGTGCACCTTCCCTCTTTGGCATGTCGGTGGAGACCAGGCGAAAGTACATCGCTTACTTTCAGGCGGTAATGGCCAGGTACATGCTCAAAGATAAGCTCGTTTACGACGGGCCGGCCGCCCACGTGCTCATACAGGGAGTATCCCACATACTTAAAGTGTGCATCGTGGCAAACATAGACGACAGGACGAAACTCAGGGCCGAAGAAGAAAAGATTTCGGAAAAAGAAGCACTCAAAAGACTGCTCAAAGAAGACAAGGAGCATAAGGAATGGGCCAAAACCTTCTATAACGTAGACGACAGCGACCCCAGCCTCTACGATATAGTCCTGAACCTGGGCCAATTATCCGTGGACGACGCGGTCAAGATCATCGCCTCGATGGCAAGCAATAAAAAATTTCAGCCCATGACCTATTCGATCAAGTGCATAAGCAACATAGAGTTGGCCTGCAAAATCAAGGCCGCTCTTATAGACCTGGATCCGGACGTTAACGTTCGTGCCGACGGCGGCAACGTGTTTATACACACCCGTACCATCGAAAAGGAAAAAGATAAGCGAGTGGCGGCTATCAAAGATATAGCTTCCAAATTTAACGACGTACGTGACGTTGAGGTTCAGGTTACGGAGGATTTCTTCAAGCAGGTATCTTCCACCCTGAGGTAGTAAAAAGCACCGGGGAACCGCCTCTGCGGGAAAGCTGCTACGCTGGAGCCACTGCGGGAAAGCCACGATGAAGTGCCTCTATAAGCGCCTCCGCGTAAAGATCCGTTAAAGGATCTTTACCACCATAAGGGTTATGTCGTCGAACTGGGGCTGATCTCCTGCAAATTGCAGTACCGCCCCTTTGATTGCCTCTGCGAGTTCCCTGGAAGAGCCGTTGCTGTATCGTAATATTACCTCGCGCAGCCTGTCCATACCGAAGAATTCCCTGTCTTTGTTTATGGCATCGGTCGCGCCGTCCGTATAAAGAACCAGAATGTCCCCGGATTCAATCTTCATGGAAACCTCTTCGAGCTCTATGTTTTCCAGGGCTCCGAGCATTATACCCGTGGCGGCAAGTTCCAAAAACCCACCTTCTTTTTTCAGCAGCAGTACCGGGTTGTGCCCGGCATTCACATACGACATCGTGTGGCTCTCACTGTTGATAATCACGTAAAAAAGCGTAACGAACATACTGGCCTTCGAGTATTCGAGTATTAACCGGTGTGCCTTTGTTATAGCGTTTAAAGCCGAAGTATCGTCAAGGGCGCAGGCCCTTACCAGGGCCATCGACAAAGCCATGAAAAGCGCAGCGGGAACACCTTTGCCCGAAACGTCACCAATGACGAATCCGGTTAAAACGTCGGACAGTGTGATAAAGTCGTAGAAATCCCCTCCAACCTGTTTTGCCGGTTCGGTCATGGCCCATATGGACAATCCCTTTACGTCTGGGATAACGTCCGTAAGCATGGACGCCTGTATCTCCTTTGCTATTTCGAGTTCCTTGAGGATTTTTTCCCTCTCGTTTTTTTCGAAATCGATGATCTTTTGCATGTACTCGATCTCGACGTCGCGAAGTCTCTTTTTTTCGAGGCAGGCATCTATCCTGGCTCTTAAGAGCACCGAGTTGAAATTTTTAGAGAGAAAATCCTCCGCTCCCAGCTCTATGCACCTGGCTATGCTGTCGATTTCATCTACGGATGAGATCACGATAACTGGTATGTGGCGAAGATTGTCGTCCGCCTTCAGAGTTTCGAGCAACCGATAGCCGTCCATTTTGGGCATCATTATGTCCGAAATTATGAGATCGATGCCCTGCCTCCTGAGAATTTCAAGAGCTTCCTCGCCGTTTTCGGCCTGATAAGCCTTGAATCCGAGCAACTCTACGTGCATGGTCAGCATGGCCCGCACAGTAGAACTATCGTCCACGATCAATAAGTTATAATTCGTTTTTTCCATCGATTTTTTTGCATCGGAGGCATATCCAAAGTGATAGCGGAAAGTGTAAACCGGAAAACCCGGCTTAGATACCCTTCTCAACGGCTCTCTTCTTACCTTCCAGCTTGTTGAGCGCGTTTATGTAGGCTTTAGCCGAGGCTATGATTATGTCCGTATCGGAACCGGTGCCACGTTCGGTGCGGCCACCTTCTTCGAGAGTAACAACTACGTCCCCAAGGGCGTCGGTACCGCCGGTTATACTTTTAACTTCATACTTGCTGAGCTGGCTCTTAGTCTTCGTAATGGCGGCTATGGCGTTATAAGTGGCGTCTACGGGACCGTCCCCCGAATGGGTCAGCTCCCGATCTTCGCCGTTTACCGTCATCCTGACGTGAGCCGTGGGGCGCTGGTTGGTACCACTTGCGACAAACAGGAAGGTCAGACAGTACACGTCGCAAATGTCGGACAACTCCTGTGTCAGGAGCGTCTCGATGTCTTCGTCAAAGACGTACTTTTTCTGATCGGCCAGTGACTTGAACTTATCGAACGTCTTGTTTACGTCATCGTCACCGAGGTCGTAGCCAAGCTCTTTGAGCCGCTCCTTAAAGGCGTGCCTGCCGGAGTGTTTTCCAAGTACGAGTTTGCTTGCGGGAATACCGACGTCCTGCGGCTTCAAAATCTCGTAAGTAGAGCGTTCTTTCAGGTAACCGTCCTGGTGAATGCCGGCCTCGTGGGCAAAGGCATTGTCACCGACAATAGCCTTGTTAGGCTGAACCATCATGCCTGTGATCTTAGAGACCATGCGGCTGGTTTTATAAATCTCCCGCGTCGTAATCCGTGTATCTGCTCCACTAAAAATCCCAGGACGGGTTTTAAGTACCATGACGATCTCCTCTAACGAAGCGTTACCGGCCCGTTCTCCTATACCGTTTACGGTGCACTCCACCTGCCCCGCCCCTTTCAATATGGCCGCAAGCGAGTTTGCCACGGCAAGACCGAGGTCATTGTGGCAGTGGACGGAGATGACGCACTTATCTATGTTTGGCACATTGTTCATGAGGTAATCGATAAGCTCGCTATACTCCAGAGGAATAGTATAGCCGACGGTGTCCGGAATATTTACGGTGGTTGCGCCGGCCTTTATTACCTCCTCCGTTATCCGGCAGAGAAAGTCCCGGTCCGAACGTGTGGCGTCCTCGGCCGAAAACTCCACGTCATCCGTATATTTACGGGCATGCAAAACCGCCTTCACGGCTGATTCCAGTACCTGCTCCCTATCCATTTTCAACTTATACTTAAGGTGTATGTCCGAGGTGGCTAGGAATATGTGAACACGGCCGCTTTCGGCGCTTTTTATCGCCTCCCCTACCCTGTCTATATCTTCGAAGCGGGTCCTCGCCAGTCCGGCCACCGTCACCCCGTCTATTTCATTGGCTATCAGCCTTACCGCCTCGAAATCGCCCTGTGACGCAATGGGAAATCCCGCCTCTATCACGTCCACGTTCAGCCTCTTCAGTTGCCTGGCGATTTGAAGCTTTTCCTCGACGTTCATTGTAGCCCCCGGGGACTGCTCTCCGTCTCTTAAAGTAGTATCGAAGACTTTAATTAACCTCACCGGACTTCCTTTTTCTTCGCTATTTCGCGTTTATCGGAGCTTTCCTGTTGCAGAACTTCGGAACTAGCGGTACCGTACTTCCTGTGTTTGTAAAACATGTATAGATTTTCGACTATTCCCCATAACATGTAAGAAAAGGCGAAAACGAAAAGCACAGTGGGTGGATGTACGAATACGACTATAAGAAATACCATCATCAGAACGAGGAACAAAAAAGGCTTCCTCGACTTCATGTCAAGCTCTTTGAGCCCGTGGAATCTCAACGTGCTTATCATCAATATCGATAACACTGCGGTGAGCGCTAAAACGCCATAGTTTTTCGCCGGCGCTTTGTCCCACTGGCTGTGCCAGAAGATAACGAGCGTCGACAATATGGTAGCGGCCCCAGGAATGGGCATACCGGTGAAATATTTCTTTTCCGTGGATACCATCTGCACGTTGTACCGGGCGAGCCTCAACGCGCCACAGCTCACGTACAAAAAGGCAACCGCGGCTCCCAGCCTCCCGAAGGGATGAAACACCCAGTTAAACATCATTATGGACGGGGCTACGCCAAAGGCTACCAGGTCGGATAGAGAATCGAGTTCTATTCCAAACCTTGTGGCAGTATTTGTCAGTCGTGCTACCCACCCATCGAGACCGTCGAAAATGTTAGCCACAAGAATCATCCAGGCGGCTAAAACGTAATCCCCATTCAAAGACGCCAATATAGAAAAAAACCCGAAAAACATGCCACAAAGCGTCAATCCGTTCGGTAATATGTAAACACCCCTTTTCATGCGCTCTCCTCGTCAAACTTCCTTTTTTCGCTTTTCCAATAGGCCAGGATGCTTTCTCCCGCCTTAACGGTGTCACCAATTTTTACGTTTATTTTTACGCCTGCCTGGGCGTTGTGGGGAAAGTAAAGGTCAACCCTGGAGCTGAATTTTATCATACCGTACCTTTCGCCGGTCTTCAGCTCGTGGCCCGGAGATACCCTGCACACGGCTCTTCTGGCAACGGAACCGGCCACCTGCCGTACGAGTATCTCTCCCTTGTCCGTATCGAGCACCATGGCGATGTTTTCATTTTTCAACGAGGCCTCATCCAGGAAGGCCTTGTAAAAGCTGCCGGGGGTATGCTTTACGCTCTTTACCCTGCCGGAGTACGGAGCCCTGTTTACGTGAACGTTCAGGGGAGACATGAATATGCTGATTTTTAGCACGTCACATTTAAAATACTCTTCCTCGCGTATGTCTTTTACTACGATTATCCTCCCGTCGGCGGGAGATACTATGGCGTCAGCCTCAGCGGGTACCGCTCTGTCCGGATCCCTGAAGAAGACAAACATAAAGAGAAAAAGGCAACACGGTATAGCAGTAACCCAAACGTTCGACATAAAATACGTCAGCAGTGTAAGTAAAGCTGTGCCAATAAAAAAGGGCAAACCCTCCGGCGCGAATTTCATCATCTATATAATCCCGTATATAATCCTGATAATCTTATAGTCACTTGAATAATAAATCGTTTTATTATATTATATTATGCTTTTCTAATACAAACCATATGAATTAATATAGTAAATTAACATAAAAGAAATAGTTAAGGCAAATACCGGAGACGGTTTAGAAATGTAAATGAATTAATCAGTAAAAACGCGGTGTTAAAAACGTTGGAAGCCACGAAAGCGACGGAAACGCTAAAACATATCAGATAAGCGAGGATTAAATTATGAAATATACCCAAATGCTGATACCTACGTTAAAAGAGGTCCCATCGGACGCCGAAGCCGTAAGCCACGTTCTCATGCTACGTGGGGGATACGTGCGGCAGCTCGCCTCGGGGTTGTACATATACATGCCCCTGTTCTTAAGGGTTTTGAACAGGGTTAACGGTATAATCCGGCAAGAGATGAACCGGATTGGCGCCCAGGAGGTATCCATGCCCGTACTGCACCCTGCCGAGATCTGGCAAAAAACGGGCAGGTGGTACGAGATCAAGGAGGAGATGTTCCGTTTGAAAGACCGTACGGGCAGGGACATGTGCCTTGCCATGACCCACGAGGAGATAATGACATGGCTTGCCTCCAGGGAGATAAGGTCTTACCGGGACATGCCTCAAACCTGGTACCAGATACAGACAAAGCTCCGGGACGAAGCAAGGCCCAAAAGCGGCGTTCTCAGGACGAGGGAGTTCATAATGAAAGACAGCTACAGCTTCGACGTGGACGAGGAAGCTCTCGAAAAGAGCTACAACCTTCACATCGAAGCTTATGATAAAATATTTTCCCGGTGCGGCCTGGCTTTTTACAGGGTGGAGTCCGACCCCGGTATGATGGGAGGAGCTACCGCGCACGAGTACATGGCACCGAGCCCGGCCGGAGAAGACGAGGTCGCCATATGCGCCAACTGCGGCTACTCCGCCAACGTGGAGCTTGCCATATCCGTATCGCCTGCCGGAGATCCGGTCGAAATGGCGTACGAAGACGCACATACTCCCGGCAAGAGGACCATCGGGGAGGTTTCAGCTTTTCTTGATCTGAGTCCCGACAAGTTTATAAAGAGTCTTCTTCTGATATCGTCCGACGGCCCCGTGCTGGCTCTCATTCGGGGAGATCAGCAGTTGCACGAAAATAAGACCGCCCGTATTATCGGCACATTCAGGCCGGCCCAAAGGGAGGAAGTGAAGGAACTGCTCGGTGTGGAGGCCGGCTTTATCGGCCCGATGGGACATAAAGTGAGGGTAATAGCCGACGAAGTCCTGAAAACGTCCACGTACGTTAGCGGCGCAAACAGAAGCGATTACCATACAAAAGGGGTAAAACCGGCAGTACACTTCACAGCCGAATGGTTTGACCTGCACAAGGCTCAGGAAAATGACGGCTGCCCGAAATGTGCCGCCAAATTAAAAATCGTAAAGGTAATAGAGATAGGGAACATCTTCAAGCTCGGAACTAAGTACTCCGCCCCGCTTAAAGCCATATACCTCGACAAGGAGGGTATAGAAAAACCAATTATAATGGGTAGTTATGGTATAGGACCGGCACGCATAGCAGCGGCGGCAATCGAGCAGTCCAACGATAAAAACGGGATTATATGGCCTGCACCCATTGCCCCCTTCGACGTCGAAATCTTACCTCTGAACATGTCGGACGAAGAGGTAAAAGGCGTTTCCCTGCGCCTGTACGACGAACTGACTTCTATGGGCATGGAAGTCCTCCTCGACGACAGGGACGAGAGGGCCGGCGTGAAATTCAAGGACGCGGACCTCATAGGAATTCCGTACCATGTAGTGGTTGGCACGAAAAACGTGAAAGAGGGCGTCGTGGAGATTAAGAAACGCGCAACCGGGGAGACGGAAAAAGTGCCCATGGAAAAAATAGCGGAATTCTTTCGGCAAAGGCCCGGCACCGGAAAACCTGGTAGAATATAGTAGACCTTAATCATTGGGATAAATGTTATGACTTACCGTTTAGACCCGCGCGGCCACAGGCGGCACCGGTGCTTACGCTCCCCCCCACCGGCGGGAGAACCCGGAGCCACTGAACTGCAATGTCAGCTTTATCCGCCTACGCTACCCATCTGTGAAACGCCCCCCCACAACGCACTCCGATTACCCCGTCGATTACCCCATTATCATTCACATGGTTACCTGTATTCATCTAAATTGTTATAATAGAAGAAGGAGATTATATTATGAAAATGACAATGATTTACTGGAAAGAGGAGAATTTTTGGTTGGGCAAACTACTTGAACACCCGGAAATTATGACCCAAGGCTTGACATTGGAAGAATTAGAGGAGAATTTAAAAGAAGCGTATATACTAATGGTATTAGACGATGTCCCCGAAAATTATCAGAGAAAAGAAGTTCTTATATGAAACGAAATGAGCTTATCCGGCAACTTTTAGACAAAGGTTGTCTGTTGCATCGGCATGGCTCAAACCACGATATCTATATAAACCCTAAAAATAATCAGAAGCAGCCAGTCCCACGACATAGTGAAATACAAGAAACACTGGCAAGACATATCAAAAACTATCTTGGCCTGAACTAATTTCATAACATTTTAGCTAACATATCCGATTAAATCACCATTTCTTAAGCCTTAGCGTTAAAATTTCAGCCTGCGTGTCCAGGCCACCAACGCCACGAGAAGTTCCCCGATCAAACCCCGCGTCTTTTCGTCCGTTAGCCGGCCGTTAACGTCAATCTTGTCATGGGCTGAGGGAACCATGATCTCCGGCTGATTAAGTATGTGCGCATTAAGGGATATGAAGCACTGCCGCAGGTGATACTGTGCCCTCGCACTGCCAAACATTCCCATCGACGCCCCCATTATGGCAAGGGGCTTATCATGGAATACTTTGTTGCCATGCGGACGTGATGCCCAGTCGATAGCGTTTTTCAGGACACCCGGTATGGAGTAGTTGTATTCGGGCGTGGCCAATAGCAGTGCATCGGCGGCTTTGATTTTCTCCTTGAATTGTCGCACCCTTTCCGGGGGATCTTTTTCCAGGTCCTGATTGTACAAAGGAATGCCATCCAGGCCGAAAATCTCAAGTACGGCATCATTGGGCAGCAATTCCGTCGCCGCCTCCAGGAGCGCCTTATTGAAGGAACCCTTACGCAAGCTCCCCGGTATGCCTAAAATGGTAATTTTTTGTTCCATGCTACACTTCCTCCTTATACGAAAATAACGGGTATCGGATCAGGCCTTACCCGGAATCTTGTCCGGTATGAAATTTGTGTTAACGTAAATCTACAATAAAAACTATTGGGGAATCTTTGTAAATGTTCAGTATTCCGCCGAATATAAACGCTATCAGGATAACGTTCCCGAATAGTGAGGATACAACACTGAATGTGACCTTATCGATTTCGTACGACTGGATTTTATCGATCGTCTCTTTCTCCACCACCTTGTTAAATGTCTCCGGCAAAGCAGCGCCGCTGAGTTTCATGTGGCGCATGTTGAGATATTCGAGCCAGTACTCGAAACCTTCCCTATCGATGAAAAGGACTAAAGCCGCCATAGCGTATGCTGTCATGTGCCCTCCTGCCATAGATTATAACATAATTCTACTTTCTCAATCTGAAAGGCGTGTGGCGTTTCTCTGGAAAAGGCATGATTGCTTCGTTAAGCGCCTCCATACACTCGCAATTATAAGTAAGGAGTGCGTTATACCAAGGAGCTTTCGACGATGCCAACGAAGTTAATCGAATGAATGCAATTTGGTATTAGGAGTGCTCCAGGGGAAATGCGCATACTGCTACCAATCCTCTTTTACCTACCCATAATAAACGTTTTTTCTATAGCCCACCTTAAGGGCAAGAACAACCTCCCCGGCATCCTGTATATTGCAGATTATCCGGTATTTCCCAATTCGATATCTCCAGAGAGGCTTATCGTATCCCTTATGCTGTTTGCCTTAATCTAACCTCTCTATGTTATAGATTTAGTTACAGGGTTTATTTCATATTTTGTTATATTTAGGCAATCTCAAAAAGGATAACTATTCTCCCATCGCCTTGATAAATTCCTGGTATAAAGAATCTTTGATTCTGATTCCTTTTTTTCTTAATTCATCCCCAAGAGGTTTTATTTTAGCAATTAAACCCTTTTCTTTAGCTTCTTTTAATACTCGCAAACTACCAACACAAATTATTCCTCTGCTTTGGGCTTCTCTGCGTGCCAATTTGTCATCCACTAAAAGAATAGCTCCTATTTCCTGGGCTAAAAGAATAGCTTCTTTTTCCCCTAAACCCAAACCTTCTGGCAACTGGTGAATCTTTACATAATCCTTTATGGGTTCCTTCCTGATCCAGACAGTATTTTTTAGCTCTATATCACCAGGTTTTCCCTGCCCTTGGATCACAATCTCATTATACACAGCTTGTGGTATCCTTATCTCTCCTAACGCTTGTAGTAAAAGTTCTATTTTTCCAATTTTAGCAAAAATTATTAAAGGACTTGAGTCTGAAACTATATACATTTTAAGAGATATTTTGATTAAGTTCTTTTTTTAACTCTTCAATAGACATATCTATAACTGACATTTCATACTTTGACATTAAATCAAGAAGAGCATAACGGCTTATTCCTAAAAGTTCGGCTGCCTTACCTTGGGAGATTTCCTCTTTGAGTAACAATTCTAAGACTATTATTTCTTTTCCTTTTTCAAGAACCTCATAATCTTTTAAGGTTTCCGGGGGCAAATCCACCGGAAATTTTAACATTATTTCTTTAGGCATAGCCATCACTCCTTTTATTTTGCTTTAACGCTTGTCTCATAGCTTTATATTAAGTGATAAAATGAGTAGGCGTCAAGAAAAATAATAAAAAATATCTTAGTCCAAAATGAAGTGACAGGAAAGGACAAGGGCGATTCCGGCCCGCGAATGCGGCTGACGGCTCTATCCGGAATGACGGAAAGGGCAAGAACAGAACAAGGACGGGACAGAAAAGGACAGGACAAGGGCTATGTTCAGGAAGAGTCAGAATGCGTCATCTTACCGTTGACATTACACGACGTTTTTGAGGCAGACGCTATTCAGTTTTTATGTTGAAATATCTTGCCCATAAAAGTTAGAATAAAATGGTAACCTTATCCATTGCCAGGCGGCAAAATTATGGGTATAAGTTACATAAAGGTCACATTATGTCCGGCATTACAAAAAATAACGTCAACGTATCGAGTCTCTTCGGTCGTGAGGCCATCCGCGCGCTTCGTCGCAACAAGTTGCGAAGTGCGCTATCGGCAATCGGGATCACCATCGGCATTGCCGCAGTCGTTTGCGTGGTAGCCATCGGCAGGGCCGGTTCGCAACGTGCCGAAGAGCAGCTCCAAAACCTGGGGGATAATCTCATATGGATCGAGGCCGGCTCCCGTAATGTCAACGGAGTGCGCTCCGGCAGCCACGGAATGAACTCCCTCACAATGGAAGACGACAAAGCAATCCTCCGCGAAGTGCCACTCATCAAGAGTGTTTCGCCTAACGTGGACGGACATGTGCTAATTGCCTGGAAGAACCGCAATTGGACGACACAATACCGTGGCGTCACCCCTGAATTCCTCGATATCAGGCGTTGGAATCTGTTGGAGGGGAATTCATTCACGATGGCAGACGTCGATCACGCGGCTAACGTGTGCCTGATTGGCCAGACGGTGCGCCGGGAACTCTTCGGAGAGGAAGAGGCGGTTGGACGAGACACCCGTATTAATAAACAGATATTCAAGATAATCGGCGTGCTGGCGCCTAAGGGACAGTCGGCTACCGGCCAGGATCAGGACGATACCGTTATGCTGCCTTATACAACGGTGCAAAAGAAGCTCAGAGGCAAGGGCTTCACCTGGCTGGACGACATTATGAGTTCGGCTGTTTCACTTGATGCCGCCAAACCAGCCATTGACATGATCAACGCACTGCTAAGGCAGCGGCATCACATCCGACCCGGCGACGGTGATGATTTCAACATCCGCCATCCGGAAGAAGTGATTAAGGCACAAATAGCCGCAAGCCGGACGCTCGCGCTTTTTCTTATCAGCGTCGCCTCCATCTCACTCCTTGTTGGTGGGATCGGGATCATGAATGTAATGCTGGTATCGGTGACAGAGCGAACGAGGGAAATTGGCTTGCGTCTCGCGGTCGGAGCCACAGAATGGGCCATACAGATTCAGTTTCTCGGCGAGGCCGTCATGTTGAGCATGTTCGGCGGTCTCCTCGGAGTCTTTGTCGGTGTGGCCGCCTCTTTCATTCTGGGATACGTCCTGGGATGGCCCGTATCCATTCCTTTAGAAGCCATCATAGTTGCTCCGGTATTCGCCATCGGAGTGGGCGTATTCTTCGGCTTCTATCCGGCATGGAAGGCCACACAACTGGACCCGATCGCCGCACTGCGACACGAGTGAGAAGATCCCCGCTATTCGAAAGGAGGATCGGTCATGCCGTCTTGCCAGCCTTATCCGGTTATGCTTAAAACCTCTGGAACAGGTTGTTGTCGATGGCGTAACGTATAAGTTCTGCGTTATTCCTAAGCTCCAGTTTCTTCAGAATATTACCCCGGTAGTTTTTTATGGTGCTTACGCTTAAGCTTAAGGCGTCGGCAATCTCTCCGGGAGTTTTGCCCGCCACGATCATGTCCATAATGTGGAATTCCCTCTTTGTCAGATATTTAAACAGCGGCTTGCCCGCCTTACGGTCAAGTTCGTTTGCAAGCTTTTCCGCCAGAGAGTCCGTTATATACTTGCCGCCGGCCACGATCTTCTCTATGGCCTTCAGTAATTCCTCCGGCAGAGCTTTCTTGGTCAGATAACCGGAGGCTCCGAGCCTCAACGATTGTATGGCGTACTCCTCTTCGGGATACATGCTTAAAATAAGAACAGGCAAATCCGGATAGCACTGCTTTATCTGCTCCAACGTCAGCAGGCCGCTCTTGTCCGGCAGGGATATGTCCAGAATCACGATGCTGAACAGGGACTCCTTCAGAAGAGCTATCGCCGACCGCGAGGTTTCCGCCTCGGCAATCGTTTCTATGTTCAGATGCCTGTGAAGGATCTTGATGATTCCTTCCCTGACTATCGGATGGTCATCGACCAAAAGAATTTTTATATATTCCCCCATTGCCGGTTATCCCGGGAAGTTTCACGTACAATCGTGCTATTTGCAATACACCCGTCCGAAATAAAGTTATCGGAATTAAAGTTATCGGAAATCGATTCATTTGCCGTATCCTGTTCTATATCCAGTTCCGCATCCTGCTCCATATCCCTGCCGGGAATAAGTATCTTAACGACGGTACCGGTACCGGCTTTCCCTTTGATTTCCAGATTCCACCCAAGCACGTTTGCTCGCTCTCTCATACCTAAAAGTCCCAGGGAATCGTAATCGAATATCTTGTCTTGTCCGATTCCAACGCCATCGTCGACTATTTTAACGATTAGTTTGTCCTCTTTTTTGTACAAATATGCGTTAACCTTGTTGGCATTGGAGTGGCGGCACACGTTGGTTAAAGCTTCCTGGAAAATACGGAAGAGTGCAGTGGACGACTCCGGGCCCAGAGATTCCAGCGAGGACGTTATTTTGCGATTATACCTGAGGTTGCATTGAATGTCGGTGCGTTCACTGAATTTTTTTGCCTGCCACTGCATAGCCACCAATAGCCCAAGCTGGTCTAAAACGCTCGGCCTTAAGTCGCTGGCAATTTTGTGCATTCGATCTATTATAGTGTCGACGAATGCCTTGATTTCGTCTATTCTCGTGGTGAAACGCGAGTTTTCCTGCGATATCTGCGTAATGGACAGCTCGTCGATGTCTATCTTTAACGACGTAAGGGCCTGGCCTATCTCGTCGTGAAGCTCCCGGGCAAAGGAGGTCCTCTCCTTTTCGATAAGGGACTGGAGGTGAAGAGCGAAAGAGCGCAACTGTTTCCGCGAAATTATCAATTCCTCCTCGATGGCTTTCCTGTGGCTTATATCACGAATGACGACAACGAAGAAATTCCTCTTTCCCCACTTATCCTTAATCTCCGTTACGGTAATTTCCGTAAAAAAAATAGTCCCGTCCTTTTTACGCATCCTGTATTCGGTATAAAATATTCCATGGACGTCGAGACTCGAGATAATCTCGCGGCCAAGCCGATGGTACATCTCATGGTTGACGAAAAGAAGCTCGATTTTGTGTCCCACTATATCTTCTTTCTTGTACCCGAAAACGCGCTCTACCGCAGGGTTGCAAGACATGATGGCTCCCGAAGCGGGATATATCAGAAACACCGCCTGGTCAAGACTGGCAAAGGTACGCTCCATCAAGACCTCCGACTGCCTCACGTTATCCAGCGCCTCTTCAAGCCGGTAGTTCGTTTCCCACTGGAAAACAGAGAGAATCCTGCCGATATTCCACGACGATACTATTATGAACAAGCCCCTGATAAGCCGCGCGGGAAGATTCGTGGCATGACGGAACCACTCCACGTTCAGCATGTTGGCAGGAAAGAAACTGCCCCGGGGAACGATCAGACCACTCAGCAGAGCGTAGATGAAAAACGATATCGCGAGTGCCCAAAGTTTAAACTTCATGTTTGCCGCGTGCCTCAGCTTTTCGTCCTCTCTGTGATAATAAGCGATAAATCCAACTCCCGTAAGAACTGAACCGGTAAACCCCATGAAATATCTCGACAGTATGTTGCTCGTCGTCCAAAAATTCGACGATTTGCTGGAAATCGCGACTATAAGGAGCGCTACAAAAGATGTAAGCCAGATGCCGGAGCCGGACTTAAACATGATCCTGAACCCGGGCTTTATCTTCAGATTGTGCAGGCACATCCTGAAACCAAACTCCAGCAGGAAACAGTAGGAGGAAACGAGAAACGCCCACTTTGTATATTCGAGCACCTCCGTTGAGCCCTTAATGACTGCCCACATGTCAAGCCACTCGCTTATGCCGTGGAAAATCCCAAACAGGCCCAGCAACCATATGACCCTGCCGATTGTGAAAACGCTGTTCGGCTTGTATTGGGTCAGGATGCTGTATCCCATTATGAAGAAGGACAGGCCGTAGACAAAGTAGATTACGTCAAGGTCATGCTTAAAATATATATGTTCCATACGTATGTTCCGTAAATTTCCTTTAAGCTTTTTTAGGCGCGGTTACTTCGATTAAAGGATATTCTAACATTAGCCGGGACAAATTTCTATAGGTAAAAGTACTATTGTTAGTAGGTAAATGAACTATTGCATAAACATACCATTACCGATTGCATTCATGTACCTTCACCTAATATGATAAATACATAAATTACGTATCACAATTTCGTTAAATACGAGACTTAAACTTCGGGCATAATCGTCAAAGGGAGCCGGAATATTAGTTTTAACGGTGTAATCGGATGTAATTATAAGTAATTACAATTTTCATCACAAGGGGGGCTGATATTATGAATGTAAGGGAGAGGTAACGACAGGCGTAAAGAGACTGTCATGACTGGGCCGGTTGGGAAGCTTAGTATAAAACAAAATAGCAGTGCGTAAGGAGCAACCATGTCAATTATAACGATTAGCAGGGCATCCTGCAGTATAGGCGAGCTCATAGCAAAGGACGTGGCAAGTGCTTTAGGGTATGCTTGCATAGGTGATAGCGAAGTGATTTGCGCGGCATCTGCAGAGTTTTCCATTGCCGGGCAAAAACTTAAAGATGCAGTGGAAAATCCTCCTTCTTTTTTCGGTTTATCGTTCAACAAAAGAGCAAAATATCTTCTTTGTTTCCAGGCAAGCCTTATACATTTCCTGTTACAAGACGACGTTGTCTACTATGGCCCGGCCGGCAATTTCCTCATACAGGGAGTCTCCCACATGTTGACGGTTTACATACAGGCCGACCTCGATGACAGGGTGCGGGTCAAGACGACGCGGGATAACATCCCGCCTGGCGAGGCTATGAAATACCTTTTAAACGATGACGATGCACATCAGAAGTGGGCACGGTTTATCTATAAGAACGATTATAACGACCGTGAGCTTTATGACCTGTACATAATACGTGAAAAGGATCGCCCGGAACAAGCCATACAAACGATAATTTCAGAAGTGAAGAAACGGAGGTACCACACAACGACGTACTCGGTATCGTGCTTAAAGAAACTTGCCTTGTCATGCAGAGTAAAGGCCGCTCTTGTAGACATAGACCCGGAAATTGCTATTCGTACCGATGGAGCTACCGTGTTTGTTCATACCAGGGCATGTGGACGGGATAAAGAAAAGAGAGCGGTAGACGTCAAAAAGATTGCCCAAACCGTAACGGGTGTGGAAAGCGTAGAAGTCGACGTCACCGAAGACCTGTTTCTTCAAATGGCAAACAGTTGCAGGTAAATACGGGAATATCCCAATAGAGAAGGAGGTTAGACTTGAGAAGGATAATAGTAATCGACGGCAGTTTGGATATAGATTCTCCGGCGCTGAAATATGCGAAAAAGGCATCAAAGGTCTCCGACACCGAAATAGCGTGGTTGTTTCTAGCCCCGACGGAGGAAGGGACACAATCGAAAAAGATAGAGGAACACTTAAATTTGGTCAGGCAAAAACTTGAACATGAAGGGGTCGGTTTCAGTTCGTATATCGTGGCACCAAAACCGCTGGAATTTATGAATAAAATTAACAGCCTGACGCCCGCAAACCTGGTATTAATCGGCGATGTAACTTTTTCCAATGAGATGAAAAAAGGCGGAGTAAGCATCGAATCCCTGAAAGAAAAGATATCCTGTCCCATTGCGAACGCCGGAACAATAGAGGCAGCCCATGCCAGGAAAAGCTCCGGCAAAGAAATCAACTGGGGCAAGTTCCTGCTATATTTTACAGGCTCGGCGGCAATATATGGTTTATTTTTTCCGAAGATTGCCATGCTTAACGAAAAATTGTTTATGTCCAGGTCAGTAGCCGGGGCTCTTGCCATAATTGGCATAATTATCGTTCATGCCTGGGTATGGGGAAATACGACACATGATTTGCCCAAGCTGTTTAAACTCGAGAAATAGGATACGGAGGAATCTTTAAATGGTAGATGCACATGTAATAGACAGCGTGAAAATTGTAACACAGATCTTTGACGCAAATCCATGGTATATGTTGGGGATGGTACTCCTTGGTTTCATAGGTGGGACTATTTCGGGGTTTATCGGCTCCGGAGGGGCGTTTTTAATGACTCCGGGAATGATGAATCTCGGTATTCCGGGCGTCATTGCGGTTTCCAGCAATATAGCCCATAAATTTGGCAAGGCCATGATGGGCTCGAAAAAACACGGCGAATTGGGTAACGTCGACAAGAAAATGGGGTTTTATTTACTCGTTACAGCCGCCATAGGAATTAATGCCGCGGTTTACGTCAACAAGTTTTTCTTCGAAAAAATGGGGAAAGACGGATCGGATCTTTACGTCAGTGCCTTTTTTATTATCATGCTCAGTATCATTGGTACATTCATGTTGAAGGATGCGCTCAGGTCAAAAAGACAACCCGGCACCGGGCCTACGGACAAGCTTTTAAAGCTGTCTAAGAAATTTCAGTTTAAGCCTATGATACATTTTAAGGTAGCTAACGTGGATATTTCTTTATCAGCCATATTGATAGTCGGGTTTGGTATCGGTTATATGGCGGGAACAATCGGTGTGGGAGGATTTATCGGCGTACCGGCCATGATTTATTTATTCGGTGTGCCGACTGTCATCGCCGCCGGTACGGAGCTTTTTCTGGCCATGTTCACGGGTGCATGGGGTACCTTTAACTACGCACTTCATGGTTATGTAGACCTCAGGCTGGTGCTCTTACTCTATTTGGGCTCTCTTCCGGGATTATACTTTGGTGCGGTAGCCACAAAAGTAGTAAAAGAACTCTACATCAGGATGGTGACTGCGATTCTTATCCTTTTATGTGTTATATCGAGGATACTGGCGGTACCTGGTAACTGCAA
Source organism: Nitrospirota bacterium (assembly GCA_015233615.1). GTDB lineage: Bacteria > Nitrospirota > Thermodesulfovibrionia > Thermodesulfovibrionales > Magnetobacteriaceae > JADFXJ01. The sequence goes on from JADFXJ010000014.1 coordinate 39,177, forward strand.
GAACTTGAATATGATCGATATCAGTAAGGAAAATATTGCCATGCTCGAAACAGGCAGTAGAATTTTCCTTTTCGGCAGTGGCCTTGTCGCCACGTTTTTAATCATATACTGGACGTTCAGTGCAAAGGCCAAAGAAAATAAAGCTGCGGCCGCACTCAGATATTCCGGCAGTGTGGAATGAGTAAACAAAGGTTGAAGCCCGAATGGTTGAAGCCCGAATGTCCCCTGGAGCGGCAATCGTGCCCGAAGGGGAAAGATGCAGATGGGGAAAAGTTATATGAAAGAGAATAAATGCCGGCTGATGGTAATAGATGACGAATCTATAGTGTGCAAACGTCTCAAACAGATTATGGAAAAATCGGGTTATGAGGTGGCTGTCTTCATAGACGGCACGCGAGCTATAGAGGAGCTGTCGAAAAAATCATATGACGTTATCGTAACCGATCTGAGGATGGATGGCATGGACGGGATGAAGATCCTGGAAAGCGCGAAAGAAATAAATCCGGAGTCAAAGGTTATCATGCTCACGGGTTTCGCAGATATGGAAACGGTTAGAGAAGCTTTCAGGAAGGGTGTTTTCGACGTTATCTCCAAACCCGTCGAGATAGATACCATTAAACAAGCGATAGCCAGGGCCGAAAAAGAAATTTTACAACCAACATATTGAATGAAATTTAACCACGAAATGCACGAAAATGAAGAAAGAAAGCTATGATAAAATTATTTGAACTTTTTTCGAAAAAGAAGTCGGAGGTTGACGTAAAACTGCCTTTGAGGGTAGTGTTTAATCGTTTCCGCCAGGTACTGGACAGCAACAACCGAGCCCTTGAGATTATGGCCGATATGGGGGATAAACTTGGCGGGAATTATATTTTCGATATTAACTACATAAAAAAATCTTATTCCGAATTCGCGGATACCGTATTTCAATCTATCTACAACTTAAACACGCTTTCACAGAACAAATATTTATACCTTCACAGGATATTCGAAAGGATCAATAACCAGGTTAACAGAATACTGCAGGATAAGACACCGTTGGATTTAAACGATGCAGTAATTTTCTACAAGGATATCTCCTGGGAAATGACGGACGAGGTTGGAGGAAAAAACGCAGGTCTGGCTGAACTTGGCAACTCTCTGAATCTCAATGTTCCCGATGGCTTTGCGATCACGACAAACGCATTCAGAGAATTTATCGAATATAACCACATCGACGAAAAGATTGGCGAGTTGAAAAAAAGATACGCAAAGGCTGCAATATGTTCCCGAAAAGAGAATATTTTACCTTATGATGACTGCCCGGACGGTTCTTTTTTCCCCGAAGTTCAAAAAATAATCGACAATGGCAAGCTACCCGATCATCTGGAAGTTTCTCTTAGGAAGGCACTCGATAGATTAAGAAACAATAACGGAAAAACATGTTTCCTTGCCGTAAGAAGCAGCGCGGAAAGAGAAGATCTCGAATTTTCCTTTGCCGGCCAGTTCGAATCCGTACTTAATGTACCGGCGGAGATGACGACGCTTATGGATGCTTATAAAAAAGTGTTGGCAAGTCTCTATTCACCTGAGGCAACGGCATATTTAAAACGAATCACGATGGAAGACAACCCCGTGATGGCCATGAGCGTAGGTTGTGTTAAAATGGTGGATTCCATGGCCAGCGGAGTCATGTACACGATGGACCCAAACGATATCGACAACGACGTCGTTATTATAAACTCGAACTGGGGTTTGGGTACAACCGTCGTAGAAGGCACGGTCGATGCGGATCGCTACGTGGTCGAAAAAAATGAACCATATGCCATTCGTGAAAGAAAAATCGGTAAAAAGGAAATAATGGCTGTAACCGACAGAGACGGAGGCATAAGAAACGTGCCCGTCCCGGAAAACGACAGAGCGAGACAATGTCTTAGCGATGAGCAAATAAAAACCCTTACCCTCCAGGCAGTGCTTATCGAGCATTACGTTAAAAAACCCCAGGATATCGAGTGGGCGTTCGACAAGAGCGGTAAATTGTACATTCTTCAGTCAAGACCGCTAAAAATTTCGAACAAATCGAAGTACACGCAGAAGGATATTTCTTCCCGGCTGCAAAACTATTCTGTTATAATGGAGAAGCAAGGGATCATCGCGCGCCGTGGTATCGGTGCCGGCAAGGTTTTCGTTCTTGATCGGATGGAATCTCTGAAGGATTTTAGCCAGGGCTCCGTGCTCGTGGCCAAACATGATTGTTCACAGTTCATAAAGATTATGCCGAAAGCCGCCGCCATCATTACTGACATAGGCACTCCTACCAGCCATATGGCAAACATCGCGCGTGAGTTTCAGGTGCCGACTATAGTAAATACCGGTATAGGCACAAAAACGCTGCGAAACGGGCAGGAGATTACCGTCGACGCCGACGATAACAAGATTTATGCAGGAATAGTCAAGGAACTTCTGCAATATAACATTACAGAGGATATTAACCTGTCGGATGAGAAAGAATTCAGAATCCTGAAAAAAATACTGAGATATATGACACCTCTGAATCTGATTGACCCGCTCCTGGACAACTTCACTCCCGAAGGGTGCCGGAGTTTTCACGACATTATCCGGTTTATCCACGAAAAGGGAATCGCGGAACTCGTTGACATAGACCGTTACAAGGAAATTTTGCAGGATAATATAGCCGTGAAACTCGACGCTGCAGTACCGGCCGCAATATTTATAATAGATATCGGTGGAGGGCTGAAGTCAAAAGGAAACAACGGAAATGGTAACGGCAATGGTACGGCAAAAAGCGCCTCGGTAAGCGCCTCGGTAAGTACCCCGTTAAGCGCTTCGATAGATGAGATAACCTCAATTCCTTTTAAGGCGATCGTCGGAGGTATGGTGCATCCCGGTGCATGGCACTTACGGGGGGGGGCCGTCGGAATTACCGATTTTATGCCAAACGCGTCGAAAACACACGGCTTTCCCAATATGTGTTATCCCGGGAAAAACGTTGCGGTAGTGTCGCGTGAGTATGTCAATCTTATTCTCCGCTTTGGGTATCACTTCAACATGGTGGACTGTTACTGCAGCGAAAATATAAGGGACAACCACGTATATTTCAGATTTGTCGGCAGTACGTCCGGAGGTATGAAAAGATCTCGGCGAGTCGAGCTTTTAGCCGCCATACTGAGGGAATTAAACATGAGAATCAACACAAAAGACAACCTCCTCGTTGCGCGTACCGATAACATTTCCCGTTCCGAGATGGAGACGCTTTTGAATTATTTAGGAAGATTGACTGCGTATACTCGCCATCTCGATACCCTGCCGGATGACGACCGGACAGTTCGGCATTATGCCAGGAACTTTCTCGAAGGTAAATATAATCTGGCATAGTTACCGTAAATCATGCCGTAGGCGTGCCAGATGTGCGTTGGATATGTGCCGAATGCACGTCAAATGTATGCCGGCAGCGATTAATATCGGGAAGAAACTTGAAATTTGGAACTATTGTTAAAAAGGCTGAATCGTTATTTAATAAGATCGAGAGTATCATTCTCAAAAAAAATGGTGACTCCGGAATCGAGCTTCTGATTCCGGGTGACGACTACCTCATACTCAGAAGCAGATATTACAGTTACAAAAACCTCCTTTTGAAAAACAACGAACTTTTAAACTCCCTTTCCGAGATCGAAGAGGAAATAGACAAAAAAACCATAACACTATCTTCATTGAAATCATACCTGGCGAAGATTTTTAATACTACCTTCGGTTTTATACAGAGCTTAAACGACATGGCCGACAAACGTTATATGTTCCTCTTTGACGTGCTCGAGCGTATCAGGGAAAACACGATGGCCAACCTTAAAGAAGAACCCGAACAGCCCGAATGCGGCTTTATCATGCCTATAGATAAGATAACGGCAAAAAATATAAAAGATACCGGCGGCAAGGCCGGCAACCTCGGTGAGGTTCGTAACGTGCTAAATCTGCCGGCTCCCCGTGGGTTTTCGATAACTGTTTCGAGCTATAAGGAATTTATGTCCTTTAACAACCTCAACCATATAATAGACGATATCCTTGCTCCTCTGAATATAAACGATACGGATGGAATCGACCTGGCGTCGGAGAAGATTGAAGAATTGATTATGAAATCCGAAGTGCCCCCTGCAATCTCGGAACAGATTATCGAAGAAGCCGTGCATATTGGAATCGATAAAAAGTTCTCCGTCAGGTCAAGCGCTTTTGGCGAGGATGGGAGGATTTCCTTTGCAGGACAGTTCAAGAGTGTATTAAATGTGCAGGTTAACGCCCTCATAGATGCGTATAAACAGGTAGTGGCAAGCAAGTACGGCAAGATGGGGCTGTTTTACCGGCTTGCAAAGAAAGTTAAGGATAAAGATATGCCCATGGCCGTTTTTGTACTGGAGATGGTTGACGCTTGTTCATCCGGAGTCCTTTATACGCTGAATCCAGGCAGCCCGGACAATGACGAAGCCATTATAAGTTCGGTATGGGGACAGGGCCAGTATGCCGTCAATGGGACAATAGCTCCCGACGTTTATATTCTGGACCGCAAAAAAGAAGGTGCGATAATTAATAAAATCATTCCCGCCAAAGACGTTAAACTGGTATTGGACCCAAACGGCGGGGTAATGGAAGTTCCCGTGCCAGATAATAACCGCGAAGCTCGCACCATTTCGGACGATGAAGTCGAGATTCTGTATGATTTCGGTTGCCTGATAGAGAAACACTTTGGAACGCCCCAGGATATAGAATGGGCCGTTGACGAAAAGGGCCGGATTGTCATTCTTCAAGCCCGCCCGTTGCACGTAAAAAGGGTTATTTCACCGGCTGCGGAGGCCGTTCGTGAAAAAAAGGTCATTTTAGCGGAAGGAGAGACGGCCAGCCGCGGTGTTGCCTGCGGTCCGGTGTATATCGTCGACAGATTCGAACGGATCACGGATTTTCCGAAAGGTGCCGTTTTGGCCGCAAAAAGTTCTTCCAACGAGTACGTAAGGCTAATGCCTTCGGCCGCGGCACTGGTTATCGAAACCGGCAGCAGAACGAGCCATCTCGCCACGGTAGCACGCGAATTCAACACCCCCATGATTATTAACGTGAAAAATATGAAAGAAACGTTGAAGAGCGGAGAGGTTGTAACCGTCGACGCCGATACGGGGCGTATTTATAAAGGCCGTGCAATCAGACAAACCTACGCGGCCCCCGAAAAAACGGTACCGGAGGAATATATGCAAGCCGAGGCAATTGTCCGGAGCGTTATGGGCAACATTACGCGTCTGAACTTAACCGCCATCGACGAAGCCGATATCAGCCCTAAAGACATTCGAACGGTACACGATATGATTAGGTTCGTGCATGAAATGTCGGTTAAGGAGATGTTTCGCATAGGGAAACTTACGGAGGAAGAAAACTCCACCCAGGTGCTTAAGTCGCAGCGTGTGCCGATGAATTTTTATATTATCGACCTGGACGGAGGGGTTGTGGATGACGCAAAGTTCCTGCGAAAAATATCCGCAGAGCAAATATGCTCCATACCTTTTAAGGCGTTGTGGCGTGGAATGGTTCATGAAGGCGTCCGGTGGGCCGGTGCGGTGGACCTCGATATGGGAGGACTGGCTTCGGTCATGGTACGGTCTTTCGTCAGTACGGGAGTCACGGAAAAAGGCGGCAAGGGATACGTAATCGTTACCGACAGTTACGTTAACCTCAGCATTAAACTCGCGTACCACTATACGATAATAGACGCGTTTTGCGGTGAAAGTTATATCAATAATTACGTCAATTTCCGTTTTTACGGCGGCGGAGCCTCGACGGATGGAAGAATCAGGCGCGCCTTATTCATAAAAGAAGTGACGGAGACGTTCGGTTTCAAAGTAGACGTAAAAGGAGATTTAGTTATAGCCTCCCTCAACGGGGCGTCCAGGGCGGAGACGGAAGAAAAACTCGATATGCTCGGACGCCTTCTCGGCTGCTCCAGACAACTGGACATGGCAATAAGCAGCATGGATGCAAAGGACTGGTACGTGAAGGCGTTTCTGGAAGGCAATTACTCTTTCGTGCACGATTAAACCTGATATTGATTGGCATTCAAAAAAAGGAAAGGACAAAAGATTAACACGAAAAACACGAACAAAGGCACGAAAAACACGAAAAAGGACTATCCCTACAACGTCACTTTCTATCTAAGTGGGTGATTCATAAGATAACTTTAAGTAACCTCAAAATCTGTAACCCTTTGATTTAGCATGGTTCTTTTTCTCAAGTGTCGTTGTAGGGCTATTCACTTCCTCTACTTTTTGTGCTTTTCTCTGAAATCTTATGTTTGTCCGGGTACCTTACTCATATGACCGCAACTTGGCATGATTCCTCATTCAGGCGAGCCCCGGTATTCTCCCTTCCATCACCCCCTCCCCTTTTCGGTTGAATCCTAATGGCGATCAAGGATCTTCGGTAAATGCCTCGCCACGTTTGATGCACATCTCAGCCCGCGCCATCTGCCTGCCTATAAATATGGCGTGGCCAATGTCCGATATGGCGCTATCGCGATTCAGCTCGTACTGTAGGCGCTCGGCCTTTTTGCTCCTGTACTCGTTGACGACGTTGCCGTCCAGAAGTTGTCTTACCACTATAAGCCCTTCCTCGACGGACACCCGGAACTGCCCACACGGGTCGGGCCTGAATCGGAATTTCTTCCCCTTTTCCTTAATCACGCCGCTTATTTTGTCGTAATCGGAAATGTTGAGGCTTATGGAGTGGCTTATTATAGTAATGGCTCCTGCCGGTACACCTATAGCGTCACAGACGGTTCGTTGTATGGCCATAAGGCCGTATAGGTTCTGTAGCCATGCGTCTATGGCGTTATGTACCCTGAACGTGGCGGAAAGTGTAAGACGGCCCTGCAAAACCCGGAAAAATATAGTCACCATGCATGGAGTACTTTGTTGCGCCATCATGTCGAACCTTGTGTCCCACAGGCTTATGAACGAACGTCGATCCTGTGTGTTTTCCTTCAGACGGGCTATGCACTCGTACAGAGCGTCCAAGCCGAAGTGTTCCCTTATGCGGTTGCCATAGTCGTATGGATCGTCTTCCCTTTTTTGACCGTTCAATATCTTTTCCTGGTAGGACTTGAATGCGTCCAGCGAAAAACCATACGTGCTAAGTACATCCCCGGATTCCTCGACAGGGGTTTCCACGATGACCTTGACGTTCTGGAGCTCTTTGCGCCGGCCCTTGTTGGGCCCCAGGTCTTCTATCGTTCCAAAACGGTGTAGACGGTAGATAAGCTCTTTCCACGCTTCGAGAGGCGCATCCTCCACGATGGTGTGTGCACGTAAGTTGCTGGGAAAGGTGGAGACCTTAACCTCCGGCAGATCTACTTTCATTCTCTGAAGGTTGCGGGCGGCATTGGTAATACCCTCTGCACGACGGGAGATGGAATCGAAAAACGACTTGATAGCCGACGAAAATTCATCCTTCAAAATGTCGCCCAGCACTACCACCTCGGGCGGGTTTTCGAAGAGTGCCCTGGAAAGGCAGTTGTCGAGCAAGCGGCCGGTACCCACTATCCTCTGGCGCTCCACGCCCTCAGAGACATAGCTTTCCGTGCCGTTTGCGAAAAAGGAATGCAATTCCTCCATAGTACGGGAGCGGTTGCTTCCGCATATAACTAATACCCGTATCTGTGGGTTGTTAAGAAGGTTCGCAAGGAGATACTTAATCCCGTTGCCGTAGAGATTGCCGAATACCGCTATAGGCGACGTCGCAGGGTCGAGGTCTACGCCGCTTTCGCGGAACCTCTCGATAACCACTTTCTGCCGCGACCACAAGGTGACAACCCCCACGTACCCACCCGAATTTATAATCGTAAGCTTTTCTTTAAAGTATAAGGGGATGAAATCCATCCAATATAATAATTGAAAAGGCTGAACAATAACAACACAAAACGAACAATTCAAGCGATCCAAGCAATACGATACCAATATAGATGAACCATGGCTTTCAGATGATGTAAAGCTATTTTACCCCGATTTACCACAATTCTTACCTGCTTAATCGCTACTTAACCCTTGAAAATCCGATTCTACGAGTGTTACGATTAAGTATGCCGACCACATTACCAATAGAGACATTTGAAGCTCTTGAGAATAAGCTTGACAAAGATGACGCAATATTATGATATTATCGATGAAACTCACTGAGGCCAAGTCTTGGGTAGCGTTGTGGAGATGGCACATAATCAGAAGGGGTAGCGAAAGGACGTGCCCTTTGCCACCCCCCTACCCCCCGTGA